>CAKQKN010000088.1 GCA_934249215.1 uncultured Clostridia bacterium
CAAAAAGCGCATACTGCTTGCCGCTTAAAAGACATTTTTAGTAAAATATGGCGGCAACTTAAAAAAGTTGCCGCCGCCATTAAACTATTTTCTATCGCGCACACCCCAACATTTGACATTGAGCCTAAAAAAACACCCCGAGGAAAATTCCTCGGGGGTTTGGAGATACTGGCCGGTTTTGAACCGGCGACCTGCTGATTACGTATCAGCTGCTCTACCGACTGAGCCACAGTAGCATATCGCTTTCGCGATTATATCACAACCGTACGACGTCGTTTTATACGCCGCACGACCGTTTTTGCGTCAGGAATAAATTTTGAAGCCCGTTCCTTTCAGCCATGTGACCGAAAGTTCCACCCATGGACGAACGTCCGGATAAACGGAGTTGACTTCTTCGGTACAAACCGAAACGCCGTGAGGCGCAGAACGGAACAAATGGATTTCGAAAGGCACTTTTTCCTCGAGATACCGCTGTGCGGCGACCAACGAACCGTAAACGGGAACGCAATCGTCGTCAACCGTGTGCCAAATGAACGCCGGCGAAGAGTTCGCCTTTACGTGTTTGTCAAGCGAAAGATACTCCATAATCTTTTTGTCATGACCGGACACGTTGTCAAACGAACCGAAATGACACTTCGAATAATCTTCGGAGTAGATAAACACGGGATAGGACAAGATGACGGCTTCCGGTCTTATGTACTCGGAATGGCGAAGGTCGGAAACGGCCTCGCAATCGAACATATTACCGAGACATCCGCAAAGATGCCCGCCCGCCGAAAAACCTATCGCGGCGACCCAATCTTTCATGACGCCGTATTTCTCGGCGTTTTCGCGGATAAAGATCATCGCCATAGCCGCTTCGCGCAGTTGCGTCGGATAAGTGCAAGGGGCAACCGAATAACGCAAAGAGAAAGCGTTGAACCCGTGCCGCAGGTATTCAGCAACGATGGGCTCGTCCTCGCGATCGGAAACCATACCGTAACCGCCGCCGGGAATGACGAGCATTGCGGGGCGTCTGCGATCAAGACCCGTTTCCTTGCTCAGATCGTGACAGCAAACCGAAAGCGTACCCTCCGCTCCGAGAGGTCTTTCGATTTTAAAATACTCATACAAATCGATCTTTTCGCAGTACATAGAACTATCCCCTCAACTTACCGCTACATTTTATCATAATAGTTTTCGTATTGCAACTTTTTTCATCGCTTTTTGCTTTATTTTTTTAATTTTTTCTGATACAATCGAATAAACTCACCCGCAAGCGGACACACGGAACTTTTTGAGCCGCCGCGAGCGGACGGTTAAGCGGAGAAATCATGAAATATCACGTCAACACGGGACTTATTACGGACACTTTTGCGAAAAAGAAATTTTGCCCGCTTTGCGAAATCGAGAAAACCGTCGAAAACGGAATCTGCCGCGAATTGCTCGGCGACGGGTGTATGGACGACGACGTCAGAACGCAGGTCAACGCAAAAGGGTTTTGCGAAAGGCATTTTTCCCTTCTTTATTCGATGCCGAGCAAACTCGGGCTCGCCCTTCAGATTCGCACGCGGATAAACAAAGTCGCGGCGGGGCTGACCGTTCCGACGAACGTTTTTGCGGCGAAAAAAGCGGCAAAAATCCTCGAAACCGAGGCAAAATCGTGCGTCGTTTGCGATTTTACGCGCGCCGAAATGATCAAATATTACAAAACGATCGCGATGCTGTTCCGCGACGAAGAGAGTTTCCGCAGCCTCGTTTCGGGCGGCGAAGGCTTCTGTATTTCGCATTTTTCGAAACTCCTCGAATACGCTTCTTTTGCGGGCGCAAAATCCAAAGCCTATATAAAAGCGCTGACCGACGCCGAACAAAAGCGGTTTTCGACGGACTTAAACCTCATCGACCGCTTCACCGCAAGACACGATTACCGCAATATCGGGAAACCGCTCGGCGAAGCGGAAAACGCGCTCCCGAACGTCAAACGTGATCTGTACGGAAAAAAATGAAAAAAACCTTTTTTTCCCTTGACAATCGTTATCGAATATTATATTATATAAAGGCTGTGAAGTAGTTATCTTCGCATTGCTGATATGGCTCAGTCGGTAGAGCGCATCCTTGGTAAGGATGAGGTCACCGGTTCAATTCCGGTTATCAGCTCCAAAAAAGCGTTTCCTCGTGAAGCGCTTTTTTTGATTTTCCCCGAAAACCGCCATCCCCCCCTCCATCGAAAACCCCATCGGAAATCGCCGCCGCAAAAAGCGAAACCAAAATCTGACATGCAC
>CAKQKN010000089.1 GCA_934249215.1 uncultured Clostridia bacterium
GTTTTATGACGATATACGACGTCGCGATTGCGGGCGGCGGATTTTCGGGGCTGTGCGCCGCGGTTATGCTCGGGCGTGCGGGAATCGGAAACGTCGCGATAATTGACGCGAACAAAAGAATAGGCAAAAAAATTCTCGCGACGGGGAACGGGCAGGGCAATCTGACGAACGAGGACCTCGCGATTTCGCATTATCACGGCGACACGGAATTCGCAAAAGCCGTTCTTTCACGCTTCGACAGAAAAAATCTTCTGAATTTCTTCGGCGAAATCGGGCTTATCGCTTCCGCAAAAGACGGAAAAATCTATCCGTCGAACTACTGCGCTTCGAGCATTCTCGACGTGCTTCGGTTTGCCGTCGAAGATAACCGTACGGACGTGTTTACCGAAACGAAAATCGTGAAAGCGGAAAAGCAAAACGGCGTTTTCCGGTTGTCTGCGTCGGACGGGCGCGAGTTTTTCGCAAAAAACGTCGTGTTTGCGTTCGGTGGAAGCAGCGGCGACGGGTTTTCCACCGACGGAAGCTCGTTTGCCCTCGCGAAATCTTTCGGGCATACGATAACCGACCTTGCTCCGTCGCTCGTGCAGATTGCGACCGAGCGCGAGAAGATAAGAGGCTTAAAAGGAATAAAACTTCAGGGCGCGGTAACTCTTTTCGACGGCGGAAAAAAAATCGCCGCGTTTTCCGGCGACGTGCTTTTCACCGATTACGGAATAAGCGGAAATTGCGTGTTTGCGCTGTCGGCGTATCTGAAAGGGCTTAAAAAACCGTCGGTTTCGATCGAGTTTTTGCCCGACAAAACGGCAGAAGAAATCAAAGCGAACTTTGAAAACAAGCGAAAAATCGCCTATCTTTCTTCGTGCGAGCGGCTTCTCGTTTCCGTCCTCCCGTCGAGGCTCGCGCTTTCGGTTTTGTCCGCCGCGGGGCTTAATCCCGGCTCGGCTTCGGACGAAAAAGCGATCTGCGCGATAACGAAAACGTTAAAGAATTTCACTTTAAAAGTCGAGGGTACGGCTGGCTTCAAGGCGTCGCAGGTTACGGCGGGCGGTGTAAACTGCTCGGAAGTGAACCCCGAGAACATGGAAAGCCGACTTCGGAAAAATTTGTTTATAATCGGCGAGGCGCTCGACGTGGACGGCGATTGCGGAGGGTATAATCTTCAGTGGGCATATTCGTCCGCCGCCGCATGCGCGGAATATCTCGCCCGCGCGATAAAAAACGCAGACGGCGGGCAACCGCTTCGGCGTAACGGAAAAGCAGCGGAAAAAGTAACGGAAAAAAATGAAAAGAATCGATAACGTCAAACTGATTCCGGGCGAAAGCGAAGAACTTCTGAAAGTCAAAGCCGCAAAAATCGCGGGGATAAAGCCGAAAGACGTAAAAACTTTCAGAATAGTCAAAAAATCGCTCGACGCGCGCGACAAAAGCGCCGTCAGATACGTATATAATCTGGAAATATCCGCTTTCGAAGAAGATGAACCGAAGCCCGTTTACGCGCGGGCGAGCGGAACGGTCGCCGTCGTAGGCGCGGGACCGTGCGGACTGTTTTGCGCGCTGTATCTTGCGCGGTGCGGACTTAAGCCCACCGTGTTCGAGCGCGGGCTTTCCGTCGACGAAAGAAAGAAAAAAACGGACGAATTTGCGGGCGGCGGCGCGCTCGATACCGAGTGCAACGTACAGTTCGGCGAGGGCGGCGCGGGGTGTTTTTCGGACGGAAAACTCAATACGCAAGTGAATAATGACGCGGTAAAGCGTGTTATCCGCGATTTTGCCGATTTCGGCGCACCCGAAGAGATCGTTTATTTGTCAAAACCGCACATCGGGAGCGATAAACTTCCCGAAGTGATCAAAAACGTACGCCGCGAAATAATCGCGCTCGGCGGCGAATTCGTGTTCGGCGCGCGCGTCTGCGGGCTGGATATAAAGGACGGCGCGTTCCGTGCTGTCAAATACGTCAAGGACGGGCTCGAATACGAGCGTCGGTTTGACGAAGCCGTGCTTGCGATAGGACACAGTTCGCGCGATACGTTCGAAATTCTTTTCGATTCGGGCGTTGCGATGGAGCCGAAAGCGTTTGCGGTCGGTTTCCGCGTCGAACACCTTCAGGAGGAGATAAACCGCGCGCAGTACGGAAACATGTGCGACAAACTGCCGTCCGCGGACTATCGGCTTGCGAGCCACGCGGGCGAGCGCGACGTGTTTTCTTTCTGCATGTGCCCCGGCGGCTACGTAATGCCGGCGGCAAGCGAAGAAGGCGGCGTGGTCGTCAACGGAATGAGCGAATACATGCGTGACGGAGCGAACGCGAACGCCGCTATCGTTTGTCGGATCGACGAGCGTGATTTCATCGGCTCGGACGCGCTCGGCGGCGTAAGACTGCAAAGGGAGCTCGAACGCAAGGCGTATTCGTTCGGCGGCGGGAATTTTCGCGCGCCCGTTCAGCTTGTAAAAGACTTTATCGCGAAAAAAACGTCCGACCGTTTTTCGGGCGTGCTTCCGACTTATCCGCGCGGAACTTCTTTCGCCCCGCTTCACGAGTTTTTCTGCGATTCGATCACCCGATCGCTCACCGCGGCGATGCTCGATTTCAATCGGAAAATCAAAGGCTTTGTGGAAGGCGGCGCGTTGTTTACCGCCGTCGAAAGCAGAACTTCGTCTCCGCTCCGAATCGTAAGAGGGCTTGACTGTCAGAGCGTGAACGTTTCCGGTCTCTATCCTGCTGGCGAAGGCGCGGGCTATGCCGGCGGCATCACGAGCGCGGCGGCGGACGGAATGAAAGTCGCGCTTGCAATCGCGAAAAAACGCGCGCTCGGCTGATGAAACGGGGCACCGTGAACGAAAGCCGGAAACGCGAGCGTCCGCACGCATAGCGTATAAAAACATAGCGTACAGAAAAGTCGAGTATATATAATTAAGTAATTGAGAGGTGCGAATTATGATAATCGAATATTTCGGACATTCTTGCTTTAAGATCCGCGATGACGAAAGGAGTATCGTGTTCGATCCGTTCGGAAAAATCGGATACGATACTCCGATGCTCGTCGCGGACTATTGCGTCTGTTCTCACGAGCATTACGATCATTACGCTTTCGATCGGGTGGCGGGCGCCGTGCTCGTTACCGACAAAAACGCCGCGGAATTTCCTTTTCTTCGTGCGGTCGAAACGAGTCACGACGAATGCGGCGGCAGAAAACGCGGAAAAAACGCCGTTTTCGTTTATCGCTCGTCGGACGGACTGACTTTTTGCCATATGGGCGATATCGGCGAACCGATAACGGACGAACTTGCCGAAAAAATCGGAAAAATCGACGTGCTTGCGATACCCGTCGGGGGAAATTACACAATCGATGCGGAAGAGGCGTTCCGCTACGTCGAAAAACTAAAACCGAAAACGGTCATTCCGATGCACTATAAAACGCGTCGGAGCAACGTTGACATAGACGGAAAAGAAAAATTTCTCGCTTTGTTCGGCGGCGATCGGATAAAGACAGCCGCTTGCAAAATAGAACTCGAATCCGTCGGCGGCGATTCGTCTGCCGACAAACTAACCGAAAATGTAATCGATTTTGACGATTACGCTTTCTAAAAAATAATCCTATCAGAAATAATCCTATCAGGGGGTAAAACCATGTTACAAGACGGACACGTTTACACGAGAGAAGAACTCGACGCATTGACAATTCACGATCTGCGAATCGTTTTGAGTAAAATCGGCGGCGTTCCGAAACTCAAAAACAGACAGGTGCTTATCGACGAAATCATTCAGATTCAGGAAGGAACGCTCGTTCCCGTCAGAAGTAAGCGCGGCAGAAAACCGAAATTTATCAAAATCGAAGAAATGGAGCGCAGAAACGAGGACGCGCGCCGCAGAGCGCAAGAGGAAATAGAAGATGACGTTCCCGATCTCGATCAGCTTGCCGGCCCGGGTCCGGGTATGATGCGTTTTCTCGCCGACTCCGGGTGCTACGACAACAGAAAAGACTATTCGGATAAGCGCGACTATACCGAAAAGCGCGATTACGGCGACAAACGCGGCTATTCCGACCGCCGTGATTATTCCGACAAACGTTACGACGGACAGAACGAGAGAAGATCGGACGGGCAGGGCTATTACGGAAAGCGTACCGACGAAAGACGCGGCGTCGAAACCGCGGACGGCGGACTTTCCGTCGCCGATTCGGATTCCGCTTCGTTCAAGACCGTTCCCGCGCAAGGCGTTCTCGAAATTATGGAGAGCGGCTACGGCTTCTTAAGAACTTACGATTGCCATTTCGACTATCCCGATTTTTACGTCGATCGTCAGATTCTGCGCAAATACGGGCTTAAAACGGGCGACTACGTTACGGGGCTTGCCATAAACAAATTCGACAAGACTTCGCTCAACGTGCGCGAAGTTACGACGATCAACGGAACTCCCGTCGCCGATTTCAAACGCGGGCGTTATTTCGACGATTACCCCGCGACCTATCCCGACGAAAGGTTCGTTCTTTCGGTCGGAACGAAAGATTTCGCGCTCCGCGCCATCGATATGGTCGCGCCGATAGGCAAAGGACAGCGCGGTCTTATCGTGGCGCCGCCCAAAACGGGAAAAACGACGCTCCTTAAAAAGATCGCCTCGTCGATAGAGAGAAACTATCCCGAAGCGTATCTTATCGTTTTGCTGATCGACGAAAGACCCGAAGAAGTCACCGATTTTGCCGATCTCGTCATCAGCGGTGAGGTCGTCGCGTCCACTTTCGACGAATCGCCCGAAAAGCATATCAAGTTTGCCGAAATCTATCTCGAACGCGCGAAACGCCTTGCCGAGTGTGGAAAAGACGTCGTCGTTCTGCTTGATTCTGTAACCAAACTAGCAAGGGCGTATAATAACGTCATTCCGTCGTCGGGCAAAACGCTGTCGGGCGGAATCGATCCGCAGGCGCTTATTTCGCCGAAGAAGTTTTTCGGTGCGGCAAGAAATCTCAAGGGCGGCGCGAGCCTTACCGTCATTTCGACCGCGCTCATCGAAACGGGCAGTCGTATGGACGACGTTATTTTCGAGGAGTTCAAGGGCACCGGCAACATGGAGATCGTTCTTTCGAGATATCTGTCCGAGCGCCGCATTTTCCCCGCGATCGACCTTTTGAAATCTGGCACGAGAAACGAAGAATATCTCTTCGGAAAAGAGCAGATCGAAAACGTTTACAAACTGCGCAGATTCCTCGCACAGGAGGACGCGCCGTCCGAAGCGTTCCTCGAAATGGTTCAAAAAACTTCGGATAACGACGATCTTTTGTCCAAGCTCGACACTTGGATAAAAGTATTCGGAACCAAAAAGTAATCCTTTCTGCGTTTTTCCCCGCTCCGGCGGGGGAAAGCGTTTCCGGAAACTATATCAGGGAAAGAAAATATTCGTATATCAAAAGGCCTTTCGAAAGATCGCCCGCTGCGGAAAACGGGCGCTCGGGGTGGAATTGAACGCCGAAGATTTTCGTGCCTTTACGATAGGCGGCTTCGATCACGCCGTCGGGCGAAAAGGCGCACGGGACGACGTTTTTTCCGGGAAGATCGATTTTTTGGCGGTGACAGGAATTGACGAAAAGGTTTTTTCCGAAAATATCGCGCATGAAACCCGATTTGTTTTCCGTTTCGTGGTAAACGTCGCGCGTTTCGTCGTAGTGCAGTCTCGCTTTCTCGATCGATTGAGCGAGCGTTCCCGAAAAATACACGTTTATCATCTGCAAACCTCTGCACACGCCCATGACCGGGGCGTTTGCCCGTTCGAACCGCGCGAGCAGGTATTGTTCGCACATGTCCCGGGCGAGGCTCACCGATTTACAGTTTTTTTCGCGCGAGCGGTAAAAACAAGGCGAAACGTCGCCGCCGCCCGCAAGAAGCAACGCGTCGCAGTCGAGCGCTCGTTTTACGTTCTCCGAAAAGACGGCTTCGGCTCCGACCGCGCGGATTGCTCGGTCATAGTTTATAAAAACGTTCTTATCGCCGTAAACGAATATTTTTTTCATACTTCATCTTACGGCAACGATTAAAAAATAGTTACGCCCGCGCGGCTTTTCGGTGCGGGCAAAAGGAGTGGCGATGAAAATCGGGTTGATTATCGCAATGGACAAGGAAATGACGGGCATAATGCGTATTGCGAGCGAGGCGGAAAGGCTCGTTCAGAACGCTCCGTATGAAATTTATCGCGCAAGATACGCTGACAAAACGCTTTACGTCGTGAAGGCTGGAATAGGAGAGATCGCCGCGGCTGCTGCGACCCAATATCTTTTGACCGCTTACTCGGTGGACTGCGTTCTCAACTTCGGCATTTGCGGCAAACTCGGCATGGGGTTGTCACTTTTACAGACGGTCGTCGTCGATTCTGTCGTGCATTATCAGTTTGACCTTTCGGCAATCGATCGCGTCGAAGTCGGGCGGTACCCGGACTATGAAACGCCGTTTATTCCCGCGCCCGAATTTCCGAAGAAAACCGTTCTTGCGCTCGACGGAAGTCTGAAAGCGGTCGTGTGCGCTTCGGGCGATAAATTTATCGCGGACGAAGAGGACAAACGCGCCCTTTCGGAAAAATACGGCGCGGAAATCTGTGAAATGGAGTGCGCGGGCGTGCTTCTGACGTGCAATCGCAACCGCGTTCCGTGCGTTGTCGTAAAAACGGTGAGCGATGACGCGTCGGCTATGGATTACGCCGAGTTTTCCGATATCGCGGCTGAAAAACACACCGAACTTATCGGAAAAATACTCGAAGCGCTTTAAGATTTTACGGCGATGAATAACGACAAAAAAACGGCGCGGATAGTGTGCGCCGGCGAAAAAGGACGATTGTTCGAAAGGCGCGCGGGCGATCTCGTGATCGCGGCTGACGGCGGACTGAAATATCTTTGCGAAAACGGCGTCGTGCCCGACGTCGTGATCGGCGATTTCGATTCGCTCGGGGGTAAGCCGAACGTGCATAGCGACGTCGAAGTCATCACTCTTCCCGTCGAAAAGGACGATACCGATTCGTTTGCGGCGGTCAGGATCGCGCTCGATCGCGGTTACGACGAAATCGTTTTATATTGCGCGGCCGGCGGCGAAACCGACCACATGATAGCAAATCTTTTCATTCTCAACAAACTTGCCGTGTCGAAAAAACGCGGCTATATGTTCGATCGCGACCGCATAATCACGGTTATCTCTGACGAAAGTTTGATTTTTTCCGCGGAGTGTAACGGAAAATTATCGGTGTTTTCTGCGGGCGACCGCGCGGAAATCAGAATAAGAGGACTGAAATACGAGTTTGACGGAACGATGACGAACGACAGTACGCTCGGCGAAAGCAACCAATTCGTCGGGAAAAGGTCCTGCGTTTATTCGGAAAATCCCGCTTACGTCGTTTTTCCCGCTTCCGTATTCGAAAACGGGCTGTTCGAGCGGGTTGACGGTTTGAATTAAAATAAGCGAAAAGCGGGCTATAGGTCGATTATCGGCTTATTTTGCGGGGTTTGCCCATATTTTCAACTACGATATTAAGCGAGGTTAATGCTGATGAAATATAAAACCGATCTCGAAATCGCGCACAGCCGCGGCATGCGCAACATAAAATCCGTCGCGCGGAAAGCGGGAATAAAAAGCGATTATCTTTGCCGATACGGCGAATATATGGCGAAAGTCGATCCCGCTTGCGCCGAAGAAATCAAAGAAAAAAAGAGCGGAAAACTCGTTCTCGTCACCGCGATCACGCCGACGAAAGCCGGCGAGGGAAAGACGACGATGACGATCGGACTTGCCGACGCGCTCACGCTCGAAGGCGAAAAGACGATCGTTTGTCTGCGCGAACCGTCGCTCGGACCCGTGTTCGGGGTGAAGGGCGGCGCGACGGGCGGCGGATATTCGCAAATCGTGCCTATGGAAAACATAAATCTGCATTTTACTGGCGATATTCACGCCGTCGGGGCGGCAAACAATCTGCTCGCGGCGATGATCGACAACCACGTAATGCAGGGCAACGCTCTCAAAATCGATATAAACAACGTTACCTGGAAAAGGTGCGTCGACATGAACGACAGACAACTTCGTTTCATTACCGACGGTCAGGGCGGCGGCAAAAACGGAGTCGAAAGAAAAGACGGGTTCGACATTACCGTTGCTTCCGAAGTTATGGCGATTTTGTGTCTTGCGAGCGATTTAGCCGATCTCAAAAAGCGGCTTGCGCGAATCGTAGTGGCGTACGACACGGACGGTAAGCCCGTTACTTGCGGCGATCTGAAAGCTCAAGGGGCGATGACGGCGCTTCTTGTCGAGGCGTTGAAGCCCAATCTCGTTCAGACGCTCGGCGGAACGCCCGCGCTCGTTCATGGCGGACCGTTTGCCAACATCGCGCACGGTTGTAATTCGGTAATCGCGACGAAAGCGGCGCTGAAACTTGCAGATTACGTCGTTACGGAAGCGGGTTTCGGAGCGGATCTCGGCCCAGAGAAATTTTTCGATATCAAATGCAGACAAGCGGGGTTCGATCCCGCGGCGTGCGTGGTGGTCGCGACGGTTCGCGCGCTCAAAATGCACGGCGGCGCGGCTCTTGACGAGCTCAAAAACGAAAACGTCGACGCGCTCGAAAAAGGTCTGCCGAATCTGTTCAGACACGTTTTCAACGTAAAGGAAGTTTACGGCGTTCCTTGCGTGGTGGCGATCAACGTTTTTGTGACCGACACTAAGAAAGAAATTGCGCTTTTGAAAGAAAAATGCGCCGAAAAAGGCATTATTGCGGTCGTTTCGAACGTTTGGGCGAAAGGCGGGCGCGGCGCGAGAGAACTCGCAAAGACGGTCGTTTCGGCGGCTAAAAAAGAGGGCGAGCCGCATTATACGTGCTCGTATGACACAGACGCGCCGATCAAAGAAAAAATTCTTGCCGTGGTGAAGAAAATTTATCATGGCGACGGCGTCGAATACACGGAAAAAGCCGACCGCGCGATTGCGGCGGCGGAGAAAAACGGCTTCGGAAAATTGCCCGTGTGCATTGCGAAAACGCAGTATTCTTTTTCCGATAATCCGACGGCGATCTGGGCGCCCGAGGGCTTGGTCGTTACCGTTAAGAACGTGAAAGTGGCGGCGGGGGCGGGGTTTGTCGTCGTCTATCTCGGCGATATACTCACGATGCCGGGGCTCCCGGAACATCCCGCGGCGGAAAACATAGACGTCGACGAAAACGGAAATATAACGGGGCTGTTTTAAAGTGCCGTTTTCGGACTTATAGCACGACTTATTTAAAATATTGCGGAAAAATTTGCTTTGAAATTCGCATTAAAAACGAACACTCTCGTTTTTTGACATGCGCCTTTCGGTTTTCGACATGTCGGGCGGATTTTAAATTTGCGGAAAAATTTGCTTTGAAATTCGCATTAAAAACGACACTCTCGTTTTTTGACATGCGCCTCTCGATTTTTGACTTGTCAGAAGCATTTTTCAGCAAAAAATTAAACTATAATTGACTGACAGGGAGGATTTGCGGTATGGAAAATTTGTGGCATGGCGTATCGCTTAAAAGAATCAACCCGGACGATTTTATCTGCGTGATAGAGATCGGGAAGGGCAGCAAGAAAAAATATGAGCTCGACAAGGAAACGGGGTACATTATTCTCGACAGAATTTTATATACTTCCACGCACTATCCCGCGAATTACGGATTCATTCCGAAAACGCTCTGCGACGACGGCGACCCGCTCGACGTTCTGCTTCTGTGCTCGGAAGAACTCGATCCGTTGACTTTGTGCCGTGCTTATCCGATCGGGGTAATCGCGATGATCGACAACGGACGGTTTGACGAAAAAATAATCGCGATTCCTTTTTCCGACCCCACGTATAATTGTTATACGGACATATCCGAATTGCCCGCACACATATTCGACGAAATGCGGCACTTTTTCATGGTGTATAAGAGTCTCGAGGGAATGAAAACGGCGGTCGAAGAGGTGAGCGGACGTGAGAGGGCGATCGAGATCGTCGCGCAGTCAATGAAAAAGTATGAAGAAACGTTCGGGACTTCCTGCGCGCCGAACGGAAAAGTCGGCGTTCACAGAATGAAACTTTGCCCCAAGCCTTTCGAAAAGATATCTTCGGGTAAAAAGAAATATGAACTTCGGCTTAACGACGAGAAGAGAAAGCTCATCAAAAAAGGCGACCTTATCGTGTTTACGCAGACGGAAACGCAGGAAGAACTCGTCGTGAAGGTTAAGGACGTGTTTCGGTTCGCCGATTTTAAAATACTTTACGCCGCGCTTCCCGCAAAGGATATCGGCTACGGCGAAAACGAAAAAGCCGACCCCGCCGACATGCGGATATATTACGACGACGAAACGATCGAAAAATGCGGCGTCGTTGCGATAAAAGTGGAAAAGATCGTTTGACATATCGATCTCGCGCGACTATAATTATAAAAAAGTAAATCGGGAGTTCGGAATGCGCATCAGAAACGCTTTCAGAATCGTGCTGGCAAACGTCAGCACGATGTATAAAATAGTTCTTTACAGGTTCGTGTGTACGGCGATTTTCGCGCTTATCGCGTATTTCGTCGTGCTGACGGATCTCGACCCGCTGTTCAAGGCTTCGGAAACGGTCGCTCTGCGCGACGCGATTTTTTCGCTTATCCGCACGTTCCTTATGGGGCGCGGGGACGAGTCGGAATCGATCAAACCCGCGTTCGACGCGTTTTTGCAAATGCTCGCGAGGGAGCACGAAAGCCTCGTTTCGGTCGGGCTCGAAACGGGAGGACTGCTTATGCTTCTTCGGTTTTTCTATTCGTTCGGGGATTACGCTTTCGCGACGATGATCGACTGTTTTATGTCGTCGATGAATAAACCGGGATTTTTGACCGCGTCTTTGTCCGGACCCGGAAAAGCCGCGCTTTACGCGCTCGTTCATACGATCATAACTTTCGTCTCGGACGGGATAATTCTGTTCGTCGGCGTCGTGGTCGTCGTTTATACGTTCAGTTTGTTTTCGGTGTTTTCGTTGATTTTGTCGGTCGCGTTGACGGTTTTTCTGTTCGCGCTCAAATATACGATGCTGACGCTGTTCCTTCCGAACATCGTGTGCGACAAACAAAAAGTCGTCGAGGCGCTCAGGCATTCGGCTCCGTCCGCGCGCAATTTTCGCATGCTTATCGGCGGCTATGCCTTTCTGATTCTGCTGTTTTTCTATATTAACGCGTCGTTCGGGTTGTTCACCCTCTACATAGGGTTGATTCTTTCGCTTCCGTTCACGTCGCTTTATTTCATTACGATCACTCTTATCGATAGGTATATCGTTTCGGAAAGAAGCTATTACACAGATTACGACACGGTGGTCGAACCCAAGGAAAAACGCGAAAACGCTGATATGCTCAAGTATTTGTAATCTGCGGATATATTAATAATCTGCGGATATATTAAGTTTAATGATAAAATAGTATAATTTTTATTCGATCTTAATGAATAATTTTTATTCGATCTTAATGATCGTAAAAAGGAGATAAACGAGTTTTATGGAGTATATGTTTCAGGTTATACTTTCCAAAAACGAGGACGCGTACGCACTGTTTTCCGCACTTCGAAAGAACGGAATCAAGGGCGTTGTCCTTCCGGCACAAAGTCTTAAGTCGGCTCTGCTCGACAACAAAGACGAAAACATTCCTGCGTTTACGGGGCTTCGGCATGTGGTGGAGTATCCGCACGATTCGAATTACGTGGTGTACTGCATAATCGGGGACGACAGACTTGAGGAAGTCAAATCTATCGTCAGAAGCGTAACGGACGAAATCAAGCACAAAGTCGGCATTATGTACGCCGTTCCGTTGGCTTTCGTGGAGGGGCTCGACTGAGATGAATACTATTTTATGCCTTGCGATCGCTATGGCTATCGGACTTGCTTTGACTCGCCTGGCTAAACTGATTAACCTGCCCAACGTGACGGCTTATCTCGTTGCGGGGCTTGTGATGCACTATCTCGTCGAATGGACGGGAATCACATCGTTCACGGGGCTGGATATTATAACGGACGTGGCGCTCGGATTCATCGCTTTTTCGATCGGTTCGTCGTTCAAGCTCAAACACATAAAGGAAATCGGTAAAAGCATCATCGTCATCACCGTATGCCAGGCGCTCTTTACCGTACTCGTGGTCGATCTTGCGCTCATAGGACTTTCTCTTCTCGGAAAAGTCAATATTTCGGTGGCGATCTGTCTCGGCGCAATCGCAACGGCTACGGCGCCCGCCGCTACGCTTATGGTCGTAAGACAATATAAGGCGCGCGGAATCGTGACGGACACGCTTCTGCCCGTCGTCGCGTTTGACGACGCAATAGGACTCATCGTATTCGCCGTTTCGCTTGCGCTCGCAAAGGCGCTTGCCGTTCCCGGCGAGGGCGTTTCCGTGATGGACGTCGTGGTTATGCCGTTGCTTGAAATCGTGGCTTCGCTCGGAATAGGTTCCGTAATCGGCGTGATTCTCGCGTTTGCGGCGAAAGTGTTCAAGTCGCGCGCGAACAGAATTTCGCTTTGCGTGGTGGCTGTTTTCGCCGGCGTCGGTTTAAGCGACGTTTTCGGCGGAGGATTCCAGCTTTCCGATCTGCTTACGTGTATGGCGATCGGCGTGTTCTACGTCAACATTAACAAGGAAAGCGGCAACGTTATGGATATTATGGACAGGTGGACGGCTCCGCTGTTTATGTTGTTCTTCATCATTTCCGGCGCGGATCTCGATTTGTCGATCATTCCGAGCGTCGGGCTTGTCGGAATCACTTACATAATCGTGCGTTCGCTCGGTAAATATTTCGGCGCGAACATCGGAGCGGGAATCGTGCGCGCGGATCACAACGTTCGCAAATATCTCGGGCTGACGCTGTTGCCGCAGGCGGGCGTCGCGATCGGTATGGCTCAGAAAATCGCGCTTACGCCGGAACTTGCGAGCGGCGGGTTCAGTACCGTGATAGTTACCGTTACGCTCTGTGCAACGCTCGTTTACGAGTTCGTGGGACCGCTTGCGACAAAATGGGCGCTCGAACGCGCGGGGGAAATCGTAATTCCGAAGAAAAACAAAAAAGAGGGCGAACCGGCAAAACAAGCCTGATATCCCGATCGCGACGGCAAGTGATTGCTGCGCGGTCAGAATTTTTTTAACGACGAGCTTATCAGACAAGGTAATTTTAACGAGGTGAAAAGATGTATAATTTCAAGCCCGATTTTTATGCGGACGTGCGCACGGAGGACAGGTTTACGACCACGCTCACGTACGTTGACGGAAGAAAAAAAGAGTCCAGAGTGCGCGTCGAAAAGCGTGCGTTTATCCGTGTTTTTGACGGAAAAATCTGGTATTACGCTTCTACGACCGATCTTGACGATATACAGAAAAATCTCGACAGACTTTACGCACTCGCAAAATCAAATCCGAAAATCGGCTCGAATAAGACGGTGCGCCGCTTCGAGGTCAACAGCGACGTCAGGATGCAGTTCGCGCCCGTTTCGGTGAGGAACGTGCCTTTTGAGAAAAAAGACGAACTCATTCGGTCGTATTTAAAAGAGATCGAGCGGTTCAAAGGCGCGATGCCCGTCGGAATGTATCTCGACAGAAATTCCGTTTTCGAGTTTTCGTCGTCGAAGGGCGCGTATATAAAATATGACTATCAGACGTGCGGCGTCGTTTTGTCCTGCACGTTCTTAAGCGGAAGCGACTTTTTCAAGGCGCACTACCAGGCGGGCGAAACCGAGTTTGACAAACTGCTCGGCAGAAAAGCCGCCATAAAGCGCGTGTTTTCCGAGCAACGGGACTATGCCGCGCGGGCAAAGGAAGTTACGCCGGGAAATTATCCCGTCATTCTTTCGCCCGAGGCCGCGGGAGTTTTCGCGCACGAGTCGTTCGGGCATAAGTCGGAAGCCGATTTTATGCTCGCCGACGAGGGAATCGCAAAGGAGTGGACGATCGGAAAGACGGTGGCTTCGCCGCTTTTGTCAATCGTCGACAGCGGAAAGGAAAAAGGGTGCGGCTATTGCCCGTATGACGACGAGGGTACGCATGCCCGCAAAAATTATCTCATAAAAAACGGCGTTCTGGCGGGCAGGCTGCACGACGGCGAAACGGCTACTTATCTCAAAGAAAAACTTACGGGGAACGCCCGCGCGATCGATTGTCGTTTCGAACCGATCGTCAGAATG
>CAKQKN010000090.1 GCA_934249215.1 uncultured Clostridia bacterium
AGAGAGAAGTGAGTGGGTAGGTTTGGGACGACGGGGATAATAGAATAAAACAAAACGCCGACTTCGGTTTGTCCGAAGTCGGCGTTTTCTTACGTTGTTATCTGTTACGTTTTGTATCGTGTGCTTACATTGTATTTATACATTTTATAATATCGACTATGCAACATTTGTATAGTATCGATTATATAACATTTATATAATAGTTCTTTCACATTATTTGCCGAGAGGTAGAGTATTTTCGTCGTAAAGAAGGCGTTCGTATTCGGTCGCGGGGACGGGCTTACTGAAGTAGTACCCTTGCATGCTCTTGCAACCGAAACTCAAAAGCATATCTGCTTGTTCCTTTGTTTCGACGACCTCGCGCTCGAGTTCGCTCATAAACGTGGAATTAAGCACGTCTTGCCGCGAAAGATTGACCGAAACCTGAATTTTGCGGTCGGGAAGTTCCCGGATTCCTAACCGGCGTTTCTTTTCTTGTTTTCGTACATGTGTTTATCCGCAAAGCGTATCAGCGCGGGAACGCTTTGCGCATCTTTGAGATATTCGCCGTATCCGATGCTGACCTCCACGGGAAACTCGGCTTTCTTGCTCTTGGTGCGTTTGGTTATCTCGCGCTTGATTTCATCGCACAGATCGGAGATGTTTTCGCTTTCGTCGAGTTCCTGAACGACCGCGAATTCGTCGCCGCCGTATCTTCCGCACGTGCCGTTTTTGCGCGAGCAGACATCGTAAAGCGCGTCGGCAACGAGTTGCAACGCAACGTCGCCCTCGTCGTGCCCGAACTCATCGTTGAGTGTTTTGAAATTGTCTACATCCATAAATATGAAGTACAGTTTTTTGTTCTTTTTCGGGTTTCCCGCTTTTTCATAGAGGGTGTCGACGAGTTTTCTTCTGTTGTAAATTCCCGTGAGGGAATCGCGCGAAAGTTGAATTTTAAGCGAATTCGTATAGACGATGAGAAGCGAAATCGTCGGCGCGGTCGATAAAATCGGTAAATCCTGAAAGAAAAACTGCACGAGCGCGCAAATGAAGGTCGCGAACGAATATGAGAACATCGTCGAAAAGTTTTCGTGCCTCTCGTAATTGTTCGGTTCTAACATTCCGATGAGGCTTTTTATCGACGCGATAAGAATGTAAATGAGCGCCGGGACGAATTGCAGATAGAACAGCGTTCCGCGGATATACTTGCCGTTTTCGTCGAAGCGATAGAGCCAGCCCGTTTTCGAAGTAGTCAATAAAAGTGTGAGGAGCAAAGCTATCGGCAGAACGAAAATTAAAAAGAGAACCTTTTTTCCGATTTTTCTATTCTGAACGATCTCCGAGAATACGAGCCAGAAAAACGCCGACAGCGACAGGGAAACGAAATATGCCGCGTTGATTCCGTATTTGACCCATGCGGACATTTTTATTGCGCCCGTCAGCCCGAGATCCCATAAAAGATCGAAAATGTTTAAAAGAATAGCGAAATGAATGGATACGAGAAACGCCTTTTTCTTTTCGTTGGTGTCAATGCCGAACCTGGATGCGCGGTAAGCCATTATGCCGAGAAGCGTTATGCATAAGACGTTGATTTCGCTATATAGCAAAAAATTCATAACATCACCGTTTGTTTTTATTGACTGCGCGAAGCCCCCTCCGATCGGATATTTTGACAGTTTCCCGCAATCTTTTTCGATACGCCTATTAACTCAATAGGTGTAATTTACCTGACACCTATTAACTCAATAGGTGCGTACTTCCCGAGACCATTATAACACATAACGCGAAAAACGCAAAAGAAAACGCGAAAAAAATGTTTTTTTTGACTAAAAATGTGTAATTTTGTCAAAAAACAGAGACGTTTTTATACACATTTTGAATTTTTGTACACCTATTGAGTTAATAGGCGTACATTTTTTTCGTTAGGAATGGAATCCCTATTCGATTTTTCTCTTTTGGACAGTCTTTTTTCCGTCGGACAACCGAACGTGCGGACCGAATGCGGGCAGACGGACGGTAAAAGCAAAAAAATACGCAAAAAACTCTTGACAACTTCCTCGGCGTTGTGTATAATGTGATTAATTTAAGAGAAAAAAAGTATACGTATAATAGCAAGATAGTCGCAAGGCTATTACGCAAAGCCATAGGGACTTTATGAGTCAGCCGGTTGCCAGATTACTTAAGGTAGTTTGGCATTTTTTTATTTTCCGGAATTTTTTTGGAAAAGCGGTGAGCATGGGTTCCGCTTTTTCCGGAATTTTTTTGGAAAAGCGGTGAGCGTAGGTTCGCTTTTCCGGAATTTTTTTGGAAAAGCGGTGGGTTTTGTTCAGGTTTACTCGGTTCGAGTTTCGTTAAAACGTTGAAAGGCTGTTCGGTACGCGGTTATGGAAAGAACAAAAAGATTAAAACTTAAGATGATCGTTTCGCTCTTTACGTGCGCGTTGAGCCTTTTTTCGCTTATAACGCTCACGCTTTGCTGGTTCGCGATGAACAAAAACACGGACGCGGGCGGGATGGACGTGATCGTGCGGAACGAGTCGATTATCGCGGGGTGCGAATATTTCGTTGCGGATTCGGATTTGGCCGCTTCGGGCTATTCGTTTATCGCCGCCGGTTCGGAAGATAAAAATAAACTCGGAACTTATGACGTTCTTAACGACAAATATCAGTTTTTGATAAAGGTAAAACTCGTTTCCGCGATGAGCGTGAACGTAACCGCAGAAACGACGACCGACTTTTTTCTCGGCTCCGCTTCGGCAAAGACGGACAATCACTGGCTTTCGGCGGACGGAACGGGCAACGCACTTTCGAGCGTGATTTCCTTTGCCGTTCTTTCCCGCGCCGATCTCGAAACGACGGGCGGCGGATATAAGCTCGCGGAGCTTCCGAGCGACGCGAACACGTCGTGCTTTTTCGATCGTTCGGCGATTGAAACGGCTACCGCGCCCGAGCCGAGCGTGAATATTAAGACGGATTTCGCAGTCGATGCGGACGACAACGGGGAAGTCTATTTTTTCGTGCTTTTGTCTTATGATCCGCTCCTCGTTTCGACGGTGTTTTCGGCGAATATCGGCAACGACGTTCTCGAGCAAGACGAGAACGTTGCGATTCCTTTCATGTTGGATTTTTCGATCTCCGTCACTTCGGCATAATCAGGCGTTGCTCACTTTCGTCGTCTCAAGACGTGCTTATTTGACCGACCGAAGAGGGATCCGGGGGCGAATGCCCCGCACTTTCAAAAGCTGGAACACGGCAACAATGCGGCACGCCGTGCCCGGATTCCTCGGAAGTCCGTCAAGGGAGCAAACTCGGAATAACGTAAGAAGCGTCGAGCAAAGCGGGTAAGGCTCGGAATGACGGATAAAAAAGATAAAGCGTGCGGCATATACAGACAGTCCTTTCTCGTCTTTTACTCGCGTTGCTCGTAAAATCCACTCCGCTTACGCGCGGCGCGCCACTTTTGTCGCGTCCGCGATATTTCCCCCGTTTGGCGGGGAAATCGCCCCGAATGGGGAAGCATAGAACACCAAAAACCGCGCTATAGGTCGATTATCGAACGTTAAATCAAAAAAAAGGAGGCGGCTTCGCTATGAAAAAAATATTGCGCATAATACCCGTCATAATCGCGGCGATTGCGATCTTTGCCGCATCCACTTTAAGTTGGCTTATCGTCGACAATATCGTTCCGTTCCCGACGAATTTCGGCGGATCCACGAAAACGGCGTATTTTGCGGGCGGCGACGGAAGCAACGAAGATCCTTATATAATAAAAAGCCCCGTCCATTTTTACAATCTCGCCTGGCTTCAGTATCTCGGTTATTTCAACCTCGGCTCTTATATCAACAACGGCAGAGCGCAAAGTTTTTTCAAACTCGACTTCGACGGCGATAATCTCAATCTGAGCGGTCTTGCTCTCCCGCCGATCGGCACGCGCGAATACCCGTTTATCGGTTATTTCAACGGCAACGGAAAGACGATTTCGAATTTCACCGTGTCCAATTCAAAAACCGATCTCATAAGGAGACCTCTCGCCGCGATTTTCAGCGGCGACGTGCTTTATACCACCGGAACGCGTACTTCCGTCGTCGCCGATAGCGTCGACATTCTCGGTTTGTTCGGCGTGACCGGCAATTTCAACTCGTTTTTGGACTATTACGTCGGCAAAAGCGTCCCCGTTGACGGCACGGCTACGGAGGTCGTAAAGCACGGAACGGACGTGCAGTTTCCGGGGCAGGCAACAATAATTAAAGCGAACGAGTTTTATTCTTTGGGAATGAACGTCCGCAATTTTTACGTGGACAAAATAAGGATAAACAGCGTTTCGTCGAAAGTTCTCGTCGGGCTTGCGGCGGGTTACGTCGGCAGTACGGTGGAAAACGTCGGCGTTTATCGCAGTAAAGTCAACGTTAAGGGCGATTCGTTGAGCGGCGTGAGCAACGTTAAGCGCGCAAGCGGCGCGACGGTTGATTACGACGGCGTGATCTCGAACTATTCGATCGTCGGCGATTACGACAGCGAGATCGTCGGCTGGACGGAATCTCCCTCGGGCGGCGGCACGTCCCCGGGAGAGGACTCCGACTGGGGCGGTTCGATCGATATGGAAGCGTTGCACGGCAGACTGTTGTCGTTCAGAAACAATGCTTCGTATGTTACCGATAGTTATGCAGACACCACAACCACGACTAACCGAAAGAGATTTTACGACGCGGATAAAGGTTCGGCTTATTTTTATACCGGAAACGGTGGAGGCAACCAATTTTTATATCTCTATGGCGGAAAAAACGGGATTGCTTACGTTACGGACAACGTGCCCGACGGCGGTTTCTTTATAAAGAGCGGGAGTACGTATCTCACGCTGAACGGTTTGGGAACAAACGGAGCAAGAATGGGAACGACCGATTCGACGAAAGCAGTAACTTGGTATTACGACGAACAATTAAAGGCGTTATACACATTTGTAGACGGTTCCATAAGATACCTCAATTTGAATCAAACCATTTTGAACTTATCGTCAATTCAGACGATGGAGTGGACTAAAGACGGGAGCAGTTTCTATTACACTTACGTATCTCCCAAAGGCAACGCGTATACGTATTATCTTGCTTATAGCTCAATATGGTGCGGTTTATCGTCGCAACAGTCGCTTACTCTTGACACGAGCGGAAAAAGATTGGCGAGCGTAAATTATACTTATTCCGATTCTATAAACGGCGTAAATAGAAGCCTTGCTTCATTCTTTCCGATTCTTACGAACGATGATTATACGGTTTCGAATAAAAACCCCGGCTATATTGCGAGTGGTTCTACGTCAACGTCGAGCAATACCGTAACGGGAGATATACGAGTGAATTACACTTCATTTTCTACTTACGGAGGGATTAGCAAATCGGTTAATTTAAACACCGGTTTCGGTGACGGATCAACACTCGAACTTCTGACGAGAACGAAAAATTCGGACGGATTCGTGCGCATAAAAGACACGCACAATGAAAACAACAACAGCGTTCACAGCGATCTGTTCGGATTTAGTAAAATATCTTATTCTGATCTCGGGCTAAGAGCTTATTACATTTATGACAAAGAGAAAAATGAAGCAACCGGGGCAAGGGAAAATCTGAATACGCTTCTTTATAATAAGAGCAGTGTTTACGGCATGCACTTCATGAACGCGCCGATAGGGAAAAACAACGTGTATACGGCACCGAGTGCCATGATTAACGGCATTCTTCATGAAAATTATGAAATGCCGGCGAACGCAATATCTTTCGCCGCCCCGTCCAAAGGATATGTTTCGTTTTTTGCGGGAACATATTACGGTACCGACAAGAATTTCTTTTCGTTGCACCGCGTTTTTCGGAACGCGGACAAAACTATTTCGGCGATAAAGGAAATTTCGAAAATTTATTCGACGGGCGGTCAGCGTTACGTTTATGAATATACCGACGGAACGTTTTCTGACACGCTTTCCGGAAATTATGGACTTGAGTTCGATTGCGAATGGATAACGAACCCGACCATTGTAAAAAATGCGCTTTATTACTTCGAAATTCCAGTAAACGCGAATGATGAATATGCGCTCGGTTCGGCAACGACCGGCGACGGCGCATATCTTATGTACCTTGATATCGGGGCGAACGGAAGCGGTAGCGGCGGCGGGGGCGGCGAAACGCAAACGCTCCCTTACATTATGAAGTCGGTGGATTTCGTCGCAATGCCGACGAACGATGGTAGCGATACGCTTACCGTGCCGACCGACAATGGTTCGGTGAAGTTCCCGAACTACCGCGACGTCGGATTCAAACTCGGCACGACCGCGGACGTGATTTATTTCCGCCGTGAAGATTACGATTCGCTTCCCGCGGACGACGGCGAGATCGAAACGATTGTGTATTATTACCGCGAAACTAATGCTATTTTGGTCACGGTGTTCCCGACGGGCTACGGAAGTGAAGACGACGGAACTAACGCCAAGTGGGAATGACGAGTTGATTGGTGTTGACCTCATCCGTCAAATTTTCGCGAAAGGCGCTCGATTTGCCACACTCCGCTTGCGCGCAGTGTGATTGACCTCATCCGTCGGCAGAGCCGACACCTTCCCCGTTAGGGGAAGGCTTAAAAGTGTGATAATCGACCTATAGGCGTTTTTTGTACTGTAACTTTCCCCTACGGGGCGATTCCCCCGCCAAACGGGGGAAATGTCGTGGAC
>CAKQKN010000091.1 GCA_934249215.1 uncultured Clostridia bacterium
TCTTCGACCGTCGCGCCCGCCACTGCGGTATCGCCCTCGAACTCGGGAGCTTTATTGTCAACCGCGGTTACGGTTTTGATCTTCTGCGCGGAATAGATTTCGCCGTCCGCTTCCGTTTTATAACCGATAAAATATCCGATTTCATATTTTCCGACTGCGGAGATTGCGTAATCGGCGGTGTAATCTTGCCATTCGGCGCCAACCGAGCGTACCTTGATGTTCGTTTCGAACCAAGCGAAATCCTTGCTCGGAATCCGCGATTCGACGCCGTCCGCATAGTAAACGTCCTCAACCGCAACGTCGGATGCCGACGCGTTGAGTTTTCCGCCGGTAATGTCGACGGTTACGTTTTCGTCGCCCGCATTCACGAACGAAACCGAAGTTCTCGTCACGCCGAACGTTATTCTCTTTTCGACCGTTCTTCCGACGTAGTCTTTCGCGACGAACACGAGTTCATAACTTCCGATGATAGTGCAATCGATCTTATCGTTCCCGGTCAGATTTTTTACTTCGCTTCCGTTAACCATCATCTTTCCGCTTACGGCAAGACTTTTATCGCTCGTCAGTATTATTTCGCTCGACGCACTTATCTTTACGGTGACGGAGTTCCCCGCGTAAAGACTCATTCCGTCCATTATTTCGCTTTCGCTCGCGTCGAACACGATCGCGGGCGCGCCGTCCTCGCCATACACGTTTACGGACGAATAATAACCGTACGACGTGTTGCCTTCGAGCACCGCATAAAGAATTTTGTACTCGCCGGCTGTCTGCGGATTGAATTTGCCGTCAATAACTTCGACTTCCGAGCCGCTTGCGTCGAACACTTTGATCTCGGCAACTTCCGCGTCGGAGAAATTTTCGAATTTTCCGCTGATATAACTGAAATATTCGGGTTCGGGGATTGCGTAATCGTATCCGACGACGCCTTCTGCCGGCATAACCGCGGATAATTTGTCGCCGAGAAGTTCGCCGCCGACGCTCGTAATACCGAGTTTAGCGACGGTGACCGACGTGTCGTAATAGTCCATCCAAAATTCCATTACGATCTCTTCGCCCGTAAAGCCCGTCCATTTCGCTTCGTCTTGTTTATTCGCTCCGCCATTTCCGGTCGCAATCTCATCATCGTCGAAATCTCTGAGTTTTGCTTTGCCGATGGGGACTCCGCCCGCCGCCCAACTGTACGTCGGTGACATATAAATGCAGTTTTCGACAGAGTCATAGTAGAGACCGAATGTTCCGTATGTGCCCTTCGTGTTTTTGCCCGACAGCGTCTGCGAAGACACGCCGCAGTCGAACTCGTTGAGCGCTCTTATATATTTCAATCCGTAAGGCTTCTGATTGTCGCCGTATGCAAAAACGACAGTTGCGGGCGAGCCGCTCCAAGTCCCGTCGTATTGGAAATCGACGGTGAAATATTTTTCGGGATCGGTTGCGTCGCTGAATTTGAAGTGAAGGCGTCTGAAATCGTACGATCCGGTTTTAGCGATGACGGGCATAAATTCGACGAGCGCGGTTTCTTTCGTCAGCTTGTCGAGTTTTATGTTCTTTCCGTAAGTGACGTGCGTTCCCGTTTTCGAGCCGACCACAACGCCCGATTGCTTTGCCGAATCGCCCGTCGAAAAAGAAGTGCGCTCCGAACTTTCCGCGGCGGTAAAGAGTGCCGAAGAGTCGCTTCCGAACACCAGATTATCATAGTCTATTTCTTTTTTGCTTTCGAGCATAACGGTATATTCCGCAACCTTCAAAGTGCAAGCCTCATCGCTATAATATCCGATCGTATAGGTTCCGTTTTCATTAAGTTCCACGGTTGCGTCTTTCGTCCATTTTCCGTCCGCCGTACCGCCGAGCGTGCCTTTGTCCGCTTTAAGATACAATGCCGAGGTATAATCGGAATCTTCGACCGCGCCGCGGAGTACGCTGCACCCTTTAAGCGCGGGAATGCTCTTTTTGCCCGCTTCGGTCGCCTTTTCATTCGTCGCGAAATATCCGCCGAGCACGCCGTTATCGGTCATCGTAACGCCGTCGGCTTCGGTCTTCATATTCTGACCGTCTATAGTGCGGATAAGGTATTGCGCGCCGCTCGTACTGAGATCGCCCATCGCCGTATGCTTGCTCGACGTATAATTGAATGCCGACGTTTCACCGTATTCGTCCGCATAAGAGTACCAGCCCTTGACGGTGGTAATCTTCAGATATGCTTTTTCGATTCCTTTCGTGTATGCGGCTTCAGAGCCTTCGAGCGCTTGCGAAAGATCTCTTATAAGAACTTTTCCGCCGAATACTTGATTGAGGGAAGTATAATTGCTCCAATACATATCGCAATATATTTTCTGCGTGGCATAGTCGTAATAGAAACCGAGCGTTTCCATAAGATTTTTGCCTATCCCGCTTCTGCCGAGCAAAGTGCCCTGACTGTCAGGATATTTCCAGCCCATGTTTCCGCTTCCGTTATTGTGATAACCGACGAACTTCTGCCCGCTCCCTTTAGCGTACATAATTCCTTTGTTGCCGTTACCGTCGTCCCAAACGCCGAGCATAACGCTGATGTGGTTGCCCGGGTCGTTCACGTCGATAAGCGTGAAAATGATCGCGTCGATATCCCTACTCGACTGATTGTGCGAAAACAACGAAAAAGAAACAAAAGGCGTATCCGTTCCGTTATCCGCAAGATATATCGGGTTTTTAAACGTGACCGTCGTTTCGAGATTCTTGTTTGAGTTTGTATCGACGGTGTAAGTGCCGCTTTGCGAGAACATAAGATTCTTTCCGCTGCCAAACGGATAAACGGTATCTATGCCCTCTTTTTCGACCGAAAGCAGATAGTCGTCGAGCGCCACGGTCGGTTGAGCGGCTTCTGCTTTTCCGATTGCCGGAGTAAACGCGATTATGAGCGATAACGCGATCACAACGACTAAACAACAGCTGATTTGTCTTTTCATATTTCCCTCCGAAAAACAATTAAATCGGTTTCGATTTTTTATGTGCATATTTTATCATAGGAACAACCGCTTGTCAATAGTTTTTTCAAAAAAAGCAAAAAATATTGAACCCGACACACTAATCGAAATTTACAAAAGCTTTCGAAACAAAGCCAGAAAACACCATGAAAAAAACAATATACACGTTTGATTGAACAGATGTTGGCGAAAATAGAAGTCTTTGGGAATAATATTTGTTGTCGGCTTGAAATTTTGAGGAAAACCTCGAGCATGTCTTATCAAAAAAAGCGACGGGCTTATAGAAATTTTTTAAAGGAGTTGCATATATAAATCAATCTTGAACATGCGAGCATACGGATAAAATCGAATTGTATTTGAAATTTACAGACGATACACCACACACTCCCCATATAACGACGATACCCCCGACGGAACGGACAATTCCGATCGGGGGTTTCTTTCAACAGAGTTTACCACAACTTGCGAAATATATAAAACGGCGGTATAAGCAAAAAATTTGATAACAAAGCAATTCTAATGCGTTTATTACTGTAATTTCTTTTCTATCCGTTCATTTTTCTTCTATTATTGTTTCTACCGGGTTTTAACTCCCGCCAAACAATTCACTTAAACTCGGATAAAAAGGTCAACCGAAAAACGCCGATTTAAGCACCGATTTTACGCTTACCTTGCGCGTTATGCTCTCGTACACCACCAAAAAGACGAACAACAGTACGACGGAAATCAGCCCTACGATATACCAGGAAGTAAGCACCGGTTCGCTTTTCAGAAGCGGTTCGCCGATCTGCATAGCCTTTTTGAAACCAAGACAATCCATTTCGAACACGCCGAAAGTCATTACGATGCACATTCCGAGCGGATAGCAAAAGAAGCGTTTGAGCGTCGGAGTCATCCAGCCGTTGCGAATCGCTTCGAGCACGCACCACACCATCATCGTGTGGTGAAGAAGCCCCGTCAGACTTCTTATATCGAAAAAGTCCTGTGAATCGAGGAAATCGGGATAGATAATTGTGATAAATCCGCCGAGTATGCCAAGATATGCGATGCAATGCAGAACGACGCTGTCCTTTTTGCCGAGAAGCAGAATGAGCGACAAAGCGAGGCTTGCAAAACTGCAAAAAGTGTTAGGGATAAGATTGAGCCATGTGTACCCCGCGCGAGCATTGACTTCAACGTCGTAGTACGTGACGCAGATGCGGCTTGCAAGAATGAAAAAGAGCAAAATCGCACCGCTGATACGAGCCACCTTCGTCTTTGCTTTTTCCGAGTTCTTCGCGTTGCGCGTGAAATAGAACGCCAAAACGAAAGCAACGATCGACAGCACGAGGTAGACTAAATGTAAAATTCCGAAGGTTCCTTCTGCTTGCATAAGTATCTCCTTTGTAAGTTCTTCCTTACCTTTATTTCGCGGCGCCGGTGGTTGCGGCGGGTTCTTCCGACGAGTCGGCAAGAACGGCGCGTTTACGCTTGTACGGCAACGTCAGAATAAGGTATGCGGGCGTGATGTAAACGAAAGACGGAATAATAAGCCACACGATCGGCCAGTAAAAATCGCCGACGCCGGGTATTCCGAAAATATTTTTCGTGAAAATCGGCGGCGTGAATATTTCAGCCAGCACGTTGAGTTTTCCGAGCGCGGGAATCGGCCCGAATATCATCGACGAGTTTCTTATCGTCGGATCGAGAAATTCCGCGAGGTTCGACGAAACGAACCCGATTTTTATCAGAATTATTTCGTTGACGAAAATCAACGTTTCCACCGCGAGAAACATCAGCGGGATCAAGGGCGCCTTTTTATAGTCGGGATACCACAGCCCGGTCGCGACGATGAGAAGCGGAACCACGAGCAGTATCATATGGCAGAAATAAAAGCGCATCACGTCGAACGAAAAAGCGAACTTGCCGAACGCTTCCGTCGGGACGAAGAGCGCGCCGATTCCGCCGCAGAGGGATATGAACCAGAAATAGTCCTTTAATATTCCCTCTTTTTTCGACGTAAAGACGAACAAATCCACAATCGTGGACACCGCGCATATGTTTTCGAACGTGACCTTCCTTATGGAACCGGGCAAATTCGCGTTGTACGGCGGGAACAAAAGCTTTGCGAAATGCAGCCCGAGATTGACGCCGAGTATTGCGCGAATGACGTTGTAAATCGTCTTTTTGTCTTTGTTTCTCAAAACGAAATACAAAGCGACGAAAACGCCCACGGCAAGGAACACGTATAAAAAGTAATAAAAGTTAAAAAGTCTGACTATCATCGATAATCCTCAAAGTAAAAGAAAGGATTTTTGTATCGTTACGACACGAATGCCTCAAAACGCTCATAGCGGATTATCTTGAGAACCCGCCCGTAATTAGCATAATGAATACGTACAAAAGCGCAAGGACGAGAAGCACGCAGCCCATCGGCAGAAGCATCTGGCGAACAGCCGACCAATACGTGTTCCATTTGTCCTTGAAAGTCGAGCGCGGCTTCGTCGTGTTCGACCTTTCTCCCTCTTTTATCTTGCGACCGTTAGGCACGGCAGACATATCCGCAATCGTGGAATTATCGTCGTACCAAATGATCTTTTCCTTTTTTTTGCGGTTTTTCTTATGCGACATGATCAGTCTTGCGGATAGCAGTGGCAAGCGACGAAATGCCCCGGTTCATATTCCTTATAGGCCGGCGCGATATGCTTGCATATCTCCGTCGCGTTGGGACAGCGCGTGTGGAACTTGCAGCCCATCGGCGGGTTTGCGGGCGACGGAATGTCGCCTTTAAGCACGACTCTCTTCGATTTTTCGCGCGGGTTCGGGTTGGGAACGGCAGAGAACAGCGCCCTCGTGTAAGGATGCAAAGGATTGCCGAAAATGTCCTTTTTATTGCCGAACTCGACCATCGAGCCGAGATACATAACCCCGATTTTGTCGGAAATGTATTTGACGACCGACAGATCGTGCGAAATGAACAGATAAGTCAGGTTTCTTTCTTTCTGAAGTTTTTTGAGCAGGTTGATTATCTGCGCCTGAATGGAAACGTCGAGCGCGGAAACGGGTTCGTCGCAGACGACGAGCTCGGGATTGACCGAAAGCGCGCGGGCGATACAGATACGCTGACGCTGACCGCCGGAGAACTCGTGCGGGTATCGGTCGTAATAATAAGCGCGCAGACCGCAACTCTCCATAAGGTTAAGCACGTAGTCTTTGATTTCCGATTCGGGAACGATGTTATGTACTCTTACCGCTTCGGCAAGAAGGTTACCTACCGTACTCCTCGGCGGGAGGGATGAATAAGGATCCTGAAAGACGATCTGCATTTGCTTGCGCAGAGGACGCATTTGTTTCGCTTTATACTCCGCAATGTCCACGCCTTTGAAGAAAATCTGCCCCGCGGTCGGCTGATGAAGCTTGAGAACCGTTCTTCCCATCGTGGTTTTTCCGCAGCCCGATTCGCCGACGATACCGAGGGTTTCGCCCGGCATGATCTTGAACGACACGTCGTCGACCGCCTTGAGCGTGGAAAGAGGCTTGCCCATAAGCGTTTTCTTGAGAACGAAGTATTTCTTTAAGTGTCTTACTTCCAGAATGGCGTTTTCGTCGGGCGGGAGCAGAGTGTCGGCGGCGATTTTTTCGTCGCGCGCGGCTTTCTCCTTTTCCGCCTCGGCAAGATCGTCAAACCCCGCAAATTCGCCTTTTTCGGCGTTATCCGCGTCGACTGCTTCGGCAGCGGCGGCTTCGGCGGAAGCGGCGACCTCGTCCTTTATTTCGATTTTGTTTTCTTCCATATTACTTATCCTCGCTGTCGTACAGGTGGCATGCCACGAAGTGCGTCGGACTTACCTGCACCATGCACGGATAATCCGAATTGCATTTCCCGATACACTTGGAGCATCTTTCCTTGAAGTAACAGTAATCGGGCATATCTATGGGGTTAGGCACGTTGCCGGGAATATTGAACAACACGTCCTCGGACGACTGCATGGTCGGCTTGGACTTCTGAAGCCCCTGCGTGTAGGGATGCAGAGGATTGAAGAATATTTCGTCGGCGGTGCCGCGCTCGATGATTCTGCCCGCGTACATAACGACGACGTAGTCCGCCATCTCCGCAATGACGCCGAGGTCGGGAGTAATGAGCAGGATCGAGCCGTTTATTCTGCGTTTAAGGTCGTTGAAAAGCTCGAGAATCTGCGCCTGAATGGTAACGTCGAGCGCGGTCGACGGCTCGTCCGCAATGATAAGGCGCGGTTCGCCCGCGAGCGCCATAGCGATCCTGACGCGCTGACGCATACCGCCGGACAGTTCGTGCGGATAGGACGCATATACCCTTTCCGGCATCGAGATACCGACCATGTCGAGCATTTCGATCGAACGCTTTTTGGCGAACTCCTTGGTTGCGCCCGGCACGTGCAGAAGGGAAACTTCGTCGAGCTGATTGCCTATCGTAAAGACGGGGTTAAGCGAGGTCATCGGCTCCTGAAAGACCATCGAAAGCTGTCTGCCGCGCAGACGATACATTTCGTTGATGGGCATTTTCGCAATGTCGAAAACGCACTCTTCCTTTTCGTAAACGCCGATTCCGTCCTCGCCGATAAGCTGAACGGGGCGGCGCTTGGGATTGCCGCTTTTGTCGTATTTTACGTTGCCTTCCGCGTCCTTTTCGTCCTCGTAAACGATTTCTCCCTTTTCGTCGCGCTTATATACGGGAATAAAATCACCGTTTTCGTCGCGCTTGAAGTCGTTCGCCTTGAAGCGGATGGAACCGCTGACGATCTGCCCCGAAGGACCTTGCAACAGACGCATGATCGACATCGAAGTAACCGATTTTCCGCAACCCGACTCGCCGACGACGCCGACGGTGGAATTGAGCGGAATTTCGAACGAAACGCCGTTTACCGCCTTTACCACGCCCTGATCGGTGAAAAAGTAAGAATGCAGATCCTCGACTTCGAGAATGTTGTCGTCGTTTTTCATCTGCGTGGTATATTCCGACTGGGGAACTTTGCGATACTTGGCTTTTTCGAGCCGACGCATTTCCTGCGAGTTGGCTTTTGCGATCTCGCGGATCTCCTTCCCGGTAAGATAATGATTATCGGAAGAAGCTTTGTTTTCAGATTTGTTTTTTCCGAATAATTTCATCGATTATCTCCTTTGTTTGGGATCGAGCGCGTCGCGCAGACCGTCGCCGATAAAGTTGAAGCCGAGAACGGCGATTATGATGCAGATACCGGACGGCACCCACACGTTGGGATTGTATTTAAGAATGTTCGTATCTCTCGAAATGATCTCGATCATCGTACCCCATGACGCATACGGCACTCTTACGCCGAGGTTGAGGTAAGACAGCGTGGATTCGTAAAGAATCATGCTACCGAGCGACAGCGTCATCGAAACGAGAATCTGCGGCAATATGTTCGGGATCAGGTGTTTGAATATCTTTCTCGGCGTGGAATAGCCCATGGCTTCCGCCGCGACCATATACTCCTGCTCGCGCAGAAACAATATCTGTCCGCGCACGAGTCTTGCCATTCCCGGCCACGAGAACAGCGACAGTATGCCCATAAGCAGATATATGTAAAGTTCGGTGGGAACCTGGTTCGCGTCGAGAACGGCGCCGATTATGAGCATCAGCGGGAGGGTCGGCAGACACATAAGCACGTCGCATATACGCATTATGATATTATCCACGACGCCGCCGTAGTACCCGGCGATGCCGCCCATGATTATTCCGAGCGCGCTCGTCAGGAATACCGCGATGAAACTTATCGTAAGCGACAATCTTCCGCCGTACATAAGACGGCAGAATACGTCGAGCCCTTTTTCGTCCGTTCCGAGAATATGCTCGGCGTTCATGGGGGCAAGTCTGTTTATGCCCTTTACCGAAACGAGGTAAGAAACAAACTCGGGTTCGCCCTCGATCGACATGTCGTACCGTTCGTACGAGGTAAGCCCCGCACGGTCAACCTCTATTTCACCCCATTTCGTATAGACGACGGGCCCGAGCCAGCTGAACAAGAACAGCGAGGCGAGCATGACGATGCCGATTATCGACAGTTTCGAACGGAAGAATCTGCGGAGCAGCATTCTCGTCGGCGACATAAGTCTGACGTTTTTGTCGAGCGCCTTTTCGGAATCTTCGATATCAACGGGAGCTTCGGTTATTTCCGCAACGTTTTCGGCGACCTTTTCGGCTGCTTCGTCGATTATTTCCGCAGCTCCGTCGCACTTGCCCGAAGTCAAAGCTTCACCGCCTTCGACGGCGACGAGGTTTTCCTCTTTTTTTACCGAAGCGGAATCGTAAAATTTATTATCTTTCATTTTGTCCTCCGTATCAGGCAAGTTTAACGCGCGGGTCTACCACTGCGTACATAAGGTCGGCAAGCAACACGCCGAGAACGGACAGCGCCGCAAGGAACATATTGTAAGTCATAATGACGGGAATATCGACCTGCGTCATCGCGTTGAGCGCGAATTTACCCATTCCTGGAAGGTCGAATACCTGCTCGGTGATCATCGCGCCCGAGAAAAGCGACGGAATAAGACCGGCAAGGCTCGTTACAAGCGGGATCATCGTGTTTCTGAACGCGTGTTTATAGATAACCGTATGCTCTTTAAGACCTTTGGCGCGGGCGGTTCTGATATAGTCGGAATTGAGGACTTCGAGCATATTAGTTCTCGTCATTCTCATACGCGAACCGATACTCAGGATGACGACCGTCAGAATCGGCAGGAACATGTGCTGCACGCGGTCGGCAAATTCGGCAAGCGCATTGTCGTAAGTAAGCCCCGAACTTATGCCGGAAACGGGGAACCAACCGAGTTTGTTGGCGAATATATCCTTGAGCATTTGTCCAAAGAAGAAGGACGGCAAGGAAATACCGATAAGCACGAGAACGGTGACGACGTAGTCGCGAATGGAATATTGATGAGTTGCCGCGGTTATTCCGAGAGGAATCGCGACGAGGAACTCGAAGATCGTGGCTATTCCGGCAACGGTAAACGAAACGCCGAGTTTGTCGGGATCGAAGATCTCGGTCAGAACGTCGCGTCTGTTGATAAAGCTTTTTCCGAAATCGAGCTTGAAAATGTTGCCGAGCCAGCGGAAATATCCCTCTATGGGCGTTCCGTCAAGTCCGTACGCACGGTATAGGGATTCGATCAGTTCTTCCGAAACCGTACCTCCGCCCTGCGTCAGGGTTTGTATCTGATGCTCGATAAAGTCGGTCGGCATAAACCGGAGCAACGTATACAGAATGAACGATACTCCGAGCAATATCAGAAGCGATATTCCCAACCTTTTTAATATGTATTTAAACATTATAACTCCTGAGGCGCCCTGTTCCCGCCGACGAAATCATCGGCGGGAAAGAGTTCCTCTGCCTTTTCCTCGCGGAAAAAGCTCCTTTTCGTGATTATTTAAGTTCGAGTTCCCAGATCTTCTCCAGCGGCGAAGAATACGGGTTGACTTTCGTGCTGAAACCTTTTACGTTCTTCGAGTTGTAAGCGTAAAGGTTCTGACGCTGATAGACGGGCATTTCGACGGCGAGCTCGAGAACGAGTTTCATAGCTTCTTTATAAGTTTCCTTTCTCGAAGCCTGATCGTCGGTCGTTCTGCCTTGATCGATAAGCTTGCTAAGATCGTCTACGATACCTTTTTCGTAAGTGAGTTCGGCGTCGTTGGCGATTTCTCTGTAACCCCATGCTTTCGTCGAGGTTGCGGAAGAATCTTTATGATAGACCTGATACATATCGGGGTCGATCGTGGAGCCCCAAGCCGCCGCCCATACTTCGAGCGAACCGGTCGCAAGTTTGGTAAGCGCGGAAGAGTCTGCTCTTACCGTAACCTGCCAGCCGAGGTCGTTAAGAAGTTCCATCGCGTGGTTGAACACGTTGTAGGTGGGGTGGTCGGTTATCGACGAACCCGCGATCGTGAAGGTTATCTTGTAATCCTGCGTGGTAACGCCCGCGCTCTCCGCGTTCGCCATATACTGTCTGATGAGGTCTTTTGCGGACGCGTCGTCGACGTATACAGTGTATTCCGCACCGTTATCTCTCAACGAGTCGCCTGCGTTATCTTTGGGATGCGCCCAACTGACGAGCGACATCGGCCAATAAATCTGTTTCGCGGTGCCCGCTCTGTAATAATCGATGGAGTCTTTCGTGTTCATCGCAGCCATAATCGCGCGACGAACCCAAACGTTTTTAACTTTACCGGCGTTGATTCCGATATAGCCGTAACCGAGCTGCCATGCGGAAAGCATTTCGATGCCTTTATTGGATAGTTTCTGCAATCTGTCGTAGTTGTCGTTGGTGAGCTGCGGCGTGATGTAGTCTACTTCGCCTTTCGCGAGTTTGTCGATAGCGTTGGACGAGCTGACGACGACGAGCCTTACTTTTTCGCACTTGACGGGGAACATGAAGTGCTCGTTCGCTCTGTAATATACGTAGTTATCTCTGTTGAAGTTTTCGGCTTTTACCGAGTCGAAATCCTTGGTGGTATATTTGTCGGTAGCAACGTAAGGACCTGCGCCGAGAGGAACGCTTACGTGTCTTTGCGACTGGATAACGTTGGTCTGGAAGTCGGAATCGCCGAACTTAAGACCGAATTTGTTGTTCGCTATGTCGACCGTTTCGGTTACGCCGGTAGATTCGTTATGCGCATAGTAGTGTTGGGGAGCGACGGTGAAGCCGAAGTTGTAAATGGCTTTGGGGTCGGTTCCCTCGACGGTTATCTGAAGAACGTCGTATTCGTCTTTGTTTTTGGGCGTTCCGTTCGCGTTATGTTCTTTCGCGATCGTATAGCTGCCCATATCGCCGCCGACCGTTTTTCCTTCACCCGCAGCGACGACGACTTCCGTATCGGTTCCGGTGTGTCCGAGCGATCTGATACCGGAAATGTTCGGAACTTCGAGGTTGCCGTCCGTTCCGGTGCCTTTGCTCTTAAGAATGATACTCTTCGCATCCGCTTCGAACTTCGTAAGAACGGTGTTGTAGGTCGCGAAATAGCCGGTTACTACGTTATGGAAACTGTATTGAATCGTCTTGCCGAGGAAGTACGCAACGGTGTCGTCCATACCCTTAAGACCGTCCGCACGTTCGGTAAACTTGAAGCCGGTTATGTTCGAAAGATCTTCTTTGTTATCGGCGTCTTTGCCGTATTCGGGAACGATGTCGCCTACGTAAATAAGGAATTTTACGACGTCGCTATTGAGAAGGTCTTTATGTTTGTAATACGGCGAATTTTTATTTTCGAGATCGAACGCGCTCTTCGCCGCTTTATAGTCGTTTTCCAACTCGGTTTTCAAGGTTTTATAAATATAATCGTAGTCCTCGGCGAGCTGTTTGTTATAATCTCTTCCGTCGTTTGCGAAAGCCGCCTGATACTGCGCGGATACGGGCCAATTCGCGATGAGTTCTTTCATCTTTGCGGGGGTCGCGTTTCCGTTTGCGTCCGTTTCCTTGTCAAACGTGGTGCGGTAGATGGTTTCGAGTTCTTCCAGTCTTGCTTCAGCCATCTGCGTCGCTCTTTCGAACTGCGTGTTGGCTTCGTCGTTGGTCGCGCCGGGAATCTGAAGTCTGTAGGCGGCAAGACCTTCGATCTTCGTGGAATACATAGTGGACGAACCTGTGTAAACGGGGTCGAGATATTCGTAAATGTTGAACATTACGTCGTTCATCGTGAGAGGCTTTCCGTCCGAGAACTTAAGTCCGTTTTTGATGACGAACTTATAAACGGTGTTTTCCCCTACCTTTTCGTAGGTATAAGCCTTGACGACGGTGGAATAATCGTCGCCCGCGGCGGTAACGGGGTTATCGTCCTTGTCGGTGTCGGTGGAAAGCATTCCGATCTGAGTCATTCCGACGACGTCATGGTCGGCAGCCGCCGTCGCATAGAACGGGTTGAACAGTCCGCTGAGTTCGTCGGTCATGATAAGGATCGAATCTTTCTTTCCGCTCTTGCCGGCAAGCGCCACCACGAGTATTACGCTCAAGAGTATAACGCCCGCCAAAGCGGAACAAATAATCGTTATCAGTTTTTTCTTTTTCATTCTTTATTGTCCTCCGTACTTAAAGTTGGAATTCATATTGAGGATTCTTATCGTTGCGCACGTATTTCATAGTGACGTAAATTCTTCCGTCGTTTTTCTCGTTATACGTGTTTTCATCGAAATAGAATCTGTATCCGTACTCGCCTTCGACGAGCGATTTGTTTCCGTATATGACAAGCTTGACGCCGCCTTCTTGCGTGATGCCGGTCTTTTGACCGTCCGCCATCCTGAAGAACTGCTGTTCGGAATTGATCGCCATGTTTCCGCTTATTCGCAGAGTCGTGTTCATCATGACTACGTTCGAAACGGTCGCGTCCTTTTCGACGTTGCCCGCAAACGCACCGTAGCGCCCCTTGCTCGTCGTTACCTTGGAAATATCCACGGTCACGTTTTCAAAGGTCAGATCTGCGATTTTCGCGGTCGCCTTGACGTTGCCGAACAAGCCGCCGTACTCTTTTGCCGCATTGACGGTCGCCGTCACGTTTTTCAAGACTTTGCCGTTGCCCTTAATCTCGCCCGAGAAGTCGCCGGACGAGAAAAGCGCAGGCCATCTGACTTCCGTGCCGCCGTTGCTTGCGGCGGAGAAATCGAGATCGTAAAGAATTTCGTAAACGCCGTCGAGGTCGAGATTCGCGCTGTCGGCGAGCTGTTTCGCATTCGTGATTCTGTATTTCGCGCCTTTTTCATACTCGACGTAAATCGCCTGATCGCCGCCGATCGCTTTCGCGTTTGCGTAATCTATCAAACCTTCGTGTCTGATTTCGTCCGTGAGCGCGTTCGTCTTTCCGTCCGCGTCGGCTTGGCTAGAGTAAGCCGCGACGAAATGAAGCGTGTCGTCCTTTTGCGGAAACTTGAACAACGTATCTTCGCACTTATATTTAGTGGAATAAGCGATATGACCTACGCCCTCGCCCGTCAGCTCGTCCTTGTCGCTCCAATCGGGGATATAACACACGTCGAGGTCGCCGTTCGGGTTTCCGTCGTCGCCTAAGAGGCTTTTGTTATATTTATAATCGAAATTCGTCGTCGCGTAAGGTTCCCATTCGCTATTGTCGTTTTTCGCGTAGTAAGTGAACGTGAAATAAGGAACCCAGCCGGCATAAAGCGTTTCCTGATGCTTTTTGCCGTCGGCGGGCATTACCATACGATCGGTTTCGAAATTCCATTCGTCCGAATAGGTATAAGCGGGGTCGGCGGGCTTTTCGAACTCACTGTCGTAATAATATCTCTCCGTCTGGTCGTTCCAGATGAGAGCTACACCCTTATCGTCGAGCGCTTCGCCTTTCTCGTTGGTGACGAGAGTGCGATTTTTGTACCAGCCGACGTAAAAATAGTTCGTTCTCGTAAGACGATTGTCTTTGATATTGCGAACGGGATCGGTGGGTTCGGTAAGCTTTATGCTCACGTTGCCCGAAGAGTCCTTTTCGTAATTCGACGGCTTGAACATATCGAGAAAATAACTGTCGTCCACGCCGAGGAATTTGCCCGCGCCGGCTTCGTATCTGACGGACAGGAGATAACCCTGTGCCGCCAGTTTATCCAACTCGGTTTCGGTTTTGCATGCGGAAAACCCGATGCAAAACGAAACGAGGCTCACGACGCTTAAAAGCGAGATAAATAGTTTTTTCATATTAACGTTGGCCTTTTAATTATTATTTTCGGAATCGGTCTTTTCGCTTTCCGCTTCGGACGAGTTCTTTTCGGAGTCGTCCTTGCTTTCGGCGTTTTCCGTTCCCGCGTTCTTCTTTTTGCCGAACATGATGAAGCCCACCACGCCCGCGGCAACGAGAATAAGCACGCACGGGATTCCTATCCACAAACCGATCGCACCCGAACCGTTGTTGTCGCCGGACTGGTCGGACGAAGAGTCTTTTTGATCGTTCTTTGCCGCCGCGATAAGTCTTTCCGCACGGGTAAGGTCAGAATAGTTGGTTACGAGCGCCTGCTGCGAAGCAATACTCAGATCGTTATATGCTTGTCTGCAAGCGACGACGGCAGCTTCGTCGTCGAGAGTGATCGACGAAGGAAGAGCCTTTATCATCGCGATGACGGCAAGCGTGCTTTCGTACGGAGCCGTTCTGCCCTTGACGGACGAGTTGAAATACTGACCGTAAATGAACGAGTCGTAGTTACGTCCGTTTTCGGGGCTGATCATCGAGATGCTCCGATTGACCTTTCCGACGTAGTCGACGAAGTTCGCACCATAATAATAATTATTATAGCGCAAGGACATGTTCCACATATAATACTTGACGATATTGAGTCCGCTGCCGATCAGTCCGCCGTAGGGCGAGTTTGCCGTCGTATGGTAGAAATCGTCGTATTCTTCTTCGAGAACGGGGGCGCTCAGGCTCTTGAATTCGACGAGCGAAAGTCTGTCGCAGCCGAAGAACGCCTTGTCGCCGACGTTCTTGAGTTCGTACGGCAGCGTTACGCTTATCACTTCCGTGCCGTAGAAGGCGCGAGCGGTGATGCGGACGGTTCCGTCCTTAACCGCGTATGCCATACCCGATTTCGTCAGCGGGTAGCTCACGAGTTCGTATTTGCCGTTGTCGAGCGTCGCATAGAGTACGCCGTCCTCGACGAATACTTTGTCGCTTATCGCATAGGTTTCGACAAGTTCGGTCTCGCCGTTTTTATATCCGTCAAGCGGCTGATATTTGCCGAACGACGAGATTTCGCAGTTTACGAACGGGTTGTCGCCGAGAACGACGAGTTTGTCGCCGAACGTGACGGAGGTAACGGCACTTTCGCCGAACGCGAAACTTCCGAGTTCGGTAAGTTCGGTGAGTTTGACCGATTCGAGGTTTGTTCCGTAGAACGCCTTGTCGCCGATTACGCTTAACGCAGAGAGATCTGCGGTTTCAAGCTCGGTGCAGCCGAAGAACGCGTTGTCGCCTACGATTTCGGTTCCGCCGAAGTTCACCGAGGTGAGCGGCGTGTTCGCAAACGCGGAAGCGTTCACTTGTTTGACTCCGTTAAGGTCGAGCGTTTTCAAGCCGGTGCCGCAGAACGCGAATTCGTCGATTATTCCGAGCGAATCGGGAAGCGTCACGCTTTCGAGCGCGGTGCAGCCCGCAAACGCGTAAGCCGCAAGGGCGTTCGAGGTGTACGGCACGACTTTCTTTTCGTCGTCGGGATCGAAGTCTTTCTGCAGTCTTGCGGAAATATCGTCGCCGAGCGTGACCGAGATCAGTTTCGCGTTATAAGCAAACGCGCCGATGCCGATCTTCTTTGCGCCCGAAACGTTCGCCGAGGCAAACGACGGAGCAAACGACGTATAGAGATAGCCGTTGTTGATTTCCTTGCCGCCGACCGTCACGTAATCGTAAACCGGGGTAAGCGTGTTGGTTCCGCTTACGTTGACGACCGTGTAAACGATCGCTCTTCTGCCCGAGAACGCATAGTCGCCTATCGCGATCGCGCTTTCGAGGTTGCTCACCGTGGCGAGCGCAACGTCGTTATAGAACGCGTAGTTGCCGATTTCGGTATTGTTTCCGAGCGTCAGATTTTCGAGCTTGACGTTACCCGCGAACGCATAGTCGCCGACGGTCGTGTTTTCGCCGAGCGTAACGCTCGTTATCGACGAATTGCCGATTGCTTTGAACTTGTAAGCTTTGGCGGTCGGATCGTATTCGTAGAAACTCGAGAAGTAAGTTCCGAGATAGTTGTTCATCTCGCTTTCGGTTGTGTAATCCTCGAAAGCGGGTGCCGTCGCGTTAAAGAACGCTTTTGCGCCTATCGTCGCGTCGTTGCCGAGTTTGACTTCCTCAACCGAACTGCAGTTGGAGAAAGCGCCCTCGCCTATCGTAAGGTTATCCATCGAAGAAAGATCGACGGTCTTGAGGTTCGTCTGCGCGAACGCATAATCGCCTATTTCGACGCTTTCCGCGGAATCCGAAAGTTCGGGCATTTCCGCTATCTTCGTCCGGGCAAACGAGTAAGCCCCGACGTATTCGAGTTTGCCGAGAGTGACGCCCTCGAGATTAGAACAGTAATAGAACGCATACTCTTCCACGCTCGTGACGCCGGGCGCGACAACCGTTTTGATCGCGCTCGTTGCCGAGAACGCGCCTCTTCCGATCGTTTTGACCGTTTCGTCAAGCGTGAGTTTGCCTGCGGTTCCGCCGTATCCGGGAACGACGAGAACGAGTTTCGATCCGTCTTTCGTAAGGATAAGTTTACCGCTTTCGTCGGCGGTGAAGTTTGCGTTATCGGAGTTCACCGTAACTTGTTCGATGCTTCCGCAGCCGGCGAACGCAAGTTCGTTTATGACCGCGACGTCCTTGCCGAGCGTAATATTCTTCAGCGAAGAAAGATTTAAGAACGCATAAGCGGGGACGACGTCGGCGTTGATTTCGAGATTGTTAAGCTTCGAGCAACCGCTGAACACACCCGTGCCGAGTTTAAGTTTATCGCTCTTATAGCTGAATTTCTGAAGCGAAGAACAGCCCGAGAACGCGTAAGCCGCGATCGACTGACATTCGGCGTTGAGATTTACCGTATTGAGCGAGGTGTTCGCAAACGCGTAAGTTCCGATCGCAACCGTCTTGTTGAACTTGAACTCGTTGAGTTGCGATTTTGGCATAACCTGCGCGACTTCGTCCTCGTCCTCGTCGTCGAACTTATACGTGTCGCCCGCTTTCGCCATTTTAAAGGCGTCTTTGTTGATAAACTGCAGGTTGTTGTACCGGTCGCCTTCGACGTACTGTCCGTTCGCGTCGTGGCCGTAATACGTGATCGTCGTAAGTCTGTTACAACCCATGAACGCGCCTACGCCGATCTTCGTTAGCGTCGACGGTAACACGATTTCTTCGAGCGCGGTAAGATATGCAAACGCATATTTGTTTATCGTCGTAACACCGTAGGGCACGACGACTTTCTTTATCACGTCGTTACCGATTTGTTTCTGCTTGATATAGTAGGGATCTTCGTCGGTGATTACGTCGCCGTTCGCGAGATCTTTTTCGACGTATCTGTAACCGGAGAACGCATAGTCGTAAATCGTGGTGATTCCCTTATCGTCGGGGATGACGACCACGTTGTTCTCGCCGTCGATCGTTTCGCCCGCGCCTCTGTAATTCATGAGGTAGATAGCCTGCGTTTTGAACGGATCTTTGACTTTGACGGAAATCGTTCCGCCACCCGTCATCGAAAGTTCGTATTTGCCGGTCTGTTCGTTATATACCTCGAGCGAAATGTTGACGCGCGAGTTTACGTTTCCGGTCTTGGCGACGGCTTCGATAACGTAACCGATTTCGCCGTTGGTTTCCCTGATCTCGGAAACTTTGACGTAGCGTTCGTCCGACGTGACGTTCAGTCTTGATTTTTGAATGCTTTCGAGTTTATAGTTGAGCTTAACCTTTTCAGACGGATACATCGAAAGGGCCATGCTTCCGCTCGCGAACTCGCTTATGCTGCCGGTGAAACCGATCTCACGGTCGTCCGAGTCGAGGTTATAGAACGCGAACAGCGTTTCGTAGCCCGAGATCGTAAGTTCGGCGGACGAACTGAGTCCGTAACGCTTGTAGCCGTCCTCGCCCTCACTGTAAACGTAGACTTTCATCGAGTCGGTCACTTCCGCCGCGCCCTGCTTACCTACCGCGGTAACGAGAACGTACGGGCGTTCGGCTCCGTCTTTTTGGAGCGGCGTGCTCTTCTTCGCGATGAGTTCGCCCTTCAGAACGTCGACGTAATCGGTGCCATCGCCCTTGGATACGAGCGTCGCGGAATCGGCGTCGGCATAGTCGAACAGTTCGAACTTATAGTCGAGAACTTCCGTCCAGGTCGAAGTGGGATAAATCTTGACGAGATCGGTGACTTTGACTTTCTGGTTGGGGCTGTAATACTGCTCCGCTTTGTCGAAGTATACGCCGAGAACCTCGTCGGGGATCTTGATTTCGTAAGTCGCCGCGTTCATCGCGTAGTCGTAACAAGTCGCGACGAAGGAGTTTGCGATCGTGTTGCTTCCGCCGGAAGGATTGATACTTCTCGAATTCTTGATCTTGTCGATATAGTCGGTGAGTTCGATTTCCACTTTCGTGGTCGAGTTATACGACGAATAGACGGGTTCGAGATAACTTCCGAAAGACTCCATCGCGAAAGCGTAGGTCGAATTTGCCGCGGCTTCAACGATTTCGCCGACCTGAAGCGCCATCGCGTAGTGGTTGTCGTAAACGTAAAGGTCGGCGTAAAGTCTTCTCTTCTTGGTCGAAGAATCGATCTGCGTGCGGAACTGAACGTCGGAAACGACGGGTGCTTCGAAGTCCACGTAAACGGGGAACTCGAATCTGTTGCGCACGTTCTTCTGCGATTCTTCCGTGCCGTAATCGATATACGCCTCGACGACGAAGTTATAGCGCGTGTTGTTCTTGAGATTAAGTTCGAGCGCGCTGAACTCGACGTCCATTGCCGACGGTCTGATCGAACCGCCGTTGTTATACGATTTATATTGATTGGTTATTTCTTTGCTGTAAACTTCTCTGCCCGTGGCGTCCTCGGTCGCCGTTATCCTGACTTTCTTGGCGTTACGGAGAAGTCCCGCATAAACGGTCTTGACGCTCGAGATCGTCCAGTTCGATTTATTGTCTGCCGCCACCTGATTGGAAATGGCGATGTGTTCCTTGTTTGCGGGAACGGGCGTGTCGCGCGGATCCTGTCTGAAATAGTAAGCGCCGAGCGTCGCGATATAATCGCTGTAAAGCCCGCCGATGACTCTCGTCGCATAGGCGTCCGCCATCGTTCTGTCTTTAAGATCTACTTTGTTGAGTTCGTCCTTGTCGGTGTCGTAATATTCTTCGTCGAACACGGGCGCTTCCGTCCAGTTGCCGTAGAAGCCGAGGAAAGGAACGTTCATATCGACCGTAGCGGCGGTTTTCGTCTTGAGCGTGATGAAGCCCTCGACGTACATGCCGTATTTAAAACTCTTTTCGAGGTACGCTTTGTCCGCGCTGCCGAGCGTGAGCGTGACCGTTACTTTAGCGGTTTCGCCCGGCTTGACCGTTACGGTGTTGCCGTTTGCCGACGCGCCCTGAACTTTCATCGAGGGCGACAGTGCGTAACCGTTCATCGTCACCGTCGTGTTACCCTGCGTGGTATAGGTCGTAGAAACGCCTTCGGTGAGAGCGATCGAGCCGACGTCGTAAGTGAGAGTCGAGCTGCCGAAGTTTCTGATTCCGAACGTCATCGTATAGACGCCCTTTCTTTCCTCGTCGTCGCCTATTTCGAGCTTGGACTTATCCATCTCGTTGCCATTCTCGTAAGTTACGATAAACGCCGACGTCGTAACCGACTTCTTAAGGCTCATAAGCCCCGCGCCCTGTTTTCTTACGGCGTATGCAAGACCGTCCTTGTTGTTCAGAATGTCGGCGGTGGACATCATCAGCTGATTGACCACCTTGGTGATTTCCTGCGGGGTGAGTTTCTGACCGTCCGCCGCAAGTTTGTTGAGTTCGTCGCTGAACTTGACGTACTGACGAACGAGTGCCGTCGCGCCCGCCTGGTTAGGAGCAGCCATCGAAGTTCCCGAAAGACTTTCGTATTTTCCGCCGGGGACAGCCGAGTAAATCTCGCCGCCGTGAGCGGTTATTTCCGGTTTGATGCGAAGGTCGGACGTGGGCCCCCATGACGAGAAGTCGGACATAAACGGACCGGCTTTCTGCGACTTGCTGATCGTGATTTTTCCTCTCGTGTTTGCGGCGAGGAGTTTGCCGTCGTCCTGCGACAGCGAGCAAACCGCGCCTATGTCGTCGCCGACCGACATCGAAATGTCGCCGGAAACGTTATTATATATAATGATACCCGCGGCGTTGTGATCCTGAAGCGCGATACGCACTTTTTCCTCGAACGTGTTGGTTCCGCGTTCGACGAGCGCGATTTTTCCGGTCAGGTCGCCGACGCTCGCATAGTCGGAAGCCGCACCGATACCGCCGATCTTGACGTATTCGAATTCGTAAGAATCGGGGTTGCCGGGAGCCTGAAGGAGAACGTCCGAAATGAAGTCTTTCTTCTTTTCGGTGTCCGTCGTCGAAGCTTCGGTGAAGTAAATCACCTGACCTTCGAACATAAAGTAACTGGTCTTGACGCCGTCTACCGAAGCGACGGAAAGAGAAGCGTCGTAAGTGGACGGAGAGCCGACCGTGCCCGAATCGGGGTTGGTCGTAAGACCGTTGTTACCGTTCTTTTCGGAGTTGCGCGTCGCGTTGTTGTCGTTTGACGCGGCGGCGATCAGCGAAATACCCGCTTCTTTGACACTATTATATATAGCTTCGACGTTCGCCTTGTCTTCCTGTCTGGTGAAGCCGCAGCTCGAACCGAGCGACATGTTGATGACGTCGACGCCGAGCTTGATGCAGTCGTCGAGCGCCGCGATAAGCCAGGACGTTTTTGCCCCGTCCTCCATATCGGAGAAAACTTTCATTATGGCGAGCTGCGCGCCGGGAGCGACGCCGCTGAAGTCGAACATCGTTCCGTCTTTCGCTTCGACGTTCTTCTGTTCGCCCGCGATGATGCCGGCAACGTGCGTTCCGTGTTCGGAGTTTATGGGGAGAACGTCGGGATCCTTGTCCGCATAGTCGTATGCGTAAGGAATCTTCTTGTTGACCCAGACGTCGGACGCGGTAAGTCCTTTCGTGGACTGCGCCGAGTTAAACGAAGAATCGAGTTTTTCCGCAACCGCGCTTATATCCTTGAATACCGCTTTTTCGGTGCTGAATTCCGCATCGTCGAAAGCGGCGTGTGTATAGTCGAGACCGGTGTCGAGTACGGCGACGACGACGCCGCGGCCGTCGATCTCTTTTTCACGGAGTTCGTCGGGAATTTTGAAAATACCCGAGTTCTCGTCGATATACGGCGAGTTATAAACGACCTGCGACTCCATCGACTCGTAAACGTCGCCGACGATAGCCGTCGCGTTGCGTTTTTCCAAAAGCGCTTCGACCGTATAGAAATCGGACGCTTTGACGGTTATTTCGAAACCGCTGACGACGTTGTCGTAACTCGTGCCGAGCGTGTAAGCGATACCCGATTCGTCGAGCATGCGGATAAGCGAAGTACGTTCGCGATCGGCGCTCGCAAGATAGCTCGAAGCAGCCCCGCTTTCCAGATATTCGCTGACCGTGAGTTTGCTCCCCGATTCGGCGTAGGCGTCAACGGTACTCTTCGTACTCATCGCGACGATAACCGAAATATCGCTGTCGTCCGCCACGGTGGACGGAAGAAGCGAAACGTTTTTATCGTCGAAGAACGAACTTAAATCGTTGTATATATCGCCGTTAACCTTGCTGACGAGCGACTTTTTGCCGTCCGCGTCCGCAACGTACGGAGTTTCGCCGCGGAACAGAAACCCGCAGCACAAACTCAGCACCATAACGAGCGATAAAACTCTTGTTGAAAGTTTTTTGAATTTCGTCATCTTTTTTTTCCTTGTATAAATAAACAAACCGTTACGGACGCAAGCGCCCGATTACGCGACAACCCCGTCCGGCCTTTCGGTCGGACGGGAACGATCGTCGTTATAAACCGGTCGAAACGGAAACCGTTCCGTCGTCGTTGAACTTGACGTTGCGGACGTTTTCCTTATAATCTTCCGTTCTGCAGGTATCCGTTGCCTTATCGTACGTGCTCGATTTCACGAACTCGACGGTCGTCGTCGACTGCGAGTAAGCAAGAACGACTTTGTCGCCGTTTTCGGTTTCGTAATACTCGACGAACGATTCGCTTTCGGCGTTATCGAGCTTTTCGTAAGCGACCTTGACGTCGTAAGCGGTGATCGTGAACGTTTCGTATGCGCCGTACTCGCCGTCCGTGCCGACGTTGCCGCCGCCGAACGCGATAAGGAATATCCTCGAACCCGTGACCTTTGCCTTATCCTTTTTGGTTGCTTCCGTCATCTTACGCGAAACGTACCAGGCGGAGCTGTCGAGCGCGGTTTCGTTTCCGTCTTTAGCCGCTTCGAAGCATGTTCTTTCGATCTCTACGTATTTGCCGTCGGCGCCCTCTTCGAAGAGAGTTGCCGAATAGAGCGAACCGAGTTTTACGCTCGGGATCTCCGTGAAGATCGTTCTTTCCGCGCGAGCCTTATAGGTCTTGCCCGTGGCTTCGTCCGTTGCCGTATGCTCGGAAACGACGCTTATCGAGTTAAACAGGAAGAACGTGCTGCCCTGATAGTAACTCATCGGCCGGAAGCTATACGTTGCGGAATATCTCGTTCCGTCCTCTGCCGTCAGATAAACCTTGAGTCCTTTGTCGCTGACGAAGCCGTCGGCTTCCGCTTCCCATGTGGCTTCCCTGTTTTCGCCGTTGTCGACGTAACGCCAGTCGGCGGTCTGTCCGTCGAGTTTCCAGAATTTGTTTTCGCCGCCGATGACGTCCTTAAGCGGAGTGTACTGCGTGAACGACGCGGTTACGAATTCCCTTAAGATCGAGCCGTCGGAATTAAACGTTCTCGTAAATCTCATGGAGCCGTAGTTAAGTTTAGCTGCGTCTTTCATAAGCGCCGCGACGTCCTGACCCTGCATCCACTTCATATAAAGGTCGGTCATCTGGTAGTTATAATTGTAAGCACTGCCGCCGATCGTCCATTTCATCGACGTGATCTCGTAAGTGTTGGTCGCGTTGGCACCCGCATAACTGAACTTGATGTCGAATTCGTAAGCGGAACCGTTGTTGAAGCTGACGAGAATGTAAGTGCGTTTTTCGTTCGTTTCGGCGTCGATGACTTCGCGAGCCACGGTTGCGGAAAGAACGCTGTCCTTTTCCTTGCCGTCCTCGTCGAGCATTACCACTTTCGCGGTGGACGAGAACGTATCTTTTCCGGTGGGCGCAAAGCTTATCGTTCCGAAGTAAATGTTGCTGAAGTCGTCGTAAGGAACGGGATAAAGACGTTCCTTACCCTCAGCTTTCGTGAACGTAATGGTTCTGCTGTCCGCAGCGTAATAGTACACGGTGTCTTTGAATTCGACCGAAGTTTCGCTGTGCTGACCGAAAAGTTCGGCAACGAAACCGTATTCGTTGCGGGCGGGATCGGTCCAGTCCTGATGATAGAGCGTTATGTTGCCGTCTGCATCCTGATCGTAATAATACCCGGTGCTGCTGTTGCCCTTCGCGTAGGTTGCGAAACCGTAAGCGTTGAAGAACAGAGCCGAAAGATCGGAAGAGAAATACCCTTGTTCCTTATACGTCGTATAGGAAGCGGTTTTCTTCTCGCCGTTATATTTGTAAAGCTGTTGTCCGGAAGTCGCGGAGAAGTAAAGAAGTCCGTCTTTCCCGTCAACCGAAGGAGTTATGATCTGATAGTTACCGGTGAGCGCAACGCCCGTTTTTCCGTCGATCTTCGCCGCAACGCCGTAACCGTTTACGATAAGAACCGACCAGTCGGCTTCGTTCACGTAGGTTTCTTCGACCTCTTCGTGAATGAGCAGGAACACGGGGACGGAACTGCCGTTTACCTTCGCGGTCGTGAGCGTACCCTTGATGGAAACCACCTTTCCGGTGAGGTCTTTGTAAACCGCGTAAAGGAAAGTTCTGCCGTCGGCGTCTTTCTCGATCTTATAGAACGCGGCGCCGTCAACGACGATTTCTTCGTACTGCTTCGTCGTTTCGTCGCGAACGGGATTGCCGTTTGCGTCGCGCTTATAATCTATTACCTTCGCATGGGGAACGCTGAGATAATCTTCCGCGGAGCCCATACCGTCGAGTTCGATGCGGATGCCGGTCATGCCCTGGTTATCGAGCAGATAGAAAGAGCCGTATTCCGTTCCGAGCATTCTGAACGTTTTGTCCTCGTAAAGTCTGAAATATAAAACGTAAGAGCCGTTCGAGTTTCCGAACAGGAGCATTATTATGTTGCCCTCTTCGGCGTCAGTCTTGAAGTAATAAACGTTTTCGAGCGCGCTGCCGTTTGCCGCAGTATAAGTCGCGCGGACGTATCCGTCGAGCTCGAGAGTGGAACCGTCGGCGTTTTCATATTTACCGCTGAACTCGATCTTTCTCGCGAACACGTAGTTGGAGCCGACTCTGAAAACTATAAGTTCGAAAGCTTCGCTTCCGTCGGTGAAATTGAAAGTGTAAACGTCGCCACCCGCAACCGTCTCGCCCGTCTTGTTCATGTCGCCGGGTTTTACGGTTTCTTTATTGTCGCTGTCTACCGTAACGTATTCCGCGTTACCCTTGCCGTCGAATCTGATGAATTCGGTTCCGTCGATCGTGCCGTTTTCCGCAACTGCATATGCACTGTACGGAGCGGACTGGTAACGCAGATAAGTTTTGGTTTCGTGGTCGAGTTCGAAGCAGAACGCGTAGTTCGTGTTGTAAACGAAATAGATAAACGTTCCCGCATCTCTGATATAACCCTCGACGGTGATCTTTTCGCCGCTCGAGTTTTTCGTCGTGAACGTTGCGAAGAAGCCGAGCGTGACGACTTTGTTTCCGTCATCATCCGTCGTTTCGGTATTGCCGTAAATGACGAGTTCGTCGGAAGCGTTGTCCGCGTCCCGATCGCGATATATCGTTGCGTCGGTTGCGGTCGAACCGCTCTTCGTCGTTTCCGCAACCCAGTAAACGTAAGTGTTGGAGCCTAACGTCCCGAGCGCGAATTCGATCGATGCGATATCGGAGAAGTCGTTGTCGATACCAAACCCTTCCGCTTCGTACAAATCGCTTGCTTCGACAGCCGCGATATCGTAGAAACGGTAGTTGCCGTTCGAAAGTTCTTCGTACTTACCGCTTGCGACGACGACGTATTCCTGCGATTTGTTCATCGCGTATACGATCATCTCGCCCGCTTCGTTCTTGTTGAGAACGATAACTCTCGTTTTGACGAGCGTCTGACCGATTACGAAGTAGTGTTCGGAAAAAGTATGTTTTCCATCCGCATCCCCCTTGAATATGGGCTCGAACGAATTGACGGTACCGTTGTCGGTCTTTTCCGATTTCAACAGGAAGAGTTCGTAACTTCCGTCGGCATAGAAGAATCTGACCGGAGTTCCGCCCGTTATCGACGCGGAGAAGCTCGAATAAACGCCGTTATAGGTCTGATTTCCGTCAAAATAGGTCGCGCCGTAAACGCCGTCGAGCGTGAGCGATTTCACGCCGTCGTAATAAGCCGCGTCGACGGAAGAGTTATAGATCATATAACCCGAAGTACCGTTCGAATCGATAAGTTTGAACGAGTAGCTCTTCGTATATCCGAACATGCTTGCCGAATAAAGGTCGATGTACTCGCCGTTGTAGTTGTAATAGAAGCCCTGCGACTGGGTTCCGAGCGACATCGTCACGGTGTTGTAACCGCTGAACGAAAGCGTTCCGACGCCGTCCGTTCTCAATTTGAGAATGTTTCCGCTCAAAACGAACATATCGAGCGTCTTGCCGTATTCGTCGTCGTTTCTGCGCTGGAACACGTAATCTCCGTTGCGAGTGCTTGCAAGAATCACGTGGATCGTCTGTCCTTTGAGATCGCCCTCGTCGAACGTTATCGCATAGGTGCCGTCATTAAGAACGTAGACGCCCTTGGATTCGGTTTTCGTTTCGCCCGACTCCGTCTTTTCGGTGTAGGTAACTCTGCCCGAAACGTCGACCGAGATGGTCGTGTTTTCGTTTATGCCGAACTTAACGGTCGTACCGAACGTCGTCGTGTATTCTTTGTAAGTGTGAACTCTGCTCGAGTCCGAATAAGCGAAGAAGTCGTCGGTTATGAAAAATCCGGAGAACCCGCCGGCATTGTTGCGGAACCTGAACCCGTTGGTTTCGGCGTTATATTCGCCGGAGAAATATTTTCCGCCGCGATACAGATAAATCGTTTTCTGACTGCCTTCGCCGTCGAACGCGAACACGACGTCCGAACCGTCGAACATATCGGTGTAACCTTTCGTCCAGACCGCATAAAGCGTGAGGTCGGATTCGGGAACTATCGGGTCGGTGTTGTTTCTGCTTGCGCCGCCGTCCTCGAGGTTGTATACGTTTCCGGAAATCAGATCGGTCTTATATTCGATCTTGCCGCCCTTTTTCGTGGACCAGCCGGCAAGCAGATATCCGGAATAATAAAACCCGTGATCGCTGTTTTCGGCTTCCTCGCCGTAAGTAACCGTTTCGGAAACCGGATCGCCGTCCTCGTCGCCGGGGTAGTTCGGCATGAACGTGACGGAGAACTTTTCTCTGTCGTACTTCAGCTCGAAAACGTTGGGCGCTTTCTTCGTCGTTACCGTCGCGTTTCCGCCCGACACGAGCTTAAGCCCGGTGAACGAGGGCGCGGTGAGTTTTCCTTCGGGCGCGTAGGCGGTCGTCGATTTTTCGGTATCTTCGACGTAGCCGCTGCCGTCGGAAGCGGCAACCAGAACTTTGAGCGTGTATTCGTATTCGTAAACGGCTTTGAGCGTTATTCCCGCGGAGGAAAGAACGGTGGAGCCGGCAAGCGCCGAACTTCCGTTGTACCAGGCGGAGAATCTTACCGCAGCGTCGTCCGCACCGGCGGTTTTCGTCGGTACGACGTTTTTGACGAGGTCGAGAACTTTTTCGCCGACCTTGCCGCGGATTTCCGTCTGCGAAACGGAGCCGCCGTTCGCGTCGAGCTTGATCGTCGCGTATTGCTGCCACTTCGCATAGAACGTTACGTCGCCGTCCGCTTTATACGAGGTTACCGGCGAGCCCGAAAAATCGGCTTTCAGATACCAGCCCTCGAATTCGAATCCGTCCCTCGTCGGAACGGGAAGAGACGTTTCCTTACCCTTTACCGCTTCGATCGCAGCAACGGAGTTTCCGCCGTTCGTTTCGAACGAAAACGAGACCTTCTTCTGACATGCGGCAAAAACGCAGCATGAGCAGCAAAGAACGGCCAATAAAATCGTCAATAGGTTCTTTCTTCTCATTTTTATGTCTCCGTAAAAATTTAAAACGTGTTCGTGAGTCCCGCGCTCGTTCTCTGCACGAGCGTTAAGCTGTGGTTATTCCAGCGATAAGCTGAAATTATATCTTCCTTTTATGCTCTTCTCGGAACGGGATTCATTATACCACTTACGTAAATTGTCCGTCAAGCAAAAACAAGCGAAATGAAAAATACGTAAGCTTTGATTTAAAAAATTTATATATATAATATATATTCTTATCGAGTGCGCGTAAAATATGTCGCAAACGCCGCTTTTTTCGGTGAAAAATCGTTCGCGGTGTGTCCGCGGAGCCGTTTCGGACGCGACTCTTTTTGAGTTTTTTCCGAAAAAATAAGCGGAAGATCCCCCGTTTTTACCCCAAGATCTCCCGCTTTATGCATTTTTTGTATGCTCCGTGCATACAATTTGACTCGTTTTTTGCCGTTATCCGGTGACGAGTTCGCTTTTTTGAGCGTGTCTTACGTCGTATTCGTTGAGCGCGTTTTTAAGCCCCATCCAGTCGAGGTTGACCGCATAAAGCACAGTTCCCGGCGCAACGAGCGACAACTTCTCGATGGAATAATCTCTTTCGACGAGGAAAATAGGCGTGCCGTTTCTGACGAAAGACCATCCGACGAGAAAAATTCCGTCTTTTGCGGTGTCGGTTGCCGAATCGGAAGAATCGGTTTTGCCGTCGACGTAGTCTTTTAAAAAGCCCGTCGGGACTTCACCCGAGCCGACGACGATATAATCCACTTTACCGTCGGAGTTCAACACGACTTTCCATTCCGTCGCTTCCTGCCACACGGCGTATAGCGTGGTACCGACGGGGACTTCGGTAAGCCGCATCTGAGTGTACTCGACTTCGCCTCCCGGCGTCAGCGCCCAGCCGAGGAACGTGTATCCGTCGCGGCGAGGAGCCGAAGGTCTGCGGACGTCGTTCGCGTTTACGAACGTGTCCGATTTTATCGTGAGCGAAGCGACGTAACCGTTTTCGAGCACGCAACCGTTGACTACGGGAGATATTCCCGAGTTCCACTTACCCGACCAGTCGGAAAGATTAGTTCCGTCCTCGAGATAAACGGTAGCGTCCGCGCCATAGAACACGTGCGCGCCGACCGACGAAACGTTCGAAGAGATCGTGACGGAACCCGCTCCGACCATTCCTTTGAACGCGTATTTCCCGACGTATTTAAGGCTTGACGGAAGTTCGATTATGCTCAACTTTTCGTCGTCGTAAAAAGCGTAGTTGTCGACATACTGAACGCCGCGAACGGTTTCGCCGTCCGTTTCCGTCAGAAATTCGACAGAATAAATTCCGTAGCACTTATAAAACGCCTTGCTTCCGACGTAGATGGTCGAGGACGGGAAAGTCACCGCCGATAAACCGTCGCAGCCGTAAAATGCCGCGTCGTAAATATATTTCAACCCCGTTCCGAAATCGACGGAAGTAAGCCCGTCGCATTCGAAAAACGCGTGGGAACCGATCGCTTCGATCTTGTCTGTCAGACTGAGCGTTTCAAGCCCGTTGCAACCGTAAAACGCATACGCGCCGATGCCCGTAATCGTGCCCGGATTGCTGTAATTCGAAAAACGAACGGATTTAAGACTATAGCAGTAAGCGAAAGCGAACGGACTGATCGTTTCGGTTTTCAAGTACGAAAGATCGAGTTGCCCGTCGACCAGACCGAAAGCAAACGAAAGTTTTTCGCAGTCGTAAAACGCATACGCTCCGATCGTTTCGATATCGGTCATATACCCGGGGTTCGGGAAAGACACGCTTTCGAGCGAGGTGCAGCCGTAGAAAGTATACGGTTTGATTTCCGTGAAATACATATCGGGAATCTGGAACGACTGAAGGGACGAACAACCTCTGAACGCGCCCGTTCCGATCTTTTTGAGAACGGAAGTGTTGGAAACGGACGTAAGCTCCTTAAGGTTGTAGAAAGCGTAGTCCGCAATGCACGTGCTGTAAAACTTGCCGTCGCCCACGGCTTCGCCGCCCGAATATGCGAGCAGTACGACGTTTATCTGCTTGGTCGCATTGCCCTCGTCGTTCTCAAGCGCGTTATAATCGACGATCCACCGCCCGATTCTGACGACGCCGTCGCTGCTTTCATAGCCCGCGAGATTCCACAGCCCCGTGTTGCGGAAAGCCCTGGTGCCGATACGATCGACCGAGTCGGGAATGGTAACCGATTCGAGATCGGCGCTGCCGTAAAATGCGTAAGAGCCGATTTCTTTGAGCGCGCGCGGAAGCTTGACGGTCGCAAGACCCGAATAGTTGAAACAGTTGGAACCGATTTTCTCGAGCGAACTCGGATCGGACGAAGTGTCCTCGAATGTCAGCGACTTAAGGTTCTTGCACCCCGCGAACGCATTCGGCGAAAGAAATCTCATCGAAGCGGGAATAGTTACTTCGATAAGTCCCGAATTCGCAAAAGTTCTTTCGGCGATTCCGACGATACCGCCCTCCGGCTTATAGGTCGGATAGCGTTCGTTGAAATATTGAAGATTGTTCTTGTCGCCCGTATAATCGACGATCCAGCCGTCCACGTACTTGAAGCCTTCCGTTTTTTGCGAATCGGTCAGTCCGGGTTGTTCTTCGTATATTTTCGTGCCGTTGAACGCCGTTTTACCGATGATTTCCACCGATGGCGAAATAGTTACGTTTTCAAGTGCAGAGCACCCGTAAAACACGCTCGAGCCGAGTTCTGTGACGTTGCCCGGAACGGCGAACGTTTCGAGCGCAGTGCAGTTCGCGAAAGCCGCGTCGCCAATAAAAGTCAAAAGACTGTCGTCGCCGAAAACGATCTCTTTAAGTGCGGAATCGCCCGAAAAAGACTCGCTGTTGATATAATCGAGCCCATCGTTGATTTCAACGCGGGTAAGCCCCGTCATCTGTGCAAACGCGCCCCCCGCGACGCCCGTAAGCGTTTCGGGAAGAGTAAGCGTTTTCACTTCGCGACAATCGAGAAATGCGCTTTTCCCGATCTTCGTAACCCCGCGAAGTTGCGTTTCGCCGCCGAGAAGGGTCGTTTCCTCGACGTCGAAGTTAATCGTTTCGAGCGAGTGGCAATATGCGAACGTATAGTCCGCGACGGACGAAAGCCCGGCCGGAAGCGTTATTTCCTTAAGAGACGAACAGCCCTGAAAAGCCGAATCGCCGAGGTAGGAAAGCCCTTTCGGGAGAGTTATCTTCCCGAGAGAAACGCACCCGTAAAACGCGTCGGGATAGACGACCGAAATATTTTCGCCGAGAGTCAGCGAAGTGATATCTCTGCAATCCTTGAACGCGCGCTCGCCGATAGCGATGACCGGCTTGCCGTTACGATAATAATCCTCGATCGTAACGTCGCCTTTCGCCCTTCCGACGCTCGTTATCATATACGCCGAGTCGTTGTCGACGAGCTTGTAAACGAGCCCCGTCGTGCGGCCTTTGGCAAAATCAAGCGTTTCCGACCAGTCCGAGTCTTTTTTATCTCTTTTGTTTCCGACGGCTTTTACTTTGACGTAATATTTGCCCTCGTCAAGCCCGTCAAGCGAAAAATATTCGTTTTCGGTCGACGTTTCGTTCACCACGCCGTTCGAGCCGGTAACGGACACCGCATAGCCGCGGGCAAGCCCGACTTCCGACCACCTCAGTACGTTTTCTTCGTCTATCCATACACCGGTAGGCGTTTTGAGCTTTTCCGACGACGAACACCCGACGAAAAGCGACAATGAGCTTATGAAAACCGTCGCCAGCAAAAATATTAAAACGTTTCTTTTTTTCATCGCGTTATCCTCGTTTTCGTCCCTTCGAAAAAGCCGCTTCCGACCTTTCCGAAAAGACGCGTTCGGTGCGATAATCGACCTATAAGCCGATTATTGCCCCTCTTTCTTCTCTTTTGCCTCGCGTATTATTTCATGAATCCACTTGAACTTGAATTTTCTTACCGCAACGTCGATAAGCATCGCCACGATTGCGATTATCATAAACAATACGCGCGGATCGTAAACATGTTTGATCGTGGGATCGAAGTTGCCGAATACCGCGGGAAGGTTTGCGACGGAAGTTATGACTTTGCCGCCGCCGCGTTCCGCAAGCGCCGCGAGAAGTTCGTTCGCCGCGGCAAGTTTCGAGCCGTTCTCGTCGAACATATCGTACTCCGCGGAATATGAGAACGACTTGTATTTTTCGGTTTTTCTCACGTTGCCGTCACTATCCACGTATGACACGGTTATCTTATAGACGCCCGGTTTTCTGATGACGAACTGACATCTCGTGAACAGGTTCGCGCTCGAAAGCGGCGTTATTACGTACACTCCGCTTCCGTTATCCGAAGAAGCTTCCGTCAGCGAAACGGCGACGAACTTGTCGTCGTTCATCTTTTCGATGAACGCTTCGACTTTTTCGTTCGATTTCGGCGATTCGTAGACGGTTACGGTATTGATATAGTTCTCTTCGTCGAGCTTGACGTTGATCTCGTCCGCCGCGAGCCGAGTGTCGGGCATGAGTTCCCGAACGATTCCGGAGATGAGCATCTGCCCGTTCAAAGTGTTGAAAATACCGCCGTATTTGACCTTTTCCGTCTTATACGTGCCGTCGTCCTGCTTGCGCTTTTCACTCAATTCCAATTCCCCGCGCGAGTATGAATCGTCCGTGCCTTTAAGGTCGCACATTATACTACCGACTTTACCCTTGCCGTAATTCCAATAAGCGTAAATCGGGGCGTTGAATCTGTCGGTAAGGACGAGAGTCGCGTCCTGCTTGATTTTTCCGCCGTAGAACGCGCCGAGCGCGAAATCGAAAGTGTCGGATGAACCGGTCGTCGCGTCGCCTCTGATATTAATGCCCCTGAATACGGGGTCGGTCGCACGGCTTACGACGGGACGGAACACGCCCTCGGTGAGCGCTTCTATCTTACGCGAGCCGAGAGCTTCTTTCATCGCTTCGCCGATCTTGTCGTTTGCGACGTTCGCAAAAAGCGTTCCGTGCGCCGCGTCCGTCATTTTCTTACACGAATCGTAATAAGTTCCGCTTGCGGCAAGCCCGATACCCACCATCGAAAGGGTAATACCGGAGCTTTCGTAATGCAATCTTGCTTCGGTGATATACGGGGGCTCTTTACCCGACTCCGTCCTGTCTCCGAATTGACCGTCCGAAAGAAGAATTATATGTTTTCTCGCGATGTTGTTACCCGCCGAGTTGAGCGACTGCGCCGCCCTCGAAATAGCGTTGGTCGCGACAGTGCCGCCCGATCCGCCGATGCTGTAAATCGCGTTGATTATGGTATTCATGTTCGAGCGCGGAGTGAGCGGCAACACGTCGCCGTACTCGGTGTCGAGCGTGAATATCGACATATAGTCGCGGTCAGTGAGCGAATATCTCGCAATCGCTTCGAGCCCCGCTTTCGCATGGATTAACTTATCCCCGCTCATCGAGCCGGAAATATCGATTATGAACGCCACGCCCATCGGCGGAGTATAGTCGACCGCACTGACGGGGAGCATATCCTGATAAAGCGTGTCACCCGCGGTGTTGAGATCGTCGCGGTCGTAAACGTGAACTTTGCCGTCGGGATCGTTCCCGCCGACGGTCAGAAGTCCGCCGCCACCGTCAACGTATTCCTCGACTTCCTCGATAAAACCGTCGGGAAGATCGCCGTTCGCCACGTTGTTGAATATGATCTGATCGAAAGACGAGAGATCCTGCCTCGCCGTATCGAATTCGTCCGTGTTGAGAAGCACGGTCGTTACCTGATAGGGAAACGGGTCTTTCATCTTGAGTTCGACGTTTTCGTTGTCCGCCGAAAGAAGAGATTCGAGATTGACGGAATCGCCCTCGTATTTTTCGATTATGAGTATCCGATCGAACTTCTCGATCGTAAGATAGGTCGTGAACGTATTGTTCTCGGTTGTAGGTTCTTCAATCGTCACCCGCGTGAACGCGACGTCCACGTCGACGATATGGAAAGGAACTTCCTTGAACGTGTGGCTGAACGTGATTTCCTGCTCGCCCACGGAAACCGATCTGACTTCCTCGATCGCGGGGGAAGCGTTCTCTTCCGTCTTGTTGTCGTAAATCTTGAACGTCATAGAAGCGGAAACGGTCGATTTCACTTTCACTTTTATCGTCGTTTCGGAAAAGAGCTGAATATAGTCCTGCGGGAAAGTAACGTCGCAGATCTGAATTTCGTTTTCCTGTCCGTAAGACTGCGCGTCGGAAGGTCTTATGACGTCGATCTTGACGCCCTTTGACGTAAGCGTTCTGATATATCCGAGCGCTTGCTCGTCCGTTTCTTTACCGTCGGACACGAGCACGACTTTCCCGGACGCGGGGTTTTCGAGAAGCCTCCCCGCAATGCGGAACGCGGCGGCGATATCCGTTGCCGTCGTATCGCACTCCGAAGAAGCGACTGCGTTTTTGAAATCGGCGTAGTCGTTGCGAAGCGCGGTCACGTCGGTCGTCGGATTGGAAACGAGCGTCTGGTCGAACCCGAATGCGACGATTCCGACTTTACAGTTATAATCGATGCTGTCTTTGAGCAGTTCGTCAACGAGTTCATCCCTCGACTCGACTGCGTTTTTGCCCGAGTAAGAAGCGTCCACGATGAGAATAAGTTCGTTTTTCTCGTTAGGGGTTTCGTAAGTGAACTGCATCCCCGCGAGAACCGAAATCGCAAGAACCGAAACGATCAGATGCATGACGATCGAAACGATACGGTTCCTCGTCCGCCTGTACCTTTTCGCAAGTCTGAAATAAGGTATCAGCGTGAGCGCGACGGCAAGCGGAATGAGCAGCAGAAACCAGGGCGAGTTAAGAAAAGATAAAGATAAATTAGTCATATCCCGTCGCCCTCCTTATATTCCTTCCTTGATATGCAGGAGCCATTCGAAGAACACGAACGCAACGAGCGCCGCGGCGACGTACACGCACAGATCCTTGAAAAAGTCCTCGAATTCACCGCCGTGATACGGATCGTCCAGCGAGTCGTACACTTGGTTTATGTTGCTTTCGGAACTCGGCATTCTGACGAAAATCGTCTGAACGGAAGCGACTTTGCCCGATTCCTCGTCGAATATCGTTTCAACGTCGTATCTTCCGACCTTGTAAACGTTCAGATCGGTCGGAAATTCGGTAACGGAAACGAACGCGTTATCGTCTGGCGTTTCGGTCGGTTTCGAGCCGTAATACACGTTTACGCTCTCCCCGCGGCACTTAAGTCCGACCGCTTCGCCGATTTCGTAAATATCCTGTTCAATCGTAGCGGGAACGAAATAATCTATCGCGTTGGCGACGATCAGCGCGTATTCGGGACAAATTCCGAGGTTGGAAAAACGGAACCCGAACGACAGCGCAAGCACGCGCTCGCCGATCTTGTCTTTGACAGCCGCCACCGTCTGACCGCTGCACGTCATAAGCGGAGTATAGCCGTCGTTTGTAGAAAATACGAAACTTTTCGCTTTCGTGACGGCAATGTTCTGTGCGTCGATGTTTCTCATAACGGCTTGACCCGAACCCGCGTCCAGGAGCGTAAACGCATTCTTTCCGCTCGAAATTTCGCTTCCGCCGTAACTACCGCTGAAACCTTGCGGCAATTCTTCGAGTCCTATGAGAAAAGTCGCCCCGTCGACGGGAATATGCGCAGGAGTTCTGCCCTCGAACACGTAAAAATCAAAACCGGAAAGCGCGATGTCTTTATCGGGATCGCTCGGTTTTCTCGTAACGACTTCCACGTTCCACTTTTTCTTGTAATATTTATTGGCGAGAGTATCGAGAATACCCGTGGTGAACGGTGTACGCATACTGCTGGCGTACTGAATCCGAAGTGTCGGACGAGTTCCGCCGGGCAGCGTGTAAGTGTTGTCCGAATAAAAATCGTCGTTGAAATCAAGAGACTCGTACTCGCCCTCTACGTCGGACGCGTCGATAAGACGGACGGTCGCGGTGTCGTAACCGACGATACCTTTCGACATAAAAAACGTATAGTCGTTCGCACCGTATGAACCGGCGTCGGCGCCGTCGAAATTATAGCGGAACAGAATGGTTTTCGTTTCGCCGTCCTCGCATTCCACTCTGCCTTTCGTAACGAAGTCCGAACCGCTCACAGTGCTGCCGTCGTCGGGATTGCCGATCGAAAGTTTAACCCCGAAAGAAGCCGCTGCTCCGTACGACGCGACTTTCACCTTGAAAGCGTAACGCCCGTCCACGAAGTCGGACGATACGTCGAGTATCGCGGCGTTCCATTCGCCTATCTCTTCGCCCGACGATTCGTCGATACGCGCCGATCTGCAATCTATCACGTTGACACCCTCGGGCACCGAATTATAATCGCCGTCCGTATAAACGTAAACCACAGCGGACGGGTTGAAGTTGAGAATTTCCTCGCACTTCTTCATTGCCGCTTCCATATCGGCTTCGCCATAACCGCAACCCGAAAGCTGCGTAAAAGCCGAACTTGCCGCGTCGTCGCCGCCGCGAAGAGTCGTCACCGTATCGCTGAAAGCCGAAGCGTTGTCGCCCGAAACGCGGGAGAGAACTATCGACGGCTTGTCGTCGGCGCGGATAACGGAAACGATTCCGCCCGAACTCAACATATCGCGGCCGCGTTCGTCGATCATATCGAGCGCGCGATCGTACCGCGTTTTGTCGTTCGTTCTTACCCTCATGCTTGCCGACGCGTCGAGCACGAAAACGACTTCGTTCTGTTCGACGAGCGCCTTAAGCACTTTCGAAGGCTGAGCAAGTATAGTCGTACAGCAGGCAAGGACGGCAATCTGACAGATAATGATTAAAATATCCCGCAACTTACTCGTGGGGATACGCTTCTTTCTATATTTAAGACTTAATTTCCAAATGAACGTACTGGAAATATATTTTTGCTGGAAATTCGGCTTGATGATATAGATGATTATGAGAATCGCTATACTTATCGCGGCCAAAAAACCAAGCGGCGCTAAAAACGTCATGACATTATACCAACCTTTAGTAAATCACCGAATAAAACCCGCTCGATGGGCTCGTTCGTGCGAAGCGACACGAACCCCACGTCCCTCTTTTTACAGAACTCGCGCATGTCCTCCATATAATCGTCAAACGCGCGTTTATAAGAATCCAGCATGCTTTTCGTTATTCTGATCTTGAGATTTTTGGAATCGGAAACGTCAACCGACTCCGAGTCGATAAGGTTAACGCGCCCGTCGTACATAGGATCGGCTTCTTCGGGCGTCAGAATCTGAATGAGAAGCACCTGACGCTTTTTGTAGCACAGAAAGTCCACCGCTTTTTTCCAGTCGCTTTCCGTATAGAAATCGGATACGATTACGGTCAGCCCGTTGTTGACGGTAACGTCCGGGCATCCGGTAATGCACTTTTCCATATCCACGTCACCGTCGAAAGTTTCTTCCGAAAGCGAACTCACCGCGCGAAAGAACGCGGGCTTGCCGACGATCGAACCGTAAGGGTTTTCCGCCTTATCGCCCCGCATCAGATAAAATCCCACTCTGTCCATATTCTGGACGGCGAGAAACCCGAGAGCCGCCGCCGCGGCAGTCGTATAGGACGCTTTGTTCGCGTCGTCCCGCCCCATAGACGCCGAAAAATCAACGAAAATCTGAACGTTCATCTGCCGCTCGTCGGTGAAGAGTTTAAGGAAAAATTTTTCGAATCTGCTATAGAGATTCCAGTCGATTCGACGGATATCGTCACCCAACTGATATTCGCGGAAATCGGCAAACTCCACCGTCTGACCGTAAGTGTTGACGAGGTGCTTGCCGCCGAAATAGCCGGTCAGGCTTGATCTTAAATTCAAAGATAACGTTTCCAAACGACTGAAAAAATTGTCGTTCAAGCGTGTGTTTTTCATTATGACTTATTCTCCGTCAAAAGAAACCAAACGTCCGATAACGGACTTATAGACTGATTATTTGAGTTTTTTTGCCTTTTCGCTCACTTCGTCTACTACCATACGGATAACCTGGTCGGCGGACACTCTTTCGGCGACCGCTTCGAAGTTGAGTTTAATACGATGGCGCAGTACGGGGAAGGCAAGCTGATTGATATCCGAGAAGGATACGTTGAATCTGCCCTTGATGAGCGCAAGAACTTTCGCCGCCGAAATAAGCGCTTGTCCGGCACGCGGGCTGGCGCCCACTCTGATATATTTCTTCGCGCCTTCCGCGGCGTATTCGCCGTCCGGGTGAGTCGCCGAAGTCATATACATGGCGTAGCGCAGAACTTCCCTCGCGACGGGAATCTGGTTCGCGGTCGCGCGCATTTCGAGAAGCTGTTCGGCGTTGCACGCGCTTTCCGCAACTTCCGCCATCGTTTTCTGCGTCATGTCGACGATCTCCATAAGCTCTTCGAGCGAGGGATCGGGAACGAGAAGTTTAAACATGAAACGGTCCATCTGCGCTTCGGGCAACGGATAAGTACCGTCCTGCTCGATCGGGTTCTGCGTCGCAAGAACGAAGAAGGGCTCCGCGAGTTTTCTCGAAACGCCCATAACGGTAACGGTATGCTCCTGCATCGCCTCGAGAAGAGCCGACTGCGTTTTCGGCGTCGCACGGTTGATTTCGTCGGCAAGAATTATGTTGCTGAAAATGGGACCGGGCTGAAACTGAAACGACGAGTTTCCGTCCGCGTCCTTGACGATTATGTTCGTTCCGGTAACGTCCGCAGGCATAAGGTCGGGCGTAAACTGAATACGCGAGAACGGCAGATCGAATCCTCTGCCGAGCGATCTTACGAGACGGGTTTTTCCGACGCCCGGAACACCTTCGAGAAGAACGTTACCGCCCGCGATCATGGCGATGACGGTGTTTTCGACAACCTCTTTCTGCCCGATGACGTCGCGCGAAATCTGATTGAAGATATTGTCGCATTGTTTGCAAAACTGTTCGATGTTTTTTTCGTTTACCATTTTTGTTTACTCACTCGTGAAATAGTATCTGTATTGTCTTTGAATAGTATCTATGTCGTCTTAAAATTTATTTGTTCTTTTTCTTGGAGAACTTCCTTTCGATACCCCATTTACGGGCTTTACGTTTGCCCGGATGATCGCGGAAAAGGGCTGAAATATCGCTTTTTTCCGGTAATTCGCGACAAGGAAAGGAAAACCTTTTAAAAAAGCGTATCGGGCGACCGCCGCCCGCCCCGTTTTTCGGTGCGCAGGCACTGCAATCGCCCTTCCCCGCAGACTCCGAATAACCCGAAGTCCGCGACAAACGCATTTTTTCGTTTTATCGGGGAATTCCCCTCAAATCTTTCTCGGTTAACCTCTTCCGATCGAGTTGAAATAATCGTCGATAAGGTTCTTATCTCCGTTAGTTAGTTTGGAATCGTTGTTCACTCGGTCTATCGCATTCTGATGTGCGTCGTCGTAAATCTTATCGCCGTAGTAAGTTTTTCCGTCGATTATGAGTTGCGATTCATCCGAGGCTCCGCCTCCTGCTCCGCTGCCTTTATCATTACTCTCTTCCTGGTCCGACTTGGACTCCTCACTCGGATCGGAGGGAGCGCTGTCATTGTCCTTTTCAGAACTATCGCCGTCACCCGACTGCCCCTCTCCGGGTTTTTTGAAAGCTTCGTCGGGATCGTAATCGGTAAGCGCTTCGAACACAGCTTTGACGGTGATATCGCCGTCAGTCGGAACGTCGCTGCGAGCGTTGTCCTTGACGCCGTCGCTCCACTTGACGAAAACGTAACCGTCGTCAGGAACGGCAACGACGAAACTTCCCGCGTCGCCCTCCGTGACACGCTGTTCGGTTTTACCCGAAAGCGTTCCGCCTTCCGTCGCCGTATAAATCAGCGAGTATTTTGCGGGAATGCCCTTGGCAACGTCGCGCCCGAACGGAAGAACTCCGTTTGCGGACAACGCAGAAACCGTGGTAAGCCCCGCGCCGAGCGGTAATGCGACCGCAAGGCAGACGAGAAGTGCCGTCGAAAGAACGAGCGAAAGCCTTTTCTCGCTCACTTTGGCAAGCGCGCCGAGTGTGTCCTCGCGCTGACGGCGAGCGATATACGAATCGTCGTCCTTAAGGCTCTCCATCGTTATCATACGTTCCTCGAGCCCGAGTTCGTCGATCACGGAAGCAACCGCGCGTTCGCTTTTACGATACTTTACAAAATAGAAAATCGGCGTAAAAACCGCGATAACCGCAAAAAACACGGGTACGTAAACCCAAACCGCAAGAAAACCGAAATACCAGCCTATTCCCGCAAAAATCGCAAGCGAAAACAGTGCGACGACGATCGACGCCATGACAGACTTTTTGACCGCGCCGCGAGTAAGTTTTCCGATGAATTTACGAGCGTCCTTACATTCTCTCATAACCGAACCTCCTTGGGTATTTCCTATCGTAATCGTCGGAGCCTTTGCCATAGACCGAAAATCGAACCGCCGAAGCGGCGGAATCGGCACAAGTCCCCCTACGTTACTTTGTGCATTATATCATATTTTTTCGTCGGTGGAAAACAAATTTACCCCTTTTTATGAAAATAATGATTCGAATTTCCGAATGATTTTTGCAAAAAGGCCGTTTTTTCAGGCAAAAAATACTTTTTTTAACCGATAATTCGAAAAATCCGGATTCTAAAAAAGGCCGATTTGTCCGCGCCGGACGAACAAAAAAGAGGACAGACTTCGCTCTGCGATACCTGTCCCCTTCCTATTTGTCGAGCGGAAAACCGCTCTATAAGTCGATTATCTCGACAATTCGGTAACTTTAAACCTTATTTCGACAGTGCGACGTATGCGCCGTCCCACGCGTAATTATAAGCGTTTGCCGTCCAACCGGTCGCGAGTTTTCTGTTCGCGAGCGTCGGGTCGGTGTTGTCGTGCAGTACGAAATAAACTTTCTTGGTCGCTTCGCCTTCGGTCGTTTCGAAATAATCCGAAAGCTTTTCGAGCTTGACCGTGATGTCGATGCTGCCGTAGTTGCCGCCGTCGTCTTTCGTTGCTTCGAGCGCACTGCCCTCAACGGTGTAAAGAACGGTTTCTGTGTACGTTTCGGCGGTTGCGGGATCGACGAGCGCGAGAGCGAACGTGAACGTGCGTCCGGTGAGCTTCGCCGCTTTTTCGGCGGTGATGCTCGCCTTAATGACGTATCCGTCCGAAAGCGTGTCGGCGATCACGTAGGTCAGCGAAACGGCGTCGTTATCGACGGTCGCGTCGCCTATAGCGAGTTCGGTTTCTTCGTCGTATACGAGTCTTGCGTTACACTCTTTGTTCCAGTTGCCCGTAAACAAGCCGGCGACTATGTCTTTCGAAGCCTTAAAGTGCAGAATCTGATCGCTCGTCCAACCTCTGAACGCCCATACGGAACATGCCGCACTTTCGGGAATTATAAGTTCCTTAATGCCGGTCGCGTAGTTAAACGCGGACGAGCTTATCAATATAAGACCTTCGGGAAGAACGACTTCCTTGAGCGCGGCGCAGTTTTCGAAGAACGACATCTTGAGTTCGTTCAGCGAGCTGTTGCCGAAGCTGAATTTCTCGAGCTGCAAGCAGCCTTCGAAGTGAGAGTAGCCTGCGAGATCGGTAATGTGTTCGGGCATCGTGTATTCCTTAAGACCGGAGTATGCGAACATATAGCTCGGCAACTCGGTAAGGTCCTGCGGCAGAACGACTTCTTCAAGTTCGTTCGCCTGATAGAACAAGCTGCCCTTAACCGCGCTAGCCTTTGTGAACGTAGCCTTTCTCAGCGAGCTGTACATAAACGCACCGGTTCCGTCTTTCGTCAGAACGTTATCCTTGGATATCGTAGGCCTAGATGCGGAAGTCTTGGTAAGAGCGTCGAACGTTACTTCGAGTTTCTTGCCGTCCGTTCTTCCCGCGCCTGCATACGCGAATACTTTGGCGTTTAACGTCTGGACGTTTTCAAGGTTAACCTTGTAAAGCTGATAGAGGTTTTCGAACACGGAAGCTTCGAGTGTCGTAAGCGTCGACGGGAGAACGATTTCTTCGATCGCGGAGCAACCTTTGTAATCGTATTCGCCTTCGGTTTCCGCACTTTCCGCGCGCGCTTTGCCTGCGAAAGCACTCGCGCCGAGAGTCTTTAATCCTTCGGGAAGTTCGAGTTTGGTCATCGTGAATGCGACTTCCTTAAACGCGCTTGCTCCGATCGAGGTAATTCCCGCGGGGAATGAGATTTCGGTAAGCGAAGTTCCCGCGAACGCGCTTGCTCCGATCGTCGTAAGACCTTCGGGCAGAACTATTGCGGTGAGCGGAACGTTTTCGAACGCGTTTGCGCCGATTGACGTCAACCCTGCAGGGAGCGTTATCGCCGTGAATACGTTGTTTTTGAACATACCTTGCGGTATCGTCGTGAGTGTGGACGGGAGAGTTACTTCCGCAACCGCCGAGCCGTTGAATATGTCGGCAGCGGTTCCGACGCTCTTGATTCCTTCCGCAAGCGTGACTTTAGTGAGAGTTTCAAGGTTTGCGAACGCCTGTTTACCGAGCGTGGTGACGTTCTTCGGAATGACGATCGAAGTGATCGGAGTACCCTTGAACGCGGTTTCGCCGATAGTCTTGAGGCTTTCGGGCAACGTTACTTCGGTGAGAGCGGTGCCGCTGAACGCAGATTTGCCGATGCTCGTGATCTTGTCGCCGAGCGAGATCGAGGTGATCTTGGTGTTTTCGAACACGCTGTCGCCGATCGAAGTCAGCGTCGCGGGGAGTTTCATTTCGCCCGTGAGAGCGGTGCCCTTAAATACTGCTTTTTCGAGCTTCGCAAGTTTGCTCGGAAGCGTTACCGAGGTAATGCCCGTATTTTCGAACGCGCTTGCACCGATTGACGTCACCGTTTCGGGGATCGTGATAGCACCCGCAATATCGGTTCCCTTGAACGCGCTTGCGCCGATCGTCTTAAGTTTACTCGGAAGCGTTATCGAAGTGATATTCGTGTTTTCAAACGCGCTTGCGCCGATCGACGTTACAGTTTCGGGGATCGTGATTGCGCCCGCGAGAGTGGAACCCTTGAACGCACTTGTCCCGATCGAGGTGATTCCGCTCGGGATAGTGAAAGTGGTATCCCCGGTCATCTTCCAGTTAGCGAACGCCGAGTCGGAAATCTTCGTCATCGTCGCGGGGAATTTAACCTCGGTGAGTTTCGAACAGTTATAGAACGCGTTTGCGTTGATATCTTTGATACCGCTAAGGTCGAGCGCACCCGCCTTGTTTGCGGGAACGGAAATAAGTTTCGTGCCCGCTTTGTCGTAAAGCACTCCGTCTTTAACGCTGAACTTCGTCGCGCTTTCGTCGATATCGTATTTTTCGATCGCGCTGTCCGTAAACCATGCGTAATCGAACGAAGCAAGGCTCTTCGGAAGTTTGAAAGTCTTGATCGCCGTATCCTGGAGGAACTTCGCGGGAAGCTGGGTCATCGAATCGGAAACGGTTACGCTTGCAAGACTCGCGCAGTTGTAAAATACGCTCGAAATGTTCGTCGGAATCGTACCCTCGAACGTAACGCTGGTAAGATTCGTACAACTTGAGAACAAGCTACCACCCTTACCCTTAAGATCTTTCTTGAACGTTACGGAGGTGAGCTTCGTGTTGCTTGCGAGCGCGTAGGTGTTCACGTTTTCGAGGCTGTCGAAAGTCGCGGTTGTAAGACCGGTATTTCTTAGCGCATTTGATCCAAGCGTTTCAACGCTTCCGAAGAAGTTTGTGATCGTTGTGAGCGACTCGCAGTTTTCGAACGCACTGCCGGCGATAAGAGTTACGGGTTCTTCGAACGTAACGGTGGTAAGGCTCGAACAGCCCTTAAACATGTTTATCGATTTTGCAGCGTCCGCTTTCGTTGCATTGCAACTTAACATCGTCGTTCCTTTTGCGAACGTAACCGAAGTAAGTCCTGTGCAACCGCTGAACGTGTTGGTTCCGAAATAAGTCTGTCCGGGAAGCGAAACCGTCGTAAGGTTCGTGCATTTCTGGAACACGCTGTTACCCCAGCCGTTCGTACCGCCGCCGTACTCGACCGCTTTTCCGAACGTGAGCGTGGCTACCGCACTGCCGCTGAACGCAGAGTTGCCGATTCTTTCGAGGTTCACGAAATTGACTTCCGCAATACCCGCACCGTTAAACGCGTAGTTGCCGATCGTCCTGAGTGCCGCAAAGAACGCGTCCTGCGTGTAATTACCCTTTCCGTCGGGAGCGGTGACGCTCGTAAGGCTCGAGCAGTTTCTGAACGCATAGCCGCCGATAGCGAGCGGAGCGGTTTCGAATTTAACGCTTTCGAGCGCGGTACAACCGTCAAACAGATTGCTCGAAGCGTTGTAGTTATTCGCGCTGTACTCGCCGTCGCTCTTCTCTTTGGTATCGAGCAGGTTCTTAACGCCCTTGGGGATTGTCATAGACTTAAGCGCGGTACACTTGCTGAACGTTCCCTTACCCATATGGACGAGGTTCGACGGGAGTTTGAAGTCCTCGCCGGTGAACGCAGTACATTCGCTGAGCATATAATCGGGAAGCGAAGTAAGGCTGTCGTCGAGAGTTACGCTCGTAAGGCTCAAGCACTTACTGAACAGATACGTGCCGAGTGTCGTGACGCCGGTCAGATCGATCGACGTGATAGCCGTGGACTGGAAGGTGTAGTTACCGATCGTTTCGAGATCTTTAACGTCCTTGTCGCCGACTTTTCTCGTTTCGAACGTTATCGTTTTAAGGTTAGCGCACTTATCGAACACACTCCCCTTGACGGACGACGAGCCGATGTAGCCGAGCATCTTGACGGTCGACGGAATGGAAATTTCCGTGATCGCCGTTTCCGCAAATGCGTACTGGCCGATCGTTTCGAGCGATTTGGCGTTTTTCTTGTTGTTTTCGAACGTTACGCTCGTAAGCGCAGTGCACTTATTGAACGCATAGTTGCCGAGGTATTTAACGTTGCCGGGGATTTCAATCGACGTGAGAGCCGGACTATTTGCAAAAGCATGATCGTAAATCCCCTCGAGAGATTCGGGGAGCGTTACCGACTTAAGCGATTCGCATTCGGAGAATACGCCGTAATAATCGTTATTACCGTAATAATCCGAACCGGACATTTCACCCAGTTTCTTTACGCCTTCCGGAATGACGATCGATTGGAGCGCGTCGCATCCGTTGAACGTTCTTCCTCCGATAACCTCGAGCGAACTCTTCGCCGGGAAATTAAACGACGTGAGCGAAGTACACTCTTCGAATGCTCCGCAGAGCCACTGTCCGCCGCTTGCCGCCGTTCCGCCCTCGATCTTGCCGAGTCTGCTCTCGCCGTTGGCGTCGAGCGCGAACGATACTTCGGCAAGTGCAAGACACTTGTTGAACGCGCCGCCCCTGATCGTCTTGATCGACGAAGGAAGAATGAGTTTGCTGATGAACGACTGCGAAGCGAAAGCGTTCTGCTCGATGACTTCGTAGCCTTCCGCAAGTTTCAGAATTCCGTCCTTGGGTTTGACTTGAGCGTAAGCCTTAATAATGGTTTTTCCGTCAACGCTGAGGATGAGCGGCAGGCTCGGATCGACCTTGAACGAGGGGTTAGCTTCGTCGACCGTGATCGAATAATCGGACTTACAGCCGTCGAACACGCCGTCAATCGTCTTGACGTTTGCGGAAATGTAAACTTTTTTGATCTTTTTGCAGTTAAAGAACAGTCTTGCACCGAGAGCCACGTCGCCTTTCGTCTTGGGCATGATGAAGCTTTCGAGCGGGGTTCCGCTGAACGCAGACTCACCAAAACTTTCAATCGAAGCGTACGCTTCTTCATCGCCTTCGGTTTTTTCGGTCGCGAACGTGAGCTCTTTGAGCTTGGAACTGCTGAACACACCGCTGCCGATCTTCTTCAAAGTCGCGGGCAACGTGATCGAAGTGATCGCCGTACCGCTGAACGAAGAGTCGCCGACGGTTTCGAGTTCGCTTCCCTCGGCAAAGGTAACTTTCGCGAGAGATTTACAGGATGCGAACGCAGAACCGTTTACGATAGTCGTATAGGAACCGTTCTTAATCGTGTAGCTCGCGCCGATTTCGGTTACCGTCGACGGGATGGTGATCTCGGTAAGCTTATCGCAATAATAGAATGCCTGATAACCTATGGTAGTAAGTCCTTCGGGAAGAACGACTTTTTCGAGCGAGTTAGCGCTGTAGCCAAGGAAGAACGCCTTTGCGGGCAATTCCTTGAACTCGGAGGGAACGACGACCGTTTTTCCGTCCTTTTCTTCCGTCTTATTCTTGAATACGACTTCTTTTAATCTGGTTGCGTTGAAGAATACGCTTTCACCCATCGATCTGAGCGTCGAGGGGAATTCGATAGTCGTAATTCCGGAGTCAACGAACGCATAAGAACCGAGACTTACGAGTCTTTCGGGGAACACAACCGTTTCGAGCGAAGCACAGCCGGCAAACGAACCGTAATAGTACGTCTTGGTATCCTGATTGCTGCCCGAAGTCGTCGTTTTTCCGTCGGCGATAACGAGTTCGACGTATTTGTCGTCCACGCCCGTTTTCTCGAACTCGACGATCGAAAGGTTGCTGCAGTTACTGAACACGCTCGTTTCGACGAGAGCTACGGTGCAAGGAACAGTGACTTTGGTAAGAGCGCGGCAATTCTCGAACGTGTTGCTCTTAAGAACTTCGAGCCCCTTGGGAAGAATTATTTCCTCAAGCGCTTTACAGTTATAGAACGCCTTTTCGTCGATTTCCTTAAGTTCGTATCCGGCGCCCGACTCGAAGATAATCTTCGTGATACCGGTGTTGCCGTTGAACGCGTTCGTCCAGACCTTGGTTACGGTCGAGGGAACGATGATTTCGCCGTTGTTTGCAACGGGCGAAACGATGAGCTGTTTCGCGACGAATGCAGAAGAAGCGTCGGTTTCGCCGCTATACAGAACGCCGTTCTGCGCGAGATAATACTTGTTGCCGTCCTCAACGGTAATCGTTTCGAGAGCCTTACAGCCTTCGAACGCGTTGAGCGAAACGAGCACTTCGTTACCGTTCTCGTCATTTCCATACGTTCCGAATCTCCGGAGAGAAGCGGGAAGTTTGATCGTGACGAGCGCTTCGCAGTTTCCGAACACTCCGTCGCCCATTTCGACAAGACGGTCGGAAAGCGTGATCTTCCCGAGTTTTTTACAGCCGTTGAACGCGTTGGAACCGATCTTGAGATCGACTTTTTCTCCGCCGTTATCCTTGATTTCGATTTCGACGAGGTTAATACAGTTCTGGAACGCGTCCGCGCCGATGCGGGTAACTTTGTTGTGAATAATGACTTTCGTCACGTTGGCTTTGCCGTTGAACGCGGAGTCGGGTATCTCGGTTATGCTTTCGGGCAATTCATAGTCGCCCACTCTCGAATCGAGATAGTAAATCATCTTCGTTACGTCTTTGTTGTAAAGAACCTGATCTTCGAATTTATATTCTTTGTTGGCTTCGTCGATTTCGATATTCTTGAGCGAGCCGCTTCCGAATATCGCCGCGAGATTTTCGATCAGAGGAACGCTTGCGGTAAGTTTGAGGTTCTGTACGAACGGGTTCGCGTAAGCGGAAGTAACGAGTCCGTTATAAGAGAACGCGTTGCTTGCGTAATCCAAGGTTGCGCCGCGGAGCGAGCTTTCGCTGACCGTGAGCGTCACGTCGTGAAGGCTTATTCTTCCCGCAAACGCGTAAGCGCCGAGTTTGCTGAGGTTGCGCGGGAGCACTACTTCGTTAAGTTTGCCCGATTCGGGGATCGAAAAGCTTCCGCTTGCCGTTACGTAGAAAGGCATGCTGAACGCGCCCTCGCCTATCGTAAGAGTCCATTCGTCGCTACCCTCGAAAATAAGGGTTTCGAGATACAGACAGCCGGGGTTGTTGCTCGCCGACGTATAGTAAGCGGACGAAAGATTTGCCGCCGCGTCGCCGATCGGGAACATTCCGCTGAAAGCGTAATCCTCAATCTTTCTTACGTTCGCGCCGATCGTAACGCTTCTCACCGCCGAGCCGCTGAACGCGTTCGTTCCGATGACTTCGACCGTTTCCGGAATGGTATACGATCTTCTGTTCGCACTTTCGGAGAAGTAACCTCTTCCGCGCGGATAGTAAATAAGCGTTTTCGCATCCGCAGACAGAACGACGCCGTCCACACTCGTGTATTTTTCGTTGCCGATTTCGAAGTAAATATCCGAGAGTTTGAGGCATTTTCCGAACACCGACGGGTCGAAAGTCGCAAGACGTTTCGGGAAGGTGATTTCGGTCAGGTTGCCGCAATCTTCGAATGCACCCGAGCCGATTTCGAGGTTGGGCGCGGTCTTGCCGGCGGGCGTCGCAAGGAATGTCACCGACTTAAGATTGCTGTTGGAAACGAACGCCTTTTCGGCTATCATTCTGACGCTGTACGGGATTTCGACCTCGGTGAATTTGTGCGAGGAAGAATATCCGGAGTTGCCGCCGTCGAAGCTGCCGAGCGTTCCGAGAGGAATGACTTCCACCTGATCGGAAACGGTGATCTTGCCCGTTTTCGCAAGAGGAACGTAAGCAAGTTCGGTGTTATTCTTCGCGTCGGTTACGTAGTCCTCGTTCTCGAAGTAAAGCACGCCGTCCTCGGAGAAATAACGCATTTCCTGCGTGTTCATTCCCTCGACGGGGTAAACGTTGATTTCCTCGAGATATCTGCAGCCCTGGAACGCCGAACCGACGTCCGTGCTCAGAATCTGAATTTCATAAACGCTCTGCGGAATGTTTATGCGCTTGAATCCGCCGCTCTGGAACGCATACGCGGGGATACAGATAACTCTCGTACCGTCGTGGTATGCGGGAACGGTGATTTCGCCGCCGTCGAACATGCTTATGCCTTTCGTTGCGGTTACCTGATAGCCTTTGCCGATCTTCGTTTCATATTCTTTGAATTCGAAAATCGTCGGCCAATAAGCATAGAAAGTAACGTCTTCGGCAAAGTCGAATCTGTTGACCATTTTACCGAACTGATCGGCATACTGAATACCGTTGCCGTTCTTTTCGGAGTACCAGCCGTAGAACTGCCCCGCCGTGCGGGTTCCGACGGTCGGGATCGGGAAGAGCGTGTCGTTCGTTCTGTAACCGACGGTAATCGTAGACATAGACGGGTCGAGCGCGTCGCCGCCGTCAACGTCGAGCGTTACGGTGTATTTGTTGGGATCCCAGCCGGCGTAAACGATGAACGTCATATCGGTGTCGAGTATGAACGAATCGCCGTATTTTTTCGCATCGGTTTCGCTGTCCGAATCGTACCAGCCGCCGAACGTGTAGCCGAAACGCTCGGGAGCTTCGTCCGCACCGGGAAGCGTTACGAGATCGCCGTTGGCTTTATAGATAGTGTTTATTTCCGTTCCGTTGGTTTCGAAAACGACTGCGTAAGCTTCGATTCCGAACGAGCAGTTGTTGCCGTTGTAGGAAACGGTGACGTAGTTCGTGCCCGCATGCGTGAACGTGATGGGCGCGGTATATTTTGCTTCTTCCGCAGTTGCGGCGCTGCCGTCGGGAAGAGCAAGGTTATACTTGGTCACGCGTCTTACCTGCGTCCAGGAAAGTACGCCGTTTTCATAAGTGAAGTCCTCTGCCGTGAGCGGAGCGTTGTTCTTGAGCTTGATCGTCGCGGGGAGAGAATTGTTGCCTTCGAGCTGCGCTTTCGCGACGAGAGTAATCGTGAACTCGTCGGTAAAGAGCGCGCCCCAGGACAGATACTGCGATTTGATCTCGCTTACGAGAGTATCACCGCCGTCAACCGTCCAGGTTTCACTCTTCGCACCGTTACGGTCGAAGCCTTGTGCGGTTATTTCGTAACCGACAGATCCCTCGACCTTATTCCATTTGAGGAATTCTGCGGAGTCGAGATAATAGGTCAAACCGGTCGGGGTCGCAAGCTGCGCCTTTTCGAGTTTGGCTTCGGTAGCCGCCGCGGAGTTGTAGCAAGCGGCATATGCCGTAACCTTAACGGTGAATTCGCCCGAGGGCAGGAAGCCCACGTCGATCGAAGTTTCGGTAAGGTCGTTATAGTCCTTGGACTGCCCGCCCCAGGTAAGGGTTACGTTGTAATATTCGGCGTTGGCAACGGGAGCCCATGTAACTTTACCCTGGCTGTAAGTAATACCGGTTGCCGCTTCGAGCGATCTGACGAGCCCGAGAGTTATCGACGACGAACTTTCATAGCCCGACGCGTTCGCGATTACGGTGAACTTAACGCCCGCTTCGGTCATTTCGCAGTTCGAGAAATCGTAAGAAAGCGAATCGCCGAGTTTTTCGGTATGTTTGCCCTTTCCGCATTCGACTTCGAGCGTGTAAGAAGTTGCATTTTCGACGCTCGCGAACGTAAGCTCGTTGCCGGAAATCTTCAGTCCGGACGGTCTTGCGAGGCGTTTGTTGATATAGTACGCAGTGCTCGTGCCGCTTCCGCTTTCGCCGCTCGTCTTGAGGTCGATTCTATATTCGCCCTGCGCGTCTCTTGCAAAATCGTAGTAAAATACGCCTTTGCCGTCGCAGTTGCGTTCGATCTTGGTCGAATCGGGTTTGGTTATATATAATGTGTAAGAAGCGTTGGCGTCGGCTTCCCATCTCACGCCGTCCGCGGTTACGTTGAGCGCGGGAGCCGCAGTCTTATAGACCGCGAAAAGATAAGTATCCTCTTTGAGTTCTTCGCCTTCGCCGTATTTACGGGTAAGCTTGGTCGCGTCCTGCGCGTCGCTGCCCCACCAGCCGAGGAAGTCGTCACCCATGTTCGAGGGCATATTCGCAAGCGCTTTGCCTTCGGTTGCGGTTTCGAGCACCAATTCGGCGCCTTTGAAATATTTAACGATATATTCTTCCGCGTTTTCCGCAATGAACTTTGCGTAAAGTTCGAGGTTCGATCTGATTCCTTCGGTCTTGTCGAACGCTTTCTTGAACGCGGAGTCCGTGTACCAGCCGACGAATCTGTATCCGTCTTTTGCGGGGTCGGGAAGTTCGAGCGTCTTGCCGTAGCGCACGGTCTTGGTGTCGTAATCGTCGAGATTCGGGAACGCGACGGTGAACGTCTTGTCCGGAACCAGCGTATACGTAACGCCGTCGTAAGTCAACTGCACGGTGTCGACGTTGTAAGTAAGCTCGTAAAGGGTCGAGCCGCCGACGCTCAGCGTGAGCTTGTTTCCTTCAAGCTCGTACGCGCCGGAAGTTTTCGTCCCGTTGACGGTCAACTCCCAGTCGAAATTTTCCGCGAGCTTGAGCGTGATCGCCATTGCTCCGCTTTCGCCCGTTCCGTCGAAATAAAAATCAGCGGTGATGCCTTTCTGCTCGGTTATGCTCGAGGACGAACTGTTTTTATCGTCCTTTTTGCATGACGCGGACATGGCAACGGCGAAAACCGTCAGTACCGACAGCAATACGATCAGCAACCTTCTTGTGGTTTTCATAAGTTATGCCTCCTACGATATGTTTTAACGCTCCCGCCTTTTACGGGAAGCGTTCCCACGATCTTTTTCCTTAAAACCACACGGGTGCGGGCGCTTTGATCAGACGCCTCGATTATCCGCGGGTGCCGCCACTCGGACGCGGCATATCGCCGATACTCGAACGCGGCAATCGCCGACGCGCGATAATATCCCCTTTTGGTTTTATAGGATATATAATATGCATTTTTATTCATAAAGTCAACCGAATTATGCCTGAAATTTCGTATTCGGGGAAATTTTGTTATTCGTTTTCGTTATAATGCGCATAATTCCAGCTTATAGAAAGACAAAAATGCCGCCATCATTCCCGATAAAACGTTTTATATATACCGAAAAAGCAGAAAAAGCACCCCAAACCTCGGTAAAACCGACGTTTTCGACTTCAATCGTCTTTTTTCGACTTTTTGTCTTCGAAAAATTCGACCGTTTTCGACCGATATCGTCCGTTATTTCGGTTTTCGTCGCGTCGCTTTGAGTTTTTCGACAAAATTCGACACGAAATCTGCGTCGTTTTCACTCGTTTTTCGCCGTTTGATTTATATCAATATTCATAAATAATGTATATTTATTCTGTTTTATATTCCACGATCCTGCCGAAGTGTTTTATTTTTTAATCCTCGGAAAAACGTTCGGCATATTTTCTATTGTACGCATTACGCAAACAAAATTACACTCACCGATAACGTTATTTGCGTGATATAATTCGTTTTATTAAAAAATAACGCAAAAACAGCCGCTTTTTGCCTATTTTTTTGATCTGATTTAATTTTTTGAATTTTTTAATATGGCTTTTTGTACGCGAAATAAAAACAAACAGACGCAAAACCCGCTTTCCGAAAGAAAAAATCCACAGCGTTCCGCTGCGGATTTTTATAAAAACAAATATTCAAAATATGCAAAGCGTATTCATTCCTCCCTAAATCCGTTACAAGACTTTCGACAAAAAATCGCGGAGCCGAGGATTTTTCGGTGCGAAAAAGAACTCCTCCGGCGCGCTCTCCTCGAGAATTTTTCCGCCGTCGACGAACAGCACCCTGCTTGCGACCTTTTTAGCAAACTCCATTTCGTGCGTAACGATAACCATCGTCATATCCTGCTCCGCAAGCTCGGTCATAAGGTCGAGAACCTCGCCCACCATTTCGGGATCGAGCGCGGAAGTCGGCTCGTCGAACAGCATCACTTCGGGATTCATATTGAGCGCCCGAACGATCGCGATACGCTGCTTCTGACCGCCCGACAACGTGGACGGATAGACGTCGCGCTTGTCCGAAAGCCCGATCCTTTCGAGAAATTTTTCGGCGTCGGAAATCGCCTGCTCCTCGGTTTTGAGCTTAAGATACACCGGCGCGAGAGTCATATTCTTTATGACGGTCATATTGTTGAAAAGGTTAAAATTCTGGAAAACCATTCCCATTTTCGCCCTGCCGAGGTTTACGTCTATTGCGTTCGCGGCATAAATCTCTTTCATTTTCGCCTTATACGCCTTGCCCTCGTTTTTTTCGCGGAGAAGGTCCTTGGCTTTGATCTTCGCGATAAGCGCCTCGTCCGAAACGAACGTTTGCGCGTTCTGCTCCTCGAGTTTCATTTTCTCAAACGTCCTGCTTGCCGTTATCACTTCGGGATGAAGATACGGATCGACCGGCGTAAGAAGCTTGTCGTCCAGCCACACTTCGCCGAACGTCGGCTCCTCGAGAAGATTCATGCAGCGCAAAAGAGTTGACTTTCCGCTGCCCGACGGGCCGACGATAACCACTTTTTCGCCCTTTTCGACTTCGGTGGAAACGCCCTTCAACACTTCGTTTTTGCCGAAATATTTATATATGTTCCTAACGCTTATCACCCTTTCTCATCCTCCCTTCGATTTTTTTCACGATCCACCCCGCGATCAGCACGAGCGCGAGATACGCGAGAGCGAGCATCGTGTACGGAACGGTATATTCATAAGTGCTTTTTCCGATATCGGTAAAAGCCTTCGTAAGATCTACGACGCCGATAAAGCTCAGAACCGAGGTCTCTTTAAGCAGCGAGATGAATTCGTTTCCAAGCGTCGGAATGACGTTCTTCACCGCCTGAGGAATAACTACGTGAAGCATCGTCGCCCTAAGCGGCAGTCCGAGCGCCCTGCCCGCTTCCGTCTGACCTTTGTCGACGGACAAAATACCGCCGCGCATTATCTCCGAAACGTACGCGCCCGAGTTAAGACCGAATACGATCAGTCCGACTACGGAAGCGTTCATAAGCCCCAGCCCGATCGCCGGGAAGATTATAAAATAAACGTAAAGCAGCTGCACGACGACCGGCGTTCCGCGAAACACCGTAACGTACAGCTTCCCGAGGTACTGAAAAAACTTAAGCACCGGATTTTTTCCGTTTGCGAGCTGGACGAACGCAACAATCGTCCCGAGCACGATACCTATAAGTAACGCACAAATTGCAGTCACTAATGTGACTGCAATTCCGCTCAGCACGTCTTTATACGCGCCCAGATCGATGAAATAATGAATAAATTTATCCCACATATTATTCCGCTTCCGAAGTATATTTCGAAATGATTGCCTGAAGCTCGCCGCTTGCTTTAAGATCGGCAAGCACTTTGTTCACGGTTTCGAGAAGCTTGGGAGCCTGTTTGTTGACGCCGATGCCGTATTTTTCGCTGTTGAGCGAGATCGCGATCGTCTTGACGCCGTCGTTAGCCTTTACGACCTGAGCGGCAACCTCGTCGTCGACGATAAGCGCCTTATACTGTCCGTTCACGACGCCCTGCGCGCCGAGTACCGGCGTTTCGAGACCTACGGCGTTGAGATTTTTGAATCCCGCGAACTCGAAAGCTTCGGAACCCTTGACGTAATAATAACCGGTCGTACCGCTCTGCGCGGCGATCTTGGTGCCGTTTTCAAACCCGGCGAGTATCGCGTCAACGTCTTCTTTCGTTTTGCAAGCGTCGAAAGTAGTATCGTTGGCGGCGACAACCACGTATTGCGAAGCTCCGAAATAATCGGTCGAGAAGTTGATCGCTTCCGCCCTTTCTTCGTTAATCGTCAGAGCGGCAATAGCAAGGTCGGCTTGTCCTTTCTGTACGGAAGTAACGACGGAATCGAAAATCATATCCTTTACTTCGAGCTCGACGCCGAGTTCCTTTGCGATCGCTTCGGCGATTTCGATATCGATTCCGACGAATTTTTCGCCGTCTTTACTTTCGAACGGAGGGAACGAAGCTTCGGTCGCCACAACAAGCTTACCGGCTTTCTTGATCTCGTCGACGTCGTTTACGGAATTGCCGCAAGCGGTAAGACCGAAGCTGCAGATAACCGCAAGCATCATCGTCATCATAAGTGCAAAAAGTTTTTTCATCTGTTTTATCTCCAAAAAAAGTTTTCTTTCCTAAAAGCCCCGACGGCGGCATTGCCACACGCCTTTCGCTTTTTACGCCGTCATTATAGTTCCCCTTTTTCGCAAAGTCAAATACTTTGCATACATATTCATAAAATTTTCAAAAAAATTTTGTTTTCGTGAATTTATATCCGATAATTGTATATTTTAGCGAATATTATGCATTTTAGACTTTTGCAGTCATTGCAAAAGTGCGGGGCTCGCACCCTAGCTCCCTCGCAAGCAAGTCAAGCAGACTCTTCTCGGGATGACGAATAGAAACGATGGAAAGGCGGAATTTCGTGTTCACCGCTTCAAGGCACGAAAAAGGGCGGCGGTTGCCCGACGCCCTTTTGAAATGTTAAGTTGTCCTTGTCTTAATCTGCGTTTTCGCATAAGAAAAGACCTTGAAACCGAACAATTAAAGTTTATATTTCGAGGTCTGTTCAGATGGCTATACAGTACGAAATAGCTACACCGCTATCTCGTCAAAGCACTCACAATCTCCTACCATTTAGGACTTCGTCTATAATTCGGGTAATTTTAGCGTCTTTTTCGACCTCACAATTTTGCGCATCAATAAACTTATCCAGTTCTTTTAGGTATGGATACAAACGAATTTGCGCTGTATTAAAGGCAAAATCTTACTCAATTTCAACAAGCCCCAACTTGCAACAAATCAGAAATATGCTACGGGGATTATTTGAGAAGTTACCGATAGATGCTCGTCCGTAAAAAAAGGAGATATGTCTGCCCTTGCTGCGGAAAACGCTTCTATGAGCACTACGATTTTGTTGCCAAACATCATCATATTGCAAAAAATGTGTTTTTGAAGATAATTGAAGATTTAAAAGACGCAAAGTCTATGAAAAGCATTGCTAAAGAAAACGATGTTTCGACGAATACCGTACAGCGTTCGTTATATTAATTTTTTTTGCAAATATCAAGAAGGTCGGAAAGTTTGTTTACGTTGTAATCTGCGGAGGCGTTTATCGCCGCGTCGCCGATTGCAACGGAGGTAAATCCGCCGGTCTTAGCCGCAACGATCCCGGCAACCGAATCTTCGACGACGATACACTCTTCGGCGGAAAGCCCCAGCATATCGGCAGCCACGACGAACACTTCCGGATCGGGCTTGCTTTTCGTGATACAGTTCCCGTCGGAAACGGCGTCGAACTCGCCGATCAGACCCACCCTTTCGAGAATGAATTTCGCATTTTTGCTCGACGAGCCGATCGCAATGCGATAACCGCGCTCTTTGAGCGTTTTTAACGTATACCTGACGTCATCCGACACTGCCGATTCTTTAAGTTCGGCAAGCAGTTTGCGATAATGTTCGTTTTTTGTTTGAGCAAGTTTTTGTTTTTCGTCGTCATCGTATTTCCTGGTCGCCTTTTCGAGAATGATTTCAAGGCTTTGCATTCTCGACACACCTCTTAATTTGTCGTTGATTTTCCTGTCGAATTCTATTCCCTCCGCATCTGCAATCGCTTTCCAAGCGCGATAATGAAATTCATCCGTGGATAAAATTACTCCGTCAAGATCGAATATAACTGCTTTTATCATTTTTTTCTCCTGTTTTTAAGTCGTCGATATTATTAAAAGCAATTTTGTCCGCAACCCGTTTCACGGCTTTTCAGACATATTGGCCCCGACGTAAAAAGCACCTTGAAAAAATCAAAGCGCTTTCTGTTTTTACGTCGGAATTTTTTTCATGAATTATTCGTCATTCTTCAATTCTTTTTTCTTTTCTTTCCGAAAACTATAATCGCGGCGGCGGCGACGATACCGAACGAGGCGCCGATTCCGCCGAATACCGCGGGATTATATTTTTTAGGCGTTTTGTATATCGCGGCGATTTTTGAGTTTACTTTTACTTCGTCCACAAGTCTGACTTGAGAATTCATCGCTTTATCCAACGAATCCATGGCGACCTGAACGTCGTCGGCAGTCGAGATCGTACTTTCCGAAACGCTCTTTGCGCTTGCCAAGGCGATGTTTATCTTGTTCGCTCCCGTTTCCGTGAGATCGGACTGTAAAAGTTTTTCCGCTTCGGCAATCTTTGCGTTCAATCCGCTTTTGTCCACCGTGCTGACCGCATATTTATATATCGCGTCGAACAGCTGGAACACGCCTACGCCCAAGTCGCTTTGAACGAGATAAGGATTGGCGAGCATCGCTTCCGCCGCTTTGATTTTTAAATCGATTTCCTTATACGATTCTTCGGTGAAATTGTCCTTGTTTAAACTTTTTCCCAAAGCGATCAGTCTTTCAAGCTCGATCGTATCCAGCTCCGGCTTGACGAAAACGTTCATTTTCGCTTTTACGTCATAGAAATTCACTAACCCTTTCGGCAGATTTTTGAATTTGCCTTCGAACGAAGAGTAGCCGACGATCGAACTGTCATAGCTTTGACAGCCCCATTCCACTTCGAGTTGATATTCCTTTCCGTCGACCGTTTTTGCCGTCGCATAGGTCGGAAGTTGTTTTATCACGTCGGATTTTGCGGTAAATCTGTCCACCGCAAAGCGACTTTCTTCACCTTCCTTAATGCAATCTTCATACGGCAACGGTTTTACCGAATCGTCGAACTCCGTTATTCTGACCGAAGAAACGCTCACGGGAATCAAGCCGCCGTGAATGGAAATATACCCCGCCTCGCGATCGAATATGGCGTTCCGTTCGTACATAACGGGCTTGCCGTTTACGGAAACGGAAATCGTGTCGTCAACGGAAATAACCCTTAAAGTGAACTCGGAATTCAACGAGAACCCGACGATGTTCGCGTCGTCCCTGCCAAGTTCGGGTTTTTTGCCGTTCCAAAGCAGTGCACGCCCTCTCGGTTCCACAACCGCATAAAATCCTTTGTCATATGAACTTTGCGTATAGTTTATTTCCGGTTTATACAGACCGAACCCGACGTACCCCCATGCGGAAGGATCGTTCACCGCCATTTTAAACTTACCTTCTATCATGAAGTTTTTGAATTTCTTTGCGGTGTACGTATAAGAACGATCCCAACTCGACTTGTCGAACTCGCCCGTTTGCGACACGGTGCCGTCGGAATAAACCCAATTACCGCCGCCCGTGACTTGCCAGTCCGTCGAATTAAGCAATTCGGTTCCTTCCGAATATGCGGTATACGCCTGAATTTCTTCCCAGAACGAATAGTTATCCCTTCCGTTTTCGGAGAAATTGTGGAAACGGATGTATCTGACTTTTCGCGGCTCGAATTTAAATTCATGTCCGCCGCCGGGATTTTCGACGTAAACGCCGTCGTTTCCCGCGCCCTCGCCGACCGAATTATCCGAGTCGTTGTTGAACACGGTGTAAACTCCGCTCGTAAAGTCTTCGTCCAATGCGGTTTGCAGCACGACGTCCGAAAATCTCCAATCGTGAAACGCTTTTACGACGAGCCTGTCAATATAGTATTCTTTTCCGAGGTCGACGATCGCAAAGCACGGTTTATTCGCCACCGAACCGTACACGTTGTAAGGATCAAAGAAGTCGTTCGTAATGCTGTCCGGCTTTGCCGAACCGAATACGCTTTGAGTTTCACCCGTAAACGTTACGTTTTTCCCAAACGCTACGTTTTCCGAACCGTCTACTATGAAATATTCCGCAGAGATCGCATCCGATATTTCGTTGCCGCGGATACTTATCGCTTTAATCGAGTATTGTCCGAAATCTCTTCCGTGCCCGATCGTGATCGGTCCGGTGTAACGCGTCGAAGTGTAATCGGGATAACTTCCGTCCGTGGTATAATAAATTTCGGTACCCGGATCCATCGAAGTGATTTCCAGTTTTTGTTCGCCGATGTACGTTCCGCTGTCGATGGACAGTTCGGGTTTGCGAAGAGGTTCTTTGATCGTTACGTCGCCGTTGAGCTTGAAAAGAATTAGATCGCCGGGTTTCATCGAAACGGAGAAGTTTCCGCCGGAAATATCCACCTCGGTTTCTTTAAGTGCGGGCAGCGGCGCGAACAGATCGGGAGTTTCGTCAAATTCGTCGGTACCGTAACGCGTAAGAGATTTTACGCCGGACGAAAGATCGACGTTGACGTTATAAGTTTTTTCTTCGCCGTCGGTTTCGTTATTGAAAACCATGACGTAAATATCTTTATCGTTTTTTCCGTAAGCAAGGGAGAACACGAGATTATCCGACGAGTTCGACGGTTGGAGAAGGAAGTTTTTCGGCAAAGCCTCCGCCCCTTGCGCAACGGTGCCCGCATGGTATGCATGCGCGACGTCCATTTGCATGAGCAAACTGCCCAACTGCCTCGTCTGCCAGTTCACCTTGCGCATCGGTTCGTAAAGCGCGGTTTTCGTTCCGTCGGTATTCACGACGAAATCCATCATTCCCTCGCCGCCGTCGGCGGGCGAAACGTATGCGGGAGCGACCCAGCAAAAATGCGTTATCGCCTTGATTCCGTAAGCAAGGAAAGAGTTCACGTTCCAGCGCGCCATATCGGGGGTGGGACAAACCATCCCGTTCCAATACCCCATCTGGGTGCAAGCGACGGTTTTCAATTTACCGTTCTCGTATGCCGTCGCGCGGATCGTTTCGAGATCGGAAAAATATGACGAACGCACTTTTTCGAACGCGGTGAACGGATAATGATCGTAAGCAAGATATTCGAGATTATCTTGTCCAACGGTTTTAACCCAATTCGAAACGTAATCCTTATACGAACCGCCGAGGTTTGTGGCGCCCGCATAGTTCGGAAAAAGATTGACGAACGGGAATCGGCTTGGATCTTTTTTGAGAATATCCAAATATAACTCGGCAACTCCCGTGAATGCTGCAGCCGACGGTTCGTCTTTAACGTAATACGAGATACAATGGGGGCGGTCGTTGGTCGTCATTTCTTCGACCAAAGCATTTGCCACTTCCGTGGTCATACGTTCGCCCTTTGCCGAAGCGGAATAGTACGTATTATATTTCGCGTACATCCGCTCCATCTCTTCCCATGTAAAGTTTGCATCGTACGAAATCTTTTCGTTGGAAGCAACTGTTAAAGGGTTATTTTGCCAGTTAATGCCCGACTCGGCGCAATCCTTAAGCTGCTCTTCGTAACTCAAAATGCTTTCGTCGTAAAAGGACCTCCAACTTCCTATAAGGAATTCGTCCGTTGTGGACGGAGCTTGAGCTAAGGCTTTGTCGGGCGGTTTTCGATCGAGCAACGTTATGCCGCCGACCGTCAGGGAAACGGCGCACACGCACGAACACGCCGATGCCATTATCGATTTGATTTTATTTTTCTTCATTTGCTTATTTCACACCTTGTTTTTGTTTTCTTTTCAAAGCCGCAATCGCCACGCACGCAAACAGAACGATAATCAGACTTTCGCCGCCGTAAGAGGAAGCGCAACCGTTCGATTTCTTTACGAGCGCATTTCTTGCCGCGACGAGAGCCGCGTTCGCTTCGTCAACGTCGGACTGTTCGACGGTGTTGGAAGCGGCGACTTCTTTTGCATAGTTGAGCGCTTCTTCAAACGCCGCGAAACTTGCCGCCGTATACTCTTCTTCGGTTACGGTTTCGGATTCTTCTATCGTCGCAAGGAGTTCGGTTTTGTTTGCAAGTTCCTTAAGCGCGGCTATTTTTTTCTCGAGTTCGGCTTTCGCCGCGTTTACGGTTTCTTGGGTTGCGTTATCGTCGGCGGCGACGGCTTCTGCCTCTTCTTTGGCGAGAAGAAACTCGTTATAGGAGTTTGCCGTATATCTGTCCTGAGTATATTTTCCGAGCCCCGCGATCAATGCGTTGAGTTCGGTCTTATCGCCCTTTCTGACGAGCAATGCTTTCGCGCTGTCGATATTCGCTTTCGCCAGATCGATTGCGTCCTGACTGCTTTCGTCGTTCGCCGCGACCGTTTTTGCCGCTTCTACCGCAGCGTTGTACCCTTCGAGGCTGTCGGGCGTATAAAGGCTCTTGTCGAGGGAATCGGCTTCTTCGAGAGCCTCCGTAAGATCGCCGAAATTTGCCTTTCTGACGAGTTTTTCATATGCCGCAGTGAGCGAATCGAGCGCAGTCTTTAATTCGTCCTCATACGCTTCCGATTTGTCAAGCAAGGCTTTCGCTTCGCCCAATTTCTCGCTGAACGATTTCCAAGAAGCGTTCGTATAGACGTTTTCAACGGATTTTAACTGATCGTATTTTGCTTGCAATTCGGTTTTATCGCCGAGTTTTCTCAATGCGGAACGAGCCGCCTTTAAATTTTCGAGAGCCAGATCTACCACGTTCTGCGTCGCGTCCGCGTTGTTCTTTACTTCCAAAGCCATTTCCAGCTTTCCGGTCAATTCGCTCCAGCTTTCAGCCGAATAGTCGGACGCGTTCAACGCGTTGATTTCCGAGATTTCCTTTTCGAGTTCGGTCTTGTCCCCGCGGAGAATCAGATCGTTTACGATTTTGGTAAGTTGCGCAAGCTCGTCATCCACGTCTTGCTGGAATACGGCTTGATTTACGTAAACGGCTTTCGCATCTGCGAGTCCTTTCGTAAGCTTAGACTGCGAATCGGTCACGTATTTTTCTTTATCGAGCGCTTCGACTTCGTCGATCTTGGCTTTGAGTGACGTTTTGTCCGCTTTTTCCGCCACCGTTACGGTAGTACGGAGTAAGCCGTAAACATCGACAAACCCGTCAAGCGTAAAGACGTAAGTGAATACGTATTCGCCCGCGATTTCGGGATTATATCCTTCGCAAACCCAGTTTCCGTTAAGCGTTGCTGAAATCCCGTTTGCGTCCTCAACATTCACTTGTTTCAAAAGTCCGAGATTGTCGGCCGCGGTACCGAAAGGAACGGTTATGCTTTCCGATATATCCGCTTTGACGATCGCTTTCTCCGCAACGGGATATTCGTCCTCCGGCTGACTTGCACCTCTCGCGACGCTCCACACCTGAACTTCTTCCCAGACCGACCACTTGTTTTCGTTCTGTACCGAATAAGAAAAAATTCTGATATATCTCGCTTTAACGGGCGAAAATTCAAACGTGTGCATTCCGCCGCCCCACCATTCCGCGGTAGTTGCGGCAACTTCTTCGACGCCCGTCCAGATAAACGAATTGTTGCCGTAGTTGCTGAATACGGTGTAATTTCCCGACGAGAAATCTTCCGTTTCGGAAAGCTGAACGATCGCGCCGAACGCCCAGTCGTGGAACAGCTTGACCTTTACCGTGTCGACGTCGTAAACTTTACCGAGGTCGATTTTTACCCAGCTCGGCGTATCCGTTCCTATTATGTGAAACGGATCTTCCGCGCCGTCGGTTACTTTTTCCATCGTCGCGGTGCCTTGGAGCGCTTTAGGCTCGGCGCCGTCGGTCGTTCCTATCTTACCGAACGCGACGTTTTCAGCGGGAGTGGGATAAGCG
>CAKQKN010000092.1 GCA_934249215.1 uncultured Clostridia bacterium
ATTAAAAAAACGTTTTCAATTCATTCCCGCTCTTATACGAGCGAGCAAGCGTATGCGACGGAATTTGCGCCGACCGCGGCGAAAACGCGGGAATCGGTCTGCGGCGTAATGCCCTCGTCGTGGATACACGTTCCCGAAAGCGGCCAATATATCCGCGCAGTCGTGAGCTTGAGCGCTTCGCCCGTCGCGGGGTTTTCGAACGTGCTTTGCATAATGCCTTTGCCGTAAGTTTTATACACCGTTGCTCCCGCTTCCGTTTTCGAACCGTCGACGACCACGCGCACGCAGTTTGCGCCCGATTCTTTGTCGTAATCGAGCACGGCGCCGATGAGCGCTTCCGACGCGGACGCGGAATTTTCGTTCGCGAGGAAAACTATATTTTCAAGATAATCGGCATATAGCGTGCCGTCGGATTTTTTGCCGTAAGTATCGACGATCCCGAACGTGCGCTTGTTGCCGTTTTTATATTCCGCCACCTGCGCCAAGCGCTCGCCCGACGGAATTTTTTTGCAAAAAAGCCCCGAAAGTTTTTGGAGAATACTCATATATCCCCCGCCGTTGTTGCGCAAATCGATTATCAGTTTGGTTTTGCCGTTTTCGATCATCTTGTCGAGAACGCACGTAAACTGCCCGACGCTTCCGTATATGCCGTCTACGTCGCCGTAGAACGACGAATATTCGATATATCCCCAGTCGGGCTTGAGCCCGAGATCGCTCGGCATATCGCCGCCGCGGACGAGTTCCATCGCGCCGCCGTCGTCGGTAAAGGAGTATTTCCCCGTCGAGTCGGTATAGCGCACGTAACTTTCGCGATATTCCGCTTTCTTCATCGAAAACGTTTCGTATTCTTCGCCGTAGCGCACTCTGAGCGACAAAACGTCCTGCACCGTGGCTTTCGAAAGAGCCGAAGAGAAATCGGCAAATTTGCCGACGGTTTGAAATTCGTCGTCGTTGAAACGGTAAGCGACTATCTCGCCGCCGCGTTTAAGTCCCGCTTTTTCGGCGGGCGAATTGCCGCCGACCTTGTAAACGAGAAAGTCGACGAAAGAAATTCCGTAGCCTTGGCGCGAACCTCTTGCCGATTGCTTTTCCTTGTAATACTCCTCCGCAGTATAGTATTCCGAGTATCTGTCCATCAGCCCGTCGGTCAGAACTTTTGCGGGAATATCGCTTCCGTCCTCGAAATAATAATGGTCTTTATACGTTTTATAGACGAAAAGCAAAGATTGCAGGTCTTTTCCGTACGACAGATAAAAAGTCAGATAGCCGCCCCAGAAAAAAGCGACGAGAAGAAGCCCTATCGCGGCGCCGCGGAGTATCGATTTCCACGTCGGACTGGCTTTCTTTTCTTTTTTCGCTTTAACCTTGCTTTTTACGCTTCTCGCTTCGTCGGTTACGGGTTCCGCTTTATATTCCGCCGTTTTTTTGTCAGGCATATCGGACGGCATATCGTCCGACATAGCTGCTGCCGCGTTCGTCGCCTTTTTATCCGCCGCTTCGACGGAATCGCGCAGACCGTCCGTTCTTTTCGTTTCGTCGTTCATAATTCACCTCTCGATTTTCCACGCTCCTTGATTTTCGGATTTGCGCGAACCGAACTTCGCAGTCCGCGCCGCGAACGTTTCGCGATCAGCTGAGCATCTTAAACAAAAGATTGGTCAGTCTGAAAGACACCGCGTCCGAAAAATTGCGGATATTGAGCCCCGTGACGCGCTCGATTTTGTCCAAACGGTAAGTCAGCGTGTTGCGGTGCATGTAAAGTTTGCGGGCGGTTTCGCTTACGTTAAGGTTGTTTTCGAGAAATTCTTCCGCCGTCGCGAGCATGTCGGGATCGGTAAAGATCGTCCGCGCGTCGCCGTCGGCAAGCAGATTGAAATACTGCGCGAGTTTGGACGCGGGAAGTTCTTCGAGAATTTTATAGAGCGTGTATTCCTTGTAAGAATGCACTTGCAGACTGGAATTCAACTCTTTGCCGAGTTTTAGCGCGCTGTCCGCCTGCATATACGACTGCGAAGCGTCGGACAGACTTTTGACGGTGCCGCCCACGCCGACGCGCACTTTCACGCCCGTTTCCTCGAACACCGAACCGGTGAAGATCGAGGCGAATTCGAGCGGAGAACGGAACTCGCCTTCGTTTTCGAAAGTCAGAAACTTGACGAAAGCGCAATCCTTCTCGCCCGTGCTGAATGCCGTGTCGAGCCCGTTTATCGTGTAAGTTTCGAGAAAATCGATCACGTCGTCCACGCTTCCGTTCTCGCACGAAATGGCAAGCACGTAGCAAGCGACCGCCGGCACTGAAAACTTGCGCATGAACTTCACTATCTGGAGCCCGTTGCACTCGCCGAACACGATTCCGCGAAGAAAATCGCGCTTGGAAAGATCGTCGCCGAGCGTTCCGCTGTTTTCCATATGTTCGCATATGAACATCGCGTAGTTTCGGGAAACGTCGCCCGCGCCGTAAATCACGCCGTAATAGTTTTCGCGCTTGAACCTGAAGCGGAAGAGCGTTACGTTCTGTTTTTTATCCTGCAAGCCCTCGGTATAGCCGCCGTCGTAGACGAAAGGTATTTTTTCGCCGCTCGAATACAGAAATTTGAAATCGGACGAGTAGACGTCGATCGTTATTCCCGTTTTTTGTTTGAGCGTTCTGAGCACTAAAGTCAATTCTTTATCCATATTTCACCGTTTTTTCGTAAATATCGGTTTACGCCGCGTTTTTGCGGCGCAGTTCTTTTTCTTTATCCCGCTTTCGCTATTGCGCGTAATCAGTCGCGGAGCAAGGTCGTCATATCGCATATACCCTCGACGAAATCTTCCTCGTGGCTGACGAGAATCAGCGCGCCCGGATATTCGATCAGCGCTTTTTTCAGCGCGTTTTTCGCTTTGACGTCGAGATGGTTGGTCGGTTCGTCGAGAACTAGAAGGTCGGACGGCGTGGAACACAGCACGGCAAGTTTTGCGCGGACTTGCTCGCCGCCGCTCATGTTTTTGAGCGGTTTGACCGCAAGTTCGCCCTTTAGCCCGACTTTCGCAAGACAACTTCTGATTTCTTTCGGGTTTGCCCGCGGGAAAAAGCGCGAATAGTAAGAAAACGCCGTTTCGCCCGGATCGTCGAAATCGAGATTTTGCTCGAGATATGCAATCTTCGTCGCGTTGTGGAAAGTGAAGAATCCGCCGAGCCGAGGTATCTTGTGAAGCAAAGTTTTTATGAGCGTCGATTTTCCGATTCCGTTCGTGCCGCGAACCCAAAGTTTGTTCTGTGAACCCATGTGGAAATTGAGTGGCGGCAGAATGGGCGCGGTGTAACCGATCGAAAGATTTTTTACGTCGAGAAGATCTTTCGTGTTGAGATCGATATACGGGAAAGAAAACTCCGCGTCGTAAACGACGACGGGCTTTGCCATGACCTCGATTTTTTCGAGCTGTTTCTTTCTCGCGTTGGCCATGCCCGCAGTGGATGCGCGAGCGGAGTTTTTATCGATGTAGGTCTGAAGTTTTTTGATTTTTTCCTGCTGACGATTATATTCTTCCTCGTATTGCTTGGCGTTCATCTCGTGCTGAACGAGATATTTGTCGTAATCGCCGGCGTATTTTTTGATCGTTCCGTTTTCGATCCCGACGATGAATTTCGAAACGGCGTTAAGAAATTTCGTGTCGTGAGAGATGACGAGAAAAGTCTTTTTAAAACCGTTCAGATATTTGATAAGCCAGTCTATATGTTCGATATCGAGGAAATTGGTCGGTTCGTCGAGGAGCATTACGTCAAGCTCGGAAAGGAGAAGTTTAGACAGCATCAGCTTTACTCTTTCGCCGCCCGACAATTTCGAGATCAGTGTATCGTAGCCGAGAAAATTCACGCCCAGACCGTTCGCGACCTTTTTAACTTTCGATTCGAGATCGTAAAACCCCTCGCGCTCGAGTTCATCCTGCATTCGCGAACTTTTCGCGACCGCTTTGTCAAGTTCGTCCCCCGAAAGGTCTCCCATACTCTCGTAAAGTTTTTCGAGCCGATCGTTCATTTCGTAAAGATAGTCGAACGCACCCATCAGATATTCCATCACCGTTTGCGAACCGTCGAGCGTGGCGTATTGGTCGAGATAGCCCTTTCTGATGCCGGGAAGCCACTGAACTTCCCCCTCGTCGTAAGTGATTTTGTCGGCGATGACGTTGATAAAAGTCGATTTCCCCGCGCCGTTAAGCCCGACCACGCCGATATGCTCGCCGCGGTTGACCGAAAGCGATGCGTTATTGAATATGATTTTATCGTCGTATCTGTGCGACAGATTTTTGATTTCGAGAAGGCTCATCTTTTCACCGTGTGTTTTTCGGAGGTAATTTTTCGCTATGCCGTGCGTATTTCCCGTTTGTCGAAAGCGTTTACCGCGTTTCTAAAAGAGTTACGCGACGAAAACATGCTAAACTATATCTTTTATTATACTTTTATAACCCCCTTTAGTCAAATTCTTTTTTGCGGAAAAAGTGCAGATATTGCTTTTTTCCTTGTAAAAATCACGCGGTGATGGTATAATATTGACGTAAGAAAGCGTAGGGATTCCATTCGTCATCACTAATTACCGAAAAGGCGACTTTTTAGCCCTTTTCCGCGACCACTCGATTATAACCGTTTACGGTTGCACTAATCTGTTGCCTTAAAGCCGTCTTTCAGACATCTTTCGGCAAACACTCGCTTGCAGTATGGCATACAACTTCGTTCGTGTTTGCCAAAATCTGCACACAAAATACGGCTTTAAGGTGCTTCGCATTTGTGCGGCGATAAATCGAGGTAATTAAAGGCAAACAACCGAAACAGTATGCCATACGTTGAAGGTTGTTTAACGCCTAAGTAGCCGA
>CAKQKN010000093.1 GCA_934249215.1 uncultured Clostridia bacterium
AAGAAGCGGAGCAAAAGGTCAATTTAGAAAGGACGGCGTTAATCGAAAAAAAGAAAAAAGACGCCGAGACCAATGCCGAAAAAATCCCCGAGATCGAAAACAACGTTGCCGAACTGAAACTGAAACGCGAGAAGATAAACGATATTTCGGAAAAAGAAGCCGAACTCGGTCGGAAAAAAGCGCGGCTTAAAGAACTTCGCGAAGCGTATGCCGAAGCGAAGAAAAAAGCCGAGGAAAACGACGCTCTCGCGAAAAAACACGAAGCCGCGCTTAACGAACTCAAAGAAAAAACCAAAGTCGTCGATGACGACGCCGTTTTGAAACGAATCGTTGCGGCGGCGTCGCGCGGGGCTGTTTCCGAACTTGCCGGAAAAGTGCTTTCATTCATAAACGAACTCGAAAATCTTTTATCCGGAAAAATCGACTCTGATTGCAAAAGTGCCGTTAATCGACTTATAGCCCGCGAAATCGAGGAATTAAAGAGCCTTACGGCGAGTTTTTCGCCCGAAAACGATCTCGAACGCGAACTTTCGGACGCCGCCGACATGCTGAAAGAAAAGAACAGATTTCTTTCTCTTATGCGCGAGGAGAGCGAGAAGTTTTTGCGACTTAGAAACGAAAGCGAAAAAGCGGCGAAAGAAGCCGAGCGGCTTACCGAAGAGGGAAAGAAAATCCGCGAAGAGAGCGATCTGCTCGAAAAGGCGGTTTTTTCCGTGACCGACGGAAAGAAAGCGGAAGACGCGCTCGAAGAGGTTGGCATTGCAATAAAGAAAAAAGAAACCGAAATTTCGGCAATCCGCGAATCGCTTTCCGGAATTTCCGAAAGCCTTGCCGCGGCGAAAGCGAAAGCCGAGAGCGATGAAAAGCGTATGGCGGAACTGAAAACACGGCTCGACGAATTAAGGCGCGGTTATTCCGGCGCGCTTAAAGATCTCGGGCTTGACGAAAAAGAAGCGCTTCGCATTCTGAACGCTTCGGAAAAGATCGAAGCCGCACGGAAGAAAATCGCAAAATTTGACGAGGATTTATCCTATCTTAACAAAAAAAAGGCGGAGAGCGAGAAAAAACTTGCGGAAATGAGCGAGTTTTCGGCGACTGAATCAATAATCGCTGCATATACCGGTGCCGAAAGCGAATATTCGGAAGCGGATAAATATTATAATAAAATTTTATATGCGTATGAAATCGGATTGAAAAAATCCGAAGAATGGTGTATAATCGTCAAAGAATCCGAACGGAATGCCGCTTCGGGCAAGCTTTACGGAAAACTTGCCGAGCTTGTGAAAGCGGGTAAGTTTATGGAGTTCGTCGCGGACGAATATCTGCGCGAGGTCGCGTGCGACGCCGAACGGCGTGTGCTTGAACTGACGTCGGGCAGATACGGACTCGTCTATGACGGGGAGTTTTTCGTGACCGACAATCTTAGCGGCGGAAAAAGGCGTCCCGTAGCCGGGCTGTCCGGCGGCGAAACCTTTCTCGTGTCGTTGTCGCTTGCGCTCGCGCTTGCCGCCGAGATCGGAACGAAAGCGCTCATCCCGAACGATTTCTTCTTTCTCGACGAGGGGTTCGGAACGCTTGACGACGAACTCGTCGAAACCGTTACCGATTCTTTGGAACGCTTAAGGCGGGAAGACCTTACGGTCGGGCTCATAACCCACGTAACCGAACTGAAAAACAGAATACAATCCAGTCTTACCGTGATCGGAGCGGACGCTCTTCACGGAACGCGCTTTATCGCCGACTGAACGTCGGGAACCCGATCGGGGAAGAAGTAAGAGACCGATTGCGACGACGAAAAACGCGAAAGACGAAACGAATAAGAGTGAAAAACCGCGGCTTAATGGCGAGCGGGTAAGTTTATAGCAAAAACGATACTGCGATCGAGCAGGGAAAACTCGGGAAATCCGTTTGAAATCGAAAAAATCATTCGGCCCCACCCCTTGCGATCCGTAGGAGAAACGATGGAGATAGTCAGAAAAATTTTAACACCGACGGCGTTATGGTCGGATTTCAACGACACTTTACCTTTGAAGGAGAGTAAAGTCAACGAAATGGTATACGACGGGATCATTTATTCCGAAGTGTATTTTTCGGGACGGGAAACGGAATCGGGCAGAGTGCGTATTTACGGGCTGTACGCTCGTCCGAAGAATCTTCCGGACGGCAGAAAGATCGGTGGCGTGCTGATACTTCCGGATTATACGGAAACGGTCAATCTCGACGCCGTGAATTTCTACGTCAGGCAAGGTTACGCCGTGCTTATGGTCGACTATCGCGGTGCATACCCGGGAACGCCGGAATTTACCAATTATCCGACCGAGATCGACTACGCGAACTTAAAACTTGCCGGCGACGTGTTCAGGGTGGACAGAACGGCGAAAGAATGCTGTTGGTACGAATGGGCGGCTGTCGCCAAATACGCCGCAGTCTTTCTTCAGTCGCGCGACGAGGTCGACAAAATCGCGCTCATCGGCATAAAGCAGGGTGCGAACGTCGGCTGGCAATCCCTTTTCGGCGACAAGCGCGTTTCGTGCTTCGTTTCCGTTTTCGGAATGGGCTGGCAGGCGTACAAAGGCGTTTTCAGGCACGTTTCCGCCGACATCGAGCTCGACGACGAGCGTTACCGCTGGCTCGGCGGGGTGGACGCCCACGTCTACGCTCAATACGTCGATTGCCCCGTCTTATACGTTGCGGGAACGAACAGTCCCGACTTCGACTGCGACAGAGGCACGGACACGCTCATGCGGCTTAAGCCCGAAGTGAAAAGCGTTTTCAACTATGCTCCGCGCCTTCGCGATACCATCGATAAAAAATGCGGCGACGATATCTCGCTGTTTCTCAAAAAATATCTGGCAAGAGAGGGCAACGGTTTCGATAAACTGTGTTTCCCCGCTTCTCCGCAAGTGAAAACGGCGGCTGGCGAGGACGGTGTTTCCTACTTTGCCGAAGTAGTCGCCGACGAACCCGACAAACTCAAAACTTTGTCCGTCTATATGAGCGAGGGCATATCCGCCCCGGGCTTAAGGAACTGGCAACCGATGAAAGAGGTCAAGCACGACCAGACAAAACGATATTTCCGCGCGATGCTCGGCGGCGATTCGGAGTTCGTGCATGTGTTCGCGGTCGCGGAATATAAAAACGGCGTGACGGTCAGCTCGAAAATCATTTTCGGCAAGATAAATCTTCATCCCGTCCGTTCGTGTAACATGATCTATACGTCCGATATGGGCGTGGATTGCTTCTGCACGGCAAACGAGGACGGTAACGCTACCGGCGACTTTATCTTCAACGACAACGACGCCGTAAAGCTCGCCGAGTGCGCCAACGGAATCACGGGTGTAAGCTCGAGATACGGACTTCTTACATACAAGATCGGCGAAAACCGCTTCAAACCCGGGCGCAGATCGATACTCAAATTCGACGTTTACAGCGTCGAGTATACGAAGCTGAAAATCGGGCTTATGGTCGGCAACGCGGCGGGCGAACTCGAGGAGTTCTCCGTCACGGTAAATCTCGACGGTTGCAAGGCGTGGCACAACGTTCAGGTTGCGTTTACCGAGTTCAAAAACGCGAAAAACTTCGCGCTTAAGGACTTCGACGCGGTTTCCGCGTTTAAGGTTGAATCCGCAAGCCTGTTCGCGATCAACAACGTTCTGCTCATCTGATCGTCGGCAGGTCGTTAGATTATCCGATTACTTAACTTCGGGAAAGGAAATTTTCCGAGGTTTGACTATTTTTGACGAGGTGGCGGATGTTACCCGATAAAAAAACCGAATTGTCCGGCACGGCCATAAAAAGAGATACGGTTATACGAAGCGATCTCGTCGCGGCCAGGCGGCTCGAGGAAAAGCGCGCTCTGCGCGACTATCGGCTGACGATCGTTCTCATCGTTCTGTGTCTTATCGTCGTCTGGACAAAATACGTCTGGCTCGAGCCGATTCTGGTTGACGGAACGTCGATGAACGACACTCTCGACGACGGCGACCTTCTCGTCCTCGACCGTCTGGCAAAACCGAATCGCGGCGACGTGATCGTGTTCACTCACGGCTCTACTTCATATATAAAGCGCGTAGTGGGGCTCGGCGGCGATACCGTCCGCATAGAAAACGGCAAACTGTATCTGCGCAAAAAAGGCTCCGACGAATTTGTCCTTTGCGCCGACGAAAACGCAAAAGGCAAAACTTTTATGTACGAATACTCGGGCATCTATCGCACCGAACTTATGGGCACTTTCGATTTCGAAGTTGAGGAGGGTGAGTTTTTTGCTCTCGGCGACAACCGCGAAGGCAGCGTCGATTGCCGTCATCCGCGGCTCGGCGGCGCGCTTCCTCTTTCGGAGATCGACGGGGTCGTTCATCGCTTCTTCATGGAATCTCAAGATACTTCGCTTGCTGTATTCTACAAATTTTTATAACGATAAATTTATATAACGATTCGGAATTTTACGTCCGATACCCGATAAAAGGCGATATCTTCTGAAAATCGCCTGAAAAAAATAACGAAAACTGCGGCGAAGAACAGCCGCAACGAAAAGGAATAATATGAAAGATTGGATAATAACCGCCGAAACGACGTGCGATTTATCGCCCGAAATACTCGAAAAACACGGCTTTCGCCTTTTGCCGATAACGGTAATCGTCGACGGCAAAGAATATAAGGACGGCGTTGACATCACGTCGGAAAAACTTTTCGAATACGTCGAAAAGAGCGGACAACTTCCCAAGACCGCGGCTTTGTCGCTCGCGGAGTATGCTGAATTTTTTGCGGAAATGAAAAAAGAAGCAAAAAAAGTCCTGCATTTTTCGATCTCTTCGAAAGCCTCCTCGTCCTATAACAACGCGGTAAAAGCGGCGGAAGAAGCGGGCGACGTTTTTGTCGTGGACACGCAGTGTCTTTCGTCGGGCGAAGGGCTTTTGATGCTCAAAGCCTACGATATGCTGTCGGACGGCGCCGATTTCGACGAAGTGTGTAAAAAAATCGACGAACTCACCGCCAAAGTGCAGACTTCGTTCGTTGTGGACACGCTCGACAATCTTCACAAGGGCGGAAGATGCAGCTCGCTTGCTCTTATCGGCTCGAAAATTTTGAAGATTCACCCGTCGATCTGCGAAAAAGAGGGTGCGCTCGTCGTCAAGAAAAAACACATGGGCAATCTCATGCGTTCGCTTATGCAGTACGTGACCGATCTTTCGACGGAATATAAGTCGTACGACAAACGTCGCGCGTTCGTAACTCACAGCCCGTGCGACGGCCGTGACGAGATCGAAGCCGTTTTAAACAAGGCGAAAGAACTGTTCTCGTTCGACGAAATCATCGAAACCGAAGCGGGCGCGACCGTTTCGACCCACTGCGGCAAAAACACGATAGGTCTGCTTTTCATAGCGGAATAAAAACGAACCCGACGTGCGTTCGGAAAACGGGCGCGCGGAAAATCGGAAAACGAAGAAAACAGGAAACAACGAAAGATAATCGGTGAAAATCCGTTATCATCGGAATGAAAATCGGGACGAAAAGGGTCGGTGACGAAATGGTATCCGTATACGACGAAAACGATTATATAACGACGAAAGAACAAAAAAAGAAGATTCTGATCTGCTTTTGGGTGAGTTTTGCGGTACTTATGTGCCTGAATATCGTAAGCCTTGTGGTCTATACGTTGCAGGAATTCAACACTCCGCTGAAAGCCCCTCTTCTCGCTTTCAACATCGTGTCATGCTCGGTTTATGCGATCATCGCTTATCCCGTACTTGCGATCCGCTATAAGCGCGTCAAAGCCTACTATAAAATGCTGTATTATTTCGACAGCGGAATCAAAGTCGAGGGCAGCAACGCGTTCGTCGGGGTGGATAGTTCCGTGACGGTCAAGGACGGCGTGGAGTTTATCAATCTCGTTTTTCTGCAATGGTCGGATAAAAAGCAGGAGTATTTCGAAAGGAACATTCTTTTCGACGTAGAAAAACCCGTTCCCGACTTCAAAAAAGGCGACGTCGTTCATCACGTAACGCAGGGCAACGTGCTCGTCGCTTACGAACTTCGCAGCGAGGAAATTTTTTCCTGATTAAAGCATTGAATTTAAACGCCGTGCCGCAAAATCGGTATGGACGATAGAAACAGACGATAGAAATATAGGAGAAAACGCATATGTTAAACAGAAAAGACGTACCCGAAAATCTCAAATGGCGGACGGAGGATATGTTCAAGTCGATCGCCGACTGGAACGCTCTGTACGAAAAGACCGAGAAGCGAATAGATTTTTCCGTATACGAGGGCAAACTCGATAACGCGGCGACCGTTAAAAAGTGCTTCGACGAGTTGTACTCGGTAATGGGCGATCTCGAACTTCTGAGCGTTTATGCGTTTATGAAACACGACGAGGACTCGCGTGATTCCGAAAGTTCGGCGCTGCTTGCCCGCGTCGACGATCTCGAAGTAAGATTTTCGTCGGCGGTCGCGTTCATCACTCCCGAACTTACCGCGCTCGACAAAGAACTTCTCGAAAGTTTCGTTTTGAATCCCGATCTCAAAGATTACGATTACGAGATCAGAGGTATCATAAAAGATAAAGCTCACGTTCTCGGGAAAGAGGCGGAGGGCGTTCTCGCAATGGGCGGACAGGTGTTCTCTTCGTTCCGTAATATTTTCGGAATGATCAACAACGCCGATCTTCCTTTCCCCGAAATCACAGTCCGCGGCAAAAAAGTCAAGGTTTCCCACGGAACTTACGGCGTTCTTATGCAGGACCACGACAGAAACGTGCGCAGAAGAACGTTCAAGGCGTTTTACGGCGCGTTCATCGGGCTTATAAACACGATTTCCGCGACGTATATCGCAAACGTCAACAAAAACGTGTTCCTTTCACGCGTCAGAAAATACGACAGTTGCCTAGACCGCGCGCTTTCCGGCGAGGACGTTTACCCCGAGGTTTACGAAAACCTTATCGAAAGCGTCAACAAGGGCATGAAAACCATGCACGAATACGTCGCCGTGAGAAAGAAAGAACTCGGTTATTCCGAGCTTCACATGTACGACGTATACACGCCGCTCGTCGAGGGCGCCGATCTCGGGCTCGACTACGAGGACGCGTTCAAACTGGTAAAAGAGGGGCTTAAACCGCTCGGCGAAAAATACGGCGAACTTCTTCAGCGCGCGCACGACGAGCGCTGGATAGACGTCGAGGAAACCGAGGGCAAAAGAAGCGGCGCATATTCCATCTGCGTTTACAAATGCCCCCATCCGTACGTTCTTCTGAACTATCAGAAAACGACCAACGAAGTGTTCACGATCGCGCACGAACTCGGTCATGCAATGCATTCGTTCCACTCGAACGCCGCGCAGCCGCAGCCCAAGGCGAGTTACCGCATTTTCGTTGCGGAAGTCGCGAGCACGGTAAACGAAGTGCTTTTGCTCAAATATCTGCTCAAAAAGACGGATGACAAGAAACTCAAGCGTTATCTGCTTAATTATTATATGGATATGATAAAAGGTACGCTTTTCCGTCAGACCATGTTTGCCGAGTTCGAAGCGTTTGCTCATGGGCAGGTCGAAAAGGGTGTTCCCATCACGAAAGATTCGCTTTGCGACGCGTATCTCGAACTCAACAAGAAATATTTCGGCGACAGTATGGTGTCCGACAAGGAAATATCGTACGAATGGGCGCGCATTCCGCATTTTTACAACGCGTTTTACGTTTATAAATACGCAACGGGCATCACGAGCGCGATCACCATTGCCGAAAGAATTTATAACGAGGGCGAACCCGCCGTCAAGGATTACTTCAGGTTCCTTTCATCGGGCGGAAGCGATTGCCCCGTCGAACTTCTGAAACTCGCGGGCGTCGATCTCACTTCGCGCAAGCCTTTCGAAGCGGCGATGAGTTCTTTCGCCGACGCGCTCGAACAGTTCAAAGCGCTCGCCGATTGATGAACGGAAGTTGCGAAGCGGCGTACAAGTTGCCGTAGACCCGCAAAAATCGAGTTTTTTCGGCGCGAAAATTGCGGCTTGATTGGAATAATCGGCTTGATTTGAATAATTATTGAAAACAGAGGAAAAATGGCGGATAAATTCAGTGCGCTTCCGTATAATCTGGAAGCCGAACAGTCTTTTTTGGGGTGCGTGCTTGTAGATCAGGAAATACAGCTCGAAATGCTCGCAAACACCTCGGAAGAGGACTTTTATACAGAATCGCATAAGTTGATCGTTCGCGCGATGAAAGAAATCGTTCGGCAAAACAAGCCGATCGATATCGTCACGCTGTCCGACGAAATGGAGAAAAGCGGAACGCTCTCGAAAGCAGGCGGAATGGACTATCTCACCACTCTCGTCACGGGCATGCCATCGAGCGCGAACTATTCGCACTATCGCTCGATCGTGCGACGGGACAGCACGCTCCGTCGGCTCATTCGAAGTAGCGAAAAAATAGCCGAAGAAGCAAGAAAAAGCACGGACAGCAAAAAAACGCTGATGATGGCAGAAAACGAGATCTTCAGAATTTCCGAGGAAAACGAAACTTCGAGCCTCGTTTCTCTCGCCGAAACTTACGATCCGTTGCTTAAAGATCTCGAGGAAATAGAACGCGTGAAGGACTTCAAACGCGGACTTATGACGGGATTCACCCGAATAGACGATCTCACGAACGGCTTTAAAAAGGGCAACCTTATCATTCTTGCGGCTCGTCCGTCCGACGGTAAAACCACGCTCGCGCTCAACATGATGGAAAATATAGCCATTAAACAGAACAAAGTTTGCGCAATGTTCGCTCTCGAAATGACGAAGGAAGAACTCGCGCCGAAACTTCTTTGTTCGATCGGTAAAGTGCGACTGGACTTTTTGCAGAAAGGCAAACTTTCAGAATCGGACGAAAGCGGATGGAAACGGCTGTGGGAAGCGCGGAAAATTCTCAAAAAAACGTCCATATACGTGGACGATTCGCCGACGAACAATATCACGACGATCTTGTCAAAGTGCCGCAGACTCAAGGCTACGCACGGGCTCGATCTCATCGTAGTCGACCACTTGCAACTGATCTATCCCGACGTCAGAAGCGCCGAAAATCGCCAGCAGGAAGTTACCGAGATTTCACGCGGACTGAAAGTTATCGCGAAAGATCTTAACGTTCCCGTGCTTGCGCTGTCGCAGTTGTCGCGAGGAGTCACGCAGAGAAAGGGAAAACCTATGCTTTCCGACCTTCGCGAATCGGGTTCGATCGAACAGGACGCGGACATCGTTATGTTCATTTATCGTCCCGACAAGGTCGCCGATCCCAAAGAAGTAGCAACAGGTGCCGTCGAGAAGAACGTCGCGGAAGTCATTATCGAAAAGAACAGAAGCGGCGATCGCGGAAGCGCGAAACTTTTGTTTAAGGGCGAATATTCGAAGTTCGTTAATTTCACGGGCTACGAGGGTAACATTCCCGGCGGGTTCAGACCGAAAGAGGACGATAAAGAAGAAGACCGAGCGGCGGGCGATCTCGAAAAGGTCGATGACGGGTTCGATCCCGGCGTAGTATATTCCGATGCCGACGCTCCGCAAGGCGGCGATTTCTACGGCGGCGATTTCGATTCCGCGGATAGCGTAGGTTCAAGCGACGGCGGTTCGGATTCGGGCGATAACGACGGCGGTTCGGATTCGGGCGACGTGCTGTTCGACTGATAAAAAAATGGAAACGTTAATAATGCCGATCGACGCTCGTTCGCTCGAGCGTTCGTTAAAACTCATAAAAAGCGGTGAACTCGTCGCATTCCCGACGGAAACGGTATACGGGCTCGGCGCGCTTGCCACCGACGACGAAGCGATAAAAAAAGTGTATGCGGTAAAAGGCAGACCGTCGGACAACCCGCTCATCGTTCATGTACATAAAGATTACGACATATCGTCGCTCGTCGAGGATTTCGGCGGCTATACCGAAAAACTGCGCGAAGCGTTCCTTCCGGGTCCGCTTACAATAGTTTACAAAAGCAAAAAGAAAGTTTCGCCGCTCGTTTCGTGCGGGCTGGACACGGTCGCGATACGCGTTCCGAAAAGTGAAGCGGCGCAGGAATTTTTAAGATACTTAAATCTTCCGATCGCGGCTCCTTCCGCGAATATTTCAAAGCACGTCAGCCCCGTGACCGCGATACACGTCTTTAACGATTTCAACGGAAAAATCCCTCTGATTCTCGACGGCGGTCGGTGCGATGGCGGTATCGAAAGCACGGTGCTTGACGCAACGGGCGAAGCCCCCGTGATTTTGCGGAAAGGGCTTGTAACGGCGGAAATGGTCGCAAAAGTATGCGGCAAATGCACTTATGCGGACGAAAACACGGTCGGCAAAACCAAGTCGCCCGGGATGAAATACAGACATTATTGTCCGTCCACCGAAACGACTTTGTTTAAAAGAAGCGAGCTCGGCGACGCGCTGGCGCTGTACGACGAATACGCTTCAGGCGGAAAAAAGCCCGTACTGCTCGTCGACGGCGAAATGGCTGAAAAGACCGGCGAAAGGGAAAAACTTCTGCTCGGGAACACGGGCGAGGAAATGGCGGCGAACCTTTACGAACTTTTGCGTGAAGGGGAAAAATACGACCTTATCATCGGGTTCGAACTCGACGTTAAGGACGAAGTGATGCTCAGCGTAAACAATCGATACTCGAAAGCGTTCTATAAAAACAACTGAAAAAAGAAAATGATTAAAATACTGTTCGTTTGCACGGGTAACACATGCCGAAGTCCGATGGCTGAATATATTCTCAAAGATCTGCTTAAAAAAACGCAGACCGAGGGGGTAAAGGTTTCGTCCGCGGGAATATCGGTCGGAGCGGACGACTCGATAAACGAAAAAGCGAAAGCCGCGCTTAAAAAACACGATATCGTCATCAGACGGTTCAAACCGAAACAGGTGACGGCTGAACTTTGCCGCAAACAAAGCGCGGTGATATGTATGACTGCAGCGCACAAACTCCGCTTTGTCGGATTCGACAACGTATACACGCTCGGCGAACTCACCGGGTGCGGCGACGTGCCCGATCCCTACGGGCTCGATCAAACCGCATACGACGACTGCGCAAAAGCGCTTTTCGCCGCTTGCGAAAAACTCTTCGCATTACTGAAAAAATAATAAAAAGCGGTCTATACGTCGATTATCGCTGCTTTTGCTCGGATCGGCGTTGACTTGCGGGAGAAAAAATGAAAATTGCTTTGGGAAACGATCATGCCGGAACGGGGCTGAAATTTATCGTTAAAGAACATCTCGAAAAACAGGGTTACGAGGTAATAAATCTCGGAACGGACGATACCGCAAGCGTGGATTATCCCGACTATGCGAAAAAAGTCGCGTCCGCCGTAAAAAGCGGCGAAGCCGAACTCGGGATTCTCATTTGCGGAACCGGCGTCGGAATGAGCATTGCCGCTAACAAATTCCGCGGTATACGCGCGTCCCTTTGCGGCGACTGCTTTTCCGCGGAAATGACGAGGCGACACAACGACTCCAATATTTTGTGCCTCGGCGCGCGCGTAACGGGTTCCGACCTTGCTCTGCGAATCGTCGATATTTATCTTAAAACGCAGTTCGAGGGCGGCAGACACTCCGCAAGAGTAGCCAAAATCAAAGAAATCGAAAACGAGGAATACGGCGAATAACCGTTCCGTCAAGCGTTGCCGCCTGCGTACAAAGAGTGCCGACGAGTGGTCATAAAGCGGACGATCTGAAACGAACTATATAGTAAAAAACGCGCGTATAAGTCGATTATCGAACTTTTTACATAAAAGTCGCGCCCGACGAAACTCGGAGCCGATCTGAAAAATTCAATAAGTTACTAATTTTAACACGGAGATAAAAAGCAATGAACACAACCAACTTTCACGTACTCAATCACCCCCTCATTCAACATAAGATCACGAACATCAGAAAAAAAGAGACCAACACGAAAGACTTCAGAGATTTGGTTGATGAAATCTCCCTTCTCATGGCGTACGAAGTAACTCGCAATCTTCCGCTCGAAGAAATCGAGATCGAAACGCCCATCTGCAAGACGAAAAGCAAAATCGTCGCGGGAAGAAGCATCGGCGTAATTCCCATTCTGCGTGCCGGGCTCGGTATGGTGAACGGAATTCTTTCTCTCGTTCCCAACGCGAAAGTCGGTCACATCGGACTTTATCGCGATCCCGAAACGCACATGCCGATCGAATATTATTGCAAACTTCCCGTCGATGCGGAGGAAAGAACGCTCATCGTAGTAGATCCGATGCTCGCCACCGGCGGAAGCGCGATCGCTGCTATCAGCGCAATCAAACAGCGCGGTTGCAAGGATATTAAGCTTATGAACCTCATCGCTGCGCCCGAGGGTGTCGAAGCCGTTCAGAAAGCGCACCCCGACGTGGAAATATTCGTTGCCGCGCTCGACGAAAAACTCAACGAAAACGCATACATAATTCCGGGACTCGGCGACGCCGGTGACAGACTTTTCGGAACGAAGTAAATCGTGCGCTTAACGGATAGTCGCTTTTTCGCGGCGAACCTTTCGGCTCGATTTAAACTATAATAGAACGTAGTTCAAAAGCGATTTTCGCATAAAAAAATTGAACGCGGACGGGATAACCCGCGGAGTAAAATCCGCGGGGGGCTTCCTTTCCCCGCGCGAGGAGCATAATGCAAAAAATCAAAAAGGCCGTTATCCCGGTCGCGGGTTACGGCACTCGCTTTCTTCCTTTTACGAAAGCCGTTCCGAAGGCAATGTTGCCGATAATAAACAAACCCGCGGTGCAAATCGTCGTCGAAGAAGCCGTTAAAAGCGGAATCGAGGAGATATATCTCATCGTCGGTCAGCATAAGGATATCATCGAACAGCATTTCATACCCGCGCCCGACCTCGAAAAGCATCTTGCGGACGCCGGGGCAATTGATTTTCTCGAATGCGTGCGAAAGCTTAACGACCTTGCCGAAATAACTTGCATCGTTCAGGAAAAGCAGACGGGGACGGGGAGCGCTGTTCTGTGCGCGGAGAAATATCTTGGCGACGAGCCGTTCGCCGTTATGTTCGGCGACGACGTCATGATGTCGGACACGCCCGTAATCGGTCAGCTTGCCGAGTCTTTTCTCGAAACGGGTAAAACCACGCTCGGCGTAAAGAACGTCGGTTTCGAAAACGTGGTCAAATACGCATCCGTGGAATACGCCGAAAAAAACGGGAATCTCTTCGAAGTCACCGCGATAACCGAAAAACCGGACGCGGGTACGGCAAAAAGCGATCTTGCGCCTCTCGGCAGATACATATTGCGCGGCGGGTTCTGCGAACTCATAAAGCGTCTTAAACCGGGCAAGAACAACGAGTATCAACTGACCGACGCATTCACTTTCGACGTAAAGGAAAACGGCGTGAACGCATACGCTTTCGAGGGAAAGCGCTACGACATGGGCGACGTTTCGGGATTTTTACAGGCGAACGTGGATTTTGCGCTTGTCGATTCGCGCTATGCCGAAAAACTGAAAGCGCATCTGAAAACGCTGAATTTAGACAAATAATCGGATAAACGACGGTTCGTCGGAACAGGCGAAAGGCGTTTTTTGCGCGAACAGACGACGAAAAAAATATTAAGACAGCATAGGGATTCCATTCGTCATCACTAACTATTTTTGCGGGAATAAATCGGTTTTTGCTGTGTTAAACTCCCATCAACGTACGGCAAGTACGATTTCGGTCGTTTGCCTTGCAAAAACCGTACCGCAAGACGGCGATTTCTTCACCGCAAAAATGCGTAGCACCGAAAAGAGCTAAAAAGTCGCCTTTTCGGTAATTAGTGAT
>CAKQKN010000094.1 GCA_934249215.1 uncultured Clostridia bacterium
AAATTTTTCTGTTTGCTTGGGAGGCGGACGTTAATGGAAGAAAGACAGGACACTACGAAAAACGTAAAGATTCTTTTGCAGATGTTGAAAGACGAAAAGCTTAAGGATCTGCGCGAGAACGTGAAAGTAGCGCAAGGCAAAGCGTCGTCTATCGTGAAGAAACTCGGTGAAAAAGAAAACGAGCTTAAGCGTAAACAGCGGCTCGAAGAGGAAGCCGGGCAACGCACGGCGGAAGCAGACGGCTCGGTCGAAGAAACGACCGCGTCCGATTTTGTGTACGACGAAACGCCGGAAATGTCCGTCGAGGTCGAACCCGTTCGTTCGTCGGCTGAAAAAGCGGCATGCGGCGAGTCCGAAGTAAAGACTTCCGAAAAAGCCGGAAAGGCGGCGGAAAAAGCGAACCCCGCCGAAACCGAAGAGCCGAAAGCCGAGGAAAAACCCGCGACGGAAAAAGCGGCTGAAAAGTCCGAAAAGAAGCCCGCGAAGTCCGTGAAAGAAACGAAGGAAGCCGCGGAAAAGAAAGCGGATAAAGTCCCCAAAACGGAAGAAAAACCCGCCGCGAAAAAGACGGACGAAAAACCCGCCGAAAAAGCGACCGAACCCGCAAAAGAAAAACTTGCGGAAAAAACGCAGCAACCCGAATCGGATGCGGCTGCGAAGAGCGAGAAATCGGAAAAAACGGCGGCTGAAACGCCTAAAGCGGAAGAAAAACCCGCCGAACCTCCCAAAAAATCCATTTTGAGCTTTATCGTAAAGAAAGCCGATCCCGCGCAGGAACAACGCGAAAAAGCGGAGCGCGCCCGCAAGGCAGCGGAGCGCAACGCGGCGCAGTCTCTCGAGCAAAGACAGCGTCCGCCCCGTCCCGGACAAACTTCTCGTCCCGCAGGCGACAGACCGTTCGGCGGTCCTCGTCCGAGCGGCTTCGGCGGCAAAGCTCCCGCTCGCGAAGTAGCGTTCATTCCGCCCAAGGATAACAAACCCGTCAAAAAGAAAACCGAAAAGAGTTACGAAGAAAAGCGCAACGCCAACAACAAAAAACTCCACGTAAAAGAGCTTACCGTTGCCGATTTCGACGAGAACAAGACGGGATACAGAAAAGTCCGCAAACCCAAACAGAAGAAGGAAGAACAATCCAACTTCATCAAGATAGAAAAGGCGGTAATCACCAAAGAATTCACGCCGATCAAAGAACTTTCCGAGAAATTCGGTATTTCCGCCGTGGAAATCACCAAGCGTCTTTTCAAGGAAGGCATCACGAAAACGATCAACGACAGCATCGATTTCGACACCGCCGCGTTTATCGCCGACGATCTGGGCATCGAAGTAACGCTCAAACTCGAAAAGAGCGCGGAGGACCTTATGAACGAGGGCTTCGCGGACGAATCGAACGACGGCGAAAAACTCGTCAAACGTCCCCCGATCGTCACGGTGATGGGACACGTCGACCACGGTAAAACGTCCCTTCTCGACAAGATCAGGAGTGCGAACGTCGCCGAAGGCGAAGCGGGCGGCATAACCCAGCATATCGGTGCATATTCCGTCGAAATTCACGGCAACAAAATCACGTTTATCGATACCCCGGGGCACGCGGCGTTCACCGCAATGCGTGCTCGCGGAGCGCAGGTAACGGATATCGCTATCATAGTCGTTGCCGCCGACGACGGAATCAAACCGCAAACGATCGAAGCGATCAACCACGCGAAAGCCGCGGGCGTAGACATCATCGTCGCGGCGAACAAAATCGACAGACCGCATATCGATCTCGACAGAGTTCGTCAGCAACTTTCCGAACTCGGCATTCTCGTCGAAGAATGGGGCGGCGACGTAATTATGGTTCCCGTATCCGCTAAAACGGGCGAGGGCGTCGAAAAACTTCTCGAGTCTATCCTGCTCGTCGCGGAAATGGAAGAACTCAAAGCTAATCCCGACAGAAAGGCTCGCGGAACGGTCATCGAAGCCAAACTCGACAAGGGCAAAGGACCTCTCGCTACCGTACTCGTCCAGAACGGAACGCTCCATGTGGGCGATAACGTAGTCGCGGGTACCGTAGTCGGAAGAGTCAGAGCTATGATAAACGACAAGGGTAGCATGGTCAAGACCGCAGGTCCGTCCGATGCCGTTTCGATTCTCGGTTTGGAGGACGTTCCCAACGCGGGCGACGCGATCTTCGCCGTTGACGAAGAAAAACTTTCCAAACTCGTTGCAGAAGAAAGACGCAACAAAGAGCGCGAAGACATGATCCGCAGTCAGCAGAAAGTCACGCTCGACGATCTGTTCTCGAAGATATCCGAGGGCGAGCTGAAGAATCTCAACCTTATAATAAAAGCGGATGTTCAAGGCTCGGCGGAAGCCGTCAAGCAGTCGCTCACAGAACTATCCAACGACGAAGTCAAGGTCAACGTACTGCACGCGGCTGTCGGCGCGATAAACGAAACGGACGTCACGCTTGCCGAATCGTCCAACGCTATCATAATCGGATTCAACGTTCGTCCGGACGCGAAAGCCAAAGTTCAGGCAGAGCGCACGCACGTAGATATCAAACTTTACAGAATAATCTACGACGCGATCGACGACGTGACGAAAGCAATGAAAGGTATGCTCGCGCCCAAGTTCGAGGAGATTTATACGGGTAAAGCGGAAGTCCGCGACACGTTCAGAATCACGGGCGTCGGCACAGTTGCCGGTTGCTACGTAACCGACGGAAAGATCGTTCGTTCGGCAAAACTTCGTATCTACAGAAACGACGTCATGATCTGCGAAGGAAACGTACTCCAGCTCAAGCGCTTCAAGGACGAAGTCAAGGAAGTCAATCAAGGCTACGAATGCGGCATTTCGATCGAGGGATTCAACGACATCAAGGTCGGCGACTTCATCGAAAGTTATATCGTCGAGGAAAAGAAACAATAAATCGGAAATTGCGGGGCGGATGGTTATTTCGTTATCGAGATCACGCCTCTAAAAAGGGAGCCACGTTTGCAAAAACGATCGAGAAAAATCTCCCGGCTGCGGTCCCTTGCATCATAGTGCTTCGGACCGCTTTTTTATAGCGGGGAGAACTGTTGTCCGATACGGCAAAAACCGATTTATATCCGCAAAAATAGTCGGCGGTGGCGAATGGCATCCCTATTGATATTATATTTGGTTAAAAAGATATGAAAGAAAAAAGAGAAAAAAGACTCAACAGCGAGTTCAAAAAAGAAATTTACGAAATACTCACGACGAAGCTTAAGGATGCGCGGCTCACGGAAATGTTCACGATAACTTCCGTCGAAGTAACGCAGGACCTTAAGCAGGCAAAGGTATACGTCAGCATTTTTTCGGGCAGCGAACAGGCAAAAAAGGACACGTTCGAGGCTATAAAGAGCGCGGCCGGGTTCGTCCGTCGCGAACTTTCCTCGTCAATGCACATCCGCACCGTGCCCGAGTTTACCTTCATGCTTGACAAACAAGCCGAATACGGCGAAAAAATCGACAAACTTCTCGACGAGATAAAGAAAAAAGAGAAAGAGAACGATGAAAACGCTTGATTATCTTGCGGAAAAAATAAGCGCGGCAAACTCCGTGCTCGTTTTCTGCCACGTTCGCCCGGACGGTGACACTCTCGGGAGCGCTTTTGCGCTTAAAAAAGCGCTCGAAAAAAGCGGAAAAAAGTGCGGCGTCGTGTGCGATTCCGAAATCCCCGCAAAATTCGAATATATGCACTTTTTAAATGAAACGATGCGCCCCGAAAGCGTCAGGGAAAAATACGAACTGCACGTTGCCGTCGACGTCGCGAGTGAAAGTATGCTCGGCGGCGCATGGGGCTTGTTCAAATCGTGCGGCAATGAAATGTGTATCGATCACCACATGTCAAACGAACGCTACGTAAAGGATTACAACGTCGAGGAAGTCGCGGCGACCGCCATTCTGATTTACGAACTCATCGGCAAACTCGGCATAGAAATCGACACGGAAATCGCCGCTTGCGTTCTTCTCGGGATCGTAACCGACACGGGTTGTTTCGTCAATCCGAACACGGACGCGCGCGCGCTTTTGGTCGCTTCGAAAGCGGTGGAGTGCGGTGCCGACTACGGCAAAATTATTTACGAAACGCGAAAAACGAGCAAAAACAAGACGGGGCTTCTCGGCGAAGTTCTGTCCGGTATCAGATACTATTTCGGCGGAAAAGTCGCGCTCATCTGCACTTCGAACGAACTTCTTTCCCGCTACGATCTGAAGTCCGATGGTAACGAGGGCTTCGTCGACTATCCGCTTCGGATCGACGGCGTGTGCGTTTCCGTATCCCTTCTCGAGGACAAAAAGAACCTTTACCGCGTCAGTTTCAGAAGTCGCGGCGAAGTGGACGTAAACGCCGTTGCCGCGGAATTCGGCGGGGGCGGGCACGTCAACGCGAGCGGTTGCGTCGTCCGCGGACTTTTCGAAGAAGTCGTCGAACGCATCGTCCGCGCAATAGAGATCAATTCCGATTTTTAGTTTATAGCGTATGAACGGTTTTCTGAACATTTACAAACAGCGCGGCGAAAGTTCGGCGAAATGCCTTGCCCGCGTAAAAAAAATCGTCGGTTGCAAATGCGGACATATGGGCACGCTCGATCCGCTTGCTTCGGGCGTGCTACCGGTCGCTCTCGGTCAGGCGACGAGGTTGTTCGATATCATGACCGAAAAAGTCAAAAAATACGTCGCGGAGTTCACTTTCGGCTACCGGACAGATACTCTCGATCTTGAGGGAACGCGCATCGCAGAAACGGATGTAATTCCGACGAAAGAGGCGATAATCGACCTATTGCCTCGCTTTATCGGCGAGCAGGATCAGATTCCGCCCGCGTTTTCGGCTAAATGCGTAAACGGTAAAAAGAGTTACAAACTCGCCAGATCCGGGAAAGCCGTCGAACTTCCGCCAAAGCGCATCGTCATTTACGATATAAAACTCATCGGCGATTCTTCCCCGTCGTTCACGTTCGAAATAACGTGCGGCGGCGGCACGTATATCCGTTCGATCGCCCGCGATCTCGCTTCCGCTCTCGGAACGCTCGGAACGATGACCGCGCTCGAGCGCATTCAAAGCGGACACTTCACGAAAGAAACCGCCGTAACCGTGGACGAACTTGAAGCTGACGGAGTCGCCGCTCACCTTATTCCGAGCGACGCCGTCCTGACTTTCGACCGTCTTGACATAGAGGAAAGTAAGGCTATAAGGCTGTTAAACGGACTTTACGACGATTTCGACGTCGCCGACGGACGCTACCGCGTATACGTGAACGGCGCGTTTTGGGGCGTCGGGAATTGCAAAGACAAAAAAGTGGTCATAAGACCGTACGTAAGGGATTGACATGATCGTTTCCGATTTTATATCCGAAAAAAAAGACGAACCGACCATATTGTGCCTTGGCGGCTTCGACAGTATCCATAAAGGTCATGCGGCGCTCATCGAAGAAGCAAAACGATTCGCCGTGAAAAACGGCGGAATCGTCGCCGTCACCGTTTTTTCGGAAGAGGGCAAAGTTTTTTCCCGCAAAAAAGGCGAAGTGTTTTCGATCTGCGAACGCGTCGATATTCTCGACTCTCTCGGCGTAAACGAAGCGATCGTCGTCAGATTCACCGAGGAATTTTCAAAACTTTCCCCGCTCGAATTTTTGGATGAAATATTCGATAATCGACTTATAAGCGGAGTTTTCTGCGGAACGGACTTCCGTTTCGGTCGCGGCGGCTCGGGCGACGTAAATCTTCTCGAAGAATATTGCAAACAGAAAAACGCATTGTTTTCGGCAATGCCTTTTATAACCGACGAAAACGGCGAAAAGATTTCCACTTCGTCCGTAAAATCCGCGCTCGCCCGCGGCGCGGTAAGAGAGTGTTTCGAGCGTTACGGCGTGAAATATTTCATAAAAGGCGAAGTAGTTCACGGTCGCAGGGAGGGCATAAAACTCGGCTTCCCGACGGCTAACGTAATCCCCGCGGCGGAAAAATTCCTGCTCGAAAGCGGCGTGTACGCAAGCACGGTAACGGTCGGCGGCGTGAGATACCGCGCCATCACCAACCTCGGCGCCGCCCCGACTTTCGGCGTCGAAAATCGTGTCATGGAATGCCACATCGACGGTTTCGACGGCGATCTGTACGGAAAAACGATAAGTGTATATTTCGACGACCGAATCCGCGACGTAACGAAATTTTCGTCGGCGGACGCACTCAAAAGACAACTCGAAAAAGACATAGAGGTAATAAGATGATAATGTTCGGACCGAGCGGCAATTCCGAAAATTTTGCCGCGGCGGGGCATAAGACCGCGGAAGAAAGCGCGGTGTGGGTAAAAGAATACGGGCTCGACGCCTTCGAATATTCGTTCGGTCGCGGCGTAACGCTTTCGGACGAGCGCGCTCTTTCGATCCGCGCCGCATTTGAGGCCTCAAACGTTGCGATAAGCGTCCACGCCCCGTATTACATAAACTTTGCCAATCCCGATCCCGAAATGATAAAGAAATCGATCGGCTACGTCGTCGACAGCGCGAAAAAATGCCGTCTTATGGGTGGGAACAGGGTGGTCATTCACCCCGCGTCGCAGGGCAAGGATGATCGCGCCGCCGCTTTCGGTCGAACGACGGACAACTTCCGCCTGCTTGCCGAAGTCGTCCGCGAAGAAGGTCTTTCTGACATGCTTTTCTGCCCCGAAACGATGGGCAAACTTGCCCAGATCGGCACGATAGAAGAGGTTTCCGAGCTTTGCACGCTCGCCCCGTTCTTCATCCCGACCGTAGATTTCGGTCACGTCAACGCCCGCGAGCGCGGAAGTCTGAAAACGACGGATGACTACCTCTCGCGCTTGGCCTATATGATCGACAAGATCGGCTTTGAAAAAATGCAGCACTTCCACGTGCATTTTTCAAAGATAATGTACTCCGCGAAAGGCGAAATCAAGCATCTCAATTTTGACGATACCGTCTACGGTCCCGAGTTCGAGCCGCTCGCCGAAGCGCTCTTAAAACTCGATCTCGAACCGGTCGTCATATGCGAATCGGCTGGCAATCAGGACGCCGACGCGCTGTACATGAAAAATGTTTACAACGAACTTAAATCGCAGTCAGGTTTATGACGAAAAGGAAAACTCGTCGCAAAAAACGCCCGCTTAAAAGTGCGAATTTTGTCGAATGACAAAACCGACGGTTTTCGACTCGATTCGACATTCTTTTTGCGGCAAAAACCGTAAAAAAGTGTCATAACAATATTGAAATGCGTTTTCCCCGAATATATAATTGAAAGCGCGGAGGAGCCCGGATCGGCTTTTTCGTGCGCAGATTCCGCCCGCCGCTCGCGGCATAGCGGAATTTTCAAAACAATTTCGAGGGTAAAAATGGAACGAAGAAAAACAAACGGAGAAGAAAAATTCGAAGCGATAAGCAGGGACGATTTCATGCTTCGACTCGTTGTCCTTTTTTGCGAAGAGGGGATCGACTGTCGCGTCATGGGCGAAAGCGAACTTTTGGTAACGGACGGCGGCTCGCAATTCACGCTGACAGTATCGAAAAAAGGATAGCGCAGTCCGCTCTTGCGTTGCCGAAAAATCTTTCTGCCGATCGCCATATCCGATGTATATCCGATAATATTTTGCTGAATTTATTTAAACCGAAGCCGTGTGATGTATACGTGTGATATATAATCGAAACGGAACGACGACGGAGGCAAGAACGAATGAAAATCACGATCAACAAAAAAATGGACAAATCTGTCGCCGCTCGCGGCAGAATAGTAAAACTTCTCATCCCTCGCGCTGGAATGACTTATTTTAAAGTCGGTAACGCGGTGCTCGACAAACTTCTGACGGGCAGAAAACTCAAAAAATATTTCACCGACGAAGTGTATATCGAGCGCGGCGACGGAACGGCTATCCGTACGTTGCTATATTCGCGTCGCGGCGTCAAAGAAGCGGAAGAGTTTACTTCGAAGCATCCGGACGCGGGCAGTAAAATCGCCGTCGAGCGCAAAAGAGCGGAATCGGCGAAAATCAAATCCGAAAACGCCACCGCAACCGAAAGCAAAACGAATAAATCTTCTCGCCCCGCGTTTTTGTGGATTCACGGCGGCGGCTACGCTATGGGCATTCCCGAGCAGGAGTTCTATTTCATAAACAGAATACTCGAAGCGATCGACGCGGTCGTAATTTCCCCCGAATACACCCGTTCGGTGGACGCGCCTTACCCGAAAGCGCTCGAAGATTGCTATTGCGCGCTCAGATGGCTAAAGGAAAACGCCGAAGATCTCGGCGCCGATCCTGATCGGATATTCGTCGGCGGCGACTCGGCGGGAGGCGGGCTTACCGCGGCAATCTCGCTTTACGCTCGCGACAAGGGCGAAGTAAATATCGCTTATCAGATGCCGCTTTATCCCATGCTCGACGACAGGCCGACGCGCAGTAACGTGGACAACAAAACCCCATGCTGGGATTCACAGTCAAACGACAAGGCGTGGAAATTATATCTCGGCGATCTGTACAGAACCGACAAAGTACCGTACTATGCCGCCCCCGCACGTGCGGAAGATCTCGCGGGTTTGCCCCCGACGCTCACTTACGTCGGTGACATAGAGCCGTTTTATGCCGAAACCGTCGATTACGTGGAGCGGCTTCGCAAAGCGGGCGTTCCGACGGAATTTCGCGTTTACCCCGGTTGCTATCACGGTTTCGACGTGATCTGTCCCGATACCGAGCCTGGAAAAGACGCGATCGAGTTTTTCAGAAACGGCTTGATTCACGCCGCCAAAAATCTCGTCGCAAAACAGAAAAACTGACCGAATTTCCTTTTTTAACCGTTTCGGCGTGCGAAAACGGACGAATTAGGTTGAAAAAGACGAAACGAAGTGCTATAATATGCATTGAAACGAAACGAAGCGGCGTGCGAAACGCAAAAACGACTTTTCGCGCTTTCCGCGGCGTTTATCAATCAAGAATTTTGTGAGGTTGCAATGAATAAAGAGATAGAAATCACGTTCCGCAAGCTTAGACTGACCGACGATCTTGAAAAGGTAGCCGAACTCATATACAACACCGACCCGTACATTTTCCCTTATGAATACGAGGGCAATCTCGACAAGGCGAAAGCCATACTCGTAAACATGATAAAGGGCGACACTCTTTATAATTACGAGAATATATACGTCGCGATTTCGGGCGAAACGATCGTCGGAATGATCGTCGCCGTTCGCGCCCCGCTTTCGCTCAAAGCCGAGCCGATGATGGATTGTTACCTCAAGGCGGACGCCGTCGTCGACGGACGCTTCAAGAAAGTATATAAGGAATATTACGAACTGCTCAACGACGAACCCGACGGAATCTATATCGCAAACGTCTGCGTAGACAAGTTTTTCCGCGGGCAGGGCATAGGCAAAAAAATGCTCACGGCTTTCCTTCGCGACGACGAAACTTACAATCTCGAAACGGTCAAAGCGAACGAATCGGCTTTCGCGCTATACACGTCGATGGGCTTCGAAATGCAGTACGAATACCCGGGCTTCACTGCCGTTCCGTGCTACCGGATGACTCGCAAAAAGAAGTGTTAATCGTGCTATAGACGGGCTTTTCGCTGTTTGACTTTTTTTTCGGCAACGTGTCGAAAAAAACGACGAACTCCGCGATAACGAACGTATAGCCGCACTTTTTTATATTTTTATCATCATTTGAGAAAAACCGAAGAAAGGGAGAAGAAAGATGGATGTTTTCATAAGTTACGAACACGAATCGAAATCGATTGCCGATAATATCGTCGCCGTTCTCGAATCCAAAGGCGTGCGTTGCTGGTACGCCCCGCGCGACGTTTACGGCGACTACGCCACCTCGATAGTCGAGGCGATCGAGCGTTGCAAGGCGTTCGTTCTCATTTTGAGCCACAAATCGTCCGAATCTCCGCACGTTCTCAACGAAGTCGAAATGGCGTATCAGAGGATACTTCAGGGTGAACTCGTGATCGTCCCGTTCAAAGTTGACGAGGGCGTTCTTTCCAAAGCGATGGAATATTACATAAAACGCTTGCATTGGATAGACGCTGCGTCGTCCACGCTCGAGCAGTCGATCGTCGCGCTGTACGAAAAACTCGCGCCCATTCTCGGTCTTGACAAGCAGGATGATTCCGAACGCAAAGAGGACAACACCCGGCGCAAGAACAATCAATACTACGACGCCGCGGACATGGTCGAAATAAACCGCCTTAAAAACGAAGAAGAGTTGCTTTTCGAATATGAAAAACCCTTCTACGACAAGTTGTTTTTCGGCAAAAACGATCTTAACGTTCTCGATTTCAACACGCTCAGTCCGAAGGACGCGCTTTTGCGCCTGAACCGCGCCGAAGTCGGAAAACTCGTCTGCCTTTCATACAACGACGGAATAGTGCAGGAAGGCAAAGATCTGACCGCCGACATGCCTAACGTAACGTTCGAAAAGATAGATTACGTAAACGACGACGTGGAAACCGCGCTGAAGAGCATAACGCTGAACGATTCCATGTCGGGCTTCGATTTCGTCAACCTTAGCATGGCGATAATGGACTTCGAAAATCCGTTCAAGATTCTCAAAAAAATCAAGAAATTTATGAAACCGGGCGCAGTGATGTTCGTCCGCGACGTTGACGACGGCGTCGTGTTCGCATATCCCGACAACGACAATCTGTTCTCCCAGTTCAAGGAATTTTATAAAATGGACGACTTAAGCGGTTCGCGCAATTCCGGTCGCCAGATTTACAACATTCTCAAAAAACTCGGGGCAAAGAGCATTCGGCTCGAAAATTGCAGCGTAAACACGTCGAACATGGATTACGACAAGCGCAGATTGCTTTTCGAATCGTGGTTCTCGTTCATTCCCAACGATTTCTCGATAATGGCTAAAAAGAACCCCGAAAACAAATCGATTGCCGAAGTAAACAAATGGCTTCGCGAGCATTACGACGATCTCGAGGAAGCGTTCTTCAACGACGATTTTCTGTTCAACAGCGGTTACGTAATTTACACCGCAAGATTTTAAATTATAATTTAAAACTTAAAAGAAACTTAAAAGGCTGTCGCATCAAGCGGCAGTTTTTTGTTTAATCGAATTAAAAATGCGCCCATAAGTCGATTATCCGCACTTTTATTTTTTTCGCGTCCCAAGCTTCCTTTCTCATCTCTATCCGTCATCCCGAGCCTTGCCCGCCTTGACAAACTCTCGAGGGATCCAGGGGCGCAAGCCCCGCACTTCACATTTTTAGCTTTCCCCCCATGGGGAGAGTGGATTTTACGAGCTTTGCGAGTAAAAGACGAGAGAGGTCCATAGATCGACACGGTTTGAAACAAACTTTGATTTAGAAGTCGCTTCTTATGACCTCATCCGTCAAATCTTCGCAAAAGACGCTCGATTTGCCACCTTCCCCGTAATGGAAGGCATGGAACGTAAAAAGTCGTGCTATAAGTCGATTATTAGAGCTTTTGTTAAGTAAGATTACGTGGAGTGTGCGGCACTAAAATGCATAGATCCCTCGGGAGCCGAATAAACGAGCAAGGCTCGGGATGACGGGACAAAAATGAAGTGCGCGGCGTTTATGAGCAGACCTCTCTCGGCGCATACGCGCCAGCCCGCTTACGCGCGGCGCGCCCCTTTTGTCGCCGTAGGCGACATTTCCCCCGTTTAGCGGGGGGAATCGCCCCGTAGGGGAAAGCTTACAGTGAAATGAACTGCACCCCGAAAGTTGGACACAAAAGGAGTGCAAAAATATGACGGGAAAAGTAAGAAAAAACGGCGAAAAGTGAATATATAATGAAAAAACGAGACGAATATTGACAAAACGCGTTTTTTGCAGTATAATCGGACGAGAAGCCGCCGAGCGGCGGCTGTAAACAAGAAAAAGACAAGCGGCGAAAAAAACTTGCCGCGGTCAAAAATAAGGTGGTAAAAACAATGAAAAAAGAATACGAATCGCTTTTTGCCCCATGGAAGATCGGTAATCTTGAAATCAAAAACAGGATCGTTATGACTTCGATGGGCGGAACGTCGATTTTCGGCTGGCTTGAGCCCAATCACTTCGACGAAGAAGCCGCAAACTTTCTTCTGGAGCGGGCGAAGAACAACGTCGGACTGATTCTCCCGGGAATTGCTCCGATCAAAGACATGATGCTCGGCAAGTGGTTGTATCAGGGTAAGGGGAAATTCAAAAAACTCAAAGAGTTCATGGATGAACTGCATAAAACGGGCGCGAAAATGTTCGTTCAGCTGACTGCGGGATTCGGAAGAAGCCTTGCGATCAACGACATAATGGTAAAAGCGCTCAAAAACAAATTTCTCGGCACCGTGATGAAACCTATTCTCAACGTCGAGTATATGTGCGCCAGCGCGAGCGCCACGCCCAACCGTTGGGACGACACGTGCTATTCGCGCCCGCTCACGATCAAGGAAATCGACGACATGGTAACGGCTTTTGCCCGCACCGCCGCGCTTTGCAAGGAAGCGGGTGTAGACGGCGTGGAAATTCATGCCGTACACGAGGGTTATCTTCTCGACCAGTTCACGATGAAATACACCAACCTTCGTACCGACGACTACGGCGGAAGTTTCGAAAATCGTTATCGTTTCCCCGTTCGGATCGTCAAAGCGATCAAGGCGGTCTGCGGCGAGGACTATCCCGTTTCGCTCAGATATTCGGTCGTGTCTAAAACGAAAGGCTTCGGCAAAGGCGCGCTTCCCGGCGAGGATTACGTCGAAGTCGGAAGAGATATGGAAGAAAGCGAACGCGCGGCGAAATATCTTCAGGATGCGGGTTACGACATGCTCAACTGCGACAACGGAACGTACGACGCGTGGTACTGGGCGCACCCGCCTATGTATATGGGCACCGACTGCAACCTTGCGGAAGTTTCTCATATCAAAAAATTCGTCGACATACCCGTCGTATGCGCGGGCAGAATGACGACGGAACGCGCCGCGAAAGCGATTGCCGACGGTGAGATCGACGCAATGGGCGTTGCTCGTCAGTTCCTTGCCGATCCCGAATGGATAACGAAAACGCTTGCCGACGACGAATCGTCGATAAGACCGTGCATCTGCTGCCACAACGCGTGCTTCAACATGGCGCATTACAAGGGCGTTGCCAACGACCAGACTCTTGCCGACAATATGGGAATGGCTCGTTGTGCGATCAACCCCGAAACGATGCAGTCGAAGAAATATAAGATCGTAAAGACGAACGCTCCGAAAAAAGTCGCCGTAATAGGCGCGGGTATCGGCGGAATGGAAACGGCTCGCGTTCTTGCGCTCCGCGGACACAAGCCCGTCATTTTCGAAAAGAGCGATCGGACGGGCGGCGTGTTCAAGGCTGCCGCGGCTCCCGACTTCAAGGAAAAAGATAAAGAACTTCTCAAGTGGTACGAAAAAGAAATGCGCGATCTCGGGATCGAAATCAGATTCAATACCGAGGTCAGATCGCTTGCCGACGTCCAAGGCTTTGACAAAATCGTCGTCGCGACGGGCGCCCGCGCAAACACTCCGCGCATTCCGGGGCTCGAGAACGCAATCGAAGCGTGCGAATATTTATACGGAAAAGAAACGGGCAACCGAGTGATAATAATCGGCGGCGGACTCAGCGGCTGTGAAATCGCATACGATCTCCATCGCCACGGCAAAGAACCCGTGATCGTCGAAATGAAAAACGATCTCATCGCCGTTCCCGGCGTGTGCCTTGCCAACAGTTCGTACCTTCGCGACTATTTCGCGCTTCACAACGTGGAAGTCCATCTCGAAACCGCTCTCGTGTCGGTGAACGCCGACGGCGTAACGGTAAAGGATAAGGACGGAAAGCAGTTCGACATAAAGGGCGACACCGTCATTCGTTCGATGGGCTACCGTCCCGCTCCCGTTCTCAAGGACGAAAAGGGCGTTCGGTTCGTCGGCGACTGCGAAAAAGTCGGCAATCTCCGCTCGGTAATCTGGAAAGCGTGGGACGTCGCCATGAAAATATAAGCGCCCAGAAGATATTCGGAACGATATAAATTCGGAACGATATAAAAAAGATATTCGGAAAGATATAAATCGGATAAGGAGTGAACTTAAATGTACGAATATAAAATGCAACTGACGGACGAGCAACTTGCCGTGCTCAACGGTTCGGAGGGCGAAACCAAAGCGAAAGTTATGGAAACCGTCGTCCGTTACGGCGATCTGTTCGGCGCGAAACGGCTCGTAAAGGTAACGCACGGCGAAGGTCATCTCGTAACTTCGTTCGGCTTGTCGCTTCTGAAGCCCGTTTACCGCGTTATGGACGAACTCATCGCCGCGGGGCTTAAGGTTGACGAGGGCTTCACGATGGATCCCCGTCCCGTGGATTTCAAAAATGTAAAGTGTAACCTTCTCGACAAATTGCTGTTCTCCACCGTACTGTACGGACAACAGGGAAAATACGAAGAGCAACTGACAAAACTCGGGCTCGTCGGCAAAGACGCGTTCAGTTGCGCCTGCTACTTCGACGAAATGGGCAATATCCCTAAAAAAGGCGATATATTGTCGTGGGCGGAGTCCAGCGCGGTCAACTACGCAAACTCCGTTCTCGGCGCGCGTTGCAATCGCAACTCGGGTATGATCGACATTTTCGGTTCGATCATCGGCTACGTTCCGGAGTTCGGCTTGCTCACCGACGAGGGCAGAAAAGCGAAATGGAAAATCACCGTCAAAACGACGAAAAAACCGATCGCGCAGATTCTCGGTTCGGCGATCGGAATAAAAGTGGTCGAGGACGTGCCGTACATAGTCGGACTGGACAAATGGATCGGCACCGAACTTAACGACGAATGTAAGTCATATCTCAAGGACTTCGGCGCGGCAACCGCGTCAAACGGCGCCGTCGGGCTTTATCACGTGGAAAACGTAACGCCCGAAGCGGTCGAAGCGGGGCAGTCACTGCTCGTCGACGACTATAAGGAATACGTGATAGACGACGCCGAGCTCGAACGGGTATACGCGTCCTATCCCGTCATGTGGAAAGATCCCGACAAGAAAGGCACGCTTGCGTTCATCGGGTGTCCGCACCTTTCGAAAAATCAGCTCGAAAAATGGGCAGAAGCGATAATTAACGGTCTTAAAGAAAGCGGAAAAACGAAAGTGGCATGCCAGACGGTGCTTTGTACCGCGCCTCCCGTGCGCGAAGCGTTCGAAAAAACCGCGCTGTATGCCGAGCTTATGAAAACGGGCGCGAAAGTAACGTCGATTTGTCCGCTTATGTACACGTCGAACCCGCTCACGAAATCGCGTCGCATGATGACCTGTTCAAACAAACTCCGCACGTATTCCGTCGCGAGATATTACAAAGACCAAGATTTACTCTCGATCATCGTCGGAAAGGAGGAAAAGTAATGAAAACTTTCAAAGGCCGCGTAATCAACGGCGGAAGTTACAAGGGCGAAGCCGTCGTTTCTCATCAGGGCGTAAATACGCTCGCCACCTTCCAGAAATCGGCGCTTGCCGGCGCGAAGCAAGTCATCGTCGCCGACCAGAATAACCCCGATATTTACGGAAAAAACATAACGGGAAAAGCGCTTTGCCTGCCGCAGACGATCGGTTCGACCACCGGCGGCATGGTTTTGCAGGTGATTTGTTCGATGAAAATCAACCCCGCTTGCATGCTGTTTTCCGAGCCTATTGACTCGCTCGCCGGCGCGGGAGTGATCCTTTCCGTCGTGTGGGAAAACAGCGATCTCATCGCGATCGACTGTCTTGGCGAAGAATTTTTGCAAACGGTAAAAACGGGCGATACGATCGAAGTAATCCCGGACGGAACGGTAACGATTCTCTGATAAAAAACCAAAAAGTCCGCCTATAAGTCGATTATCGCGCACTTTATGCTTTAAAACAAGCCAAAAAAACGGGTTCGGACTACGAAACTCGAAAAAATCGCAATTCGGCGCTATGGCGTGATTATCGGCATAAACGAAAAAAACAGTTGACATACCTTTTTCGGTTTGCTAAAATAAAACCGATATTTGTGCTGCGTTGCAGCTCGGAGGAAGAAAAATGAACGATGTTTTTAATAAAGTAACGGATATAATTTGCGGTCAGTTAAATATCGATAAGTCTGCCGTAACGATGGACAGCGAAATCATAAAAGATCTCGGCGCCGACTCTCTCGACATAATCGAAATGCTTATGAGTTTCGAGGACGAGTACGGAATATCCATTCCCGACGAAGTTTCATCGAATCTTAAGACCGTGGGCGATATCGTTGCTCTTATCGAAAAGAAATAATGCCGACTTTCGGCTTGTCCGCGCGGTCGTTTTTCGCTCCGCGCCCGATAACGATAACGCATAAGGACTGCCCGAAACGGCGGTCCTTTGTTTTTTAAACAGATAAATTCGTCAATTCATCAAACGATTATAAGGAGTAAAATATGAAAGTACGCGATTTACCGTACAAAAGATGTGAAGTCGAGGACGTAAAGAAAGCCTTCGACGAGGCGATAGCGAAAATCCGCTCTGCAAAAAGCGCGGCTGAAGTTCTGTCCGCGCGCAAAACGCTTCTCGAAGCGGCCGAGGAACTCGCCACCGAAAGTTCTCTTGCCTATGCGCGCTGGTCGTGCAACACTTTCGACGAGTACTACAAGAACGAAAAGGAATATTACGAGCAGAACACGCCGCTTCTCGCCGCGTCGAAAATAGCGTATATCAAGGCTATGTTCGAAACGCCTTACCGCGCGGAAGTGGAAAAAGCTTTGCCCGCTCCCGTATACAAATCGTTCGAAGTCGAACTTAAAACTCTCGACGAGCGCATCATTCCCGATCTTCAGGAAGAAAGCGCGGTCGTAAACGAATACGCGCAGTTTATGAGCGAACTCACGATCGAGTTTAACGGCGAAAAAATGCCGCTCACGATACTTAAAAAATATATGAACGACGGCGACCGCGAAGTAAGAAAGCGCGCTTTCGACGCGCTCGGCGCGGCAATGCAGAAACACTCCGACGTGCTCGACGGAACTTACGATCGGCTCGTAAAAATCCGCGACCGCATGGCGAAAAAACTCGGCTACAAGAATTACGTCGAACTCGGCTACTACCGCATGGGCAGGCTGTGTTACGACGAAAACGACGTCAAAAAGTTCAGAGATAACGTTCTGGAGGACGTCGTGCCCGTCGTTTCCGCGATTCGGGCCCAAGCCGCAAGAGAAGCGGGTATCAAGGAAATGAAACTTTACGATTACGGCACGTGCTTTGCCGACGGCGATCCCAAGCCCGTTTTGGACGATGCCGGAATGTTTGAAAAGGGGCGCGAAATGTACCGCGAAATGAGCCGCGAAACGGGCGAGTTTATCGACATGATGATCGAAAACGACGCTTTCGACGTTCTCTCGCGCGAGGGCAAGTGGGGCGGCGGCTACTGCACGGAATTTCCTAAATACAAGCAACCCTTCATTCTCGCGAATTTTAACGGCACTTCTGACGACGTAGACGTTCTGACTCACGAAGCGGGGCACGCGTTCGCAAGTTATCTCGCGTTCAAAAACGATCTCGATCCCGAAGCGCCGCTCGGAATGGAAACCGCCGAAACTCACTCGATGAGCATGGAATGTTTCTGCTGGAAATTTATGGACAAATTCTTCGGTAAGGACGCCGACAGATACAAATTCAAGCACCTTTTCGACAATCTGTCTTTCCTTACTTACGGCGTGATCGTCGACGAGTTCCAGCACCGCGTATACGAAGAACCGGAGATGACGCCCGCCGAGCGCAACGCCGTATGGAACGAACTCGAAGCGAAATACAGACCGTATATGAACGCGAAAGGCATGAAATATTTCGAAAAAGGCACGAGATGGCAATATCAGATGCACATTTACGAATCGCCTTTCTACTATATCGACTATTGTCTTGCGCAGTCCGACGCGCTGCAGTTTTTGTTCCGCTCGCTCGATGACCACGACGAAGCGTTCGCGTCTTATCTCAAGTTCACTTCGCATTACGGAACGGAATTTTTCACCGACATGCTCAAAGAAGCGGGCATTCGTTCGCCGTTCGAAAAAGGCGCGCTTGCGGAGGTTGCCGCCCGCGGCGCGGAAGTGCTTAAAAAACTCAAAGTGCATTAAAACCCCGCCTATAAGTCGATTATCGACACGGTTTGATATCTTTTCAAATAAAAAGGTCGTGCGAAAAATTCGCACGACCTTTCCGCCTTTACGGCAGAAAAGAGGAAAAAATGAGAATAGAACAGCGATTTGCTTGTTCGATAGCGTATCGTCGATTTTGCCGCCGCTTGCGGTTCGGCCGTTTTTGCCGTCGTTTACGGTGTTGTGCAATTGTTTATTTTGCCGCTTTCTTTTTGGGCGCGGCGGGTGAAAAGCCTTTGCATTTTTCCGCAGATTTCACCGTTCCGACTTCCGTATCGTCATATTTTCTGTTGCGCATACGTGCAATCGGGTGTTCCGCCGTTTCGAATCTATAGTCCATGCCTTTTTTCACGATATAATCTCTTATCACGGTGTGGCTCGGATTTTCGTCGGCGGGTTTTACGAATTCGCGGTTATAGGCAAAGAATCTGTCGTCGTCGCCAAGGTCGGCGATATTTCTGTAATCGGTGAGTTTGCCTGTATATTGAACGGTGTCTTTCAAAATGCCGCGAACGTAGTCGATATTTTCGTGAAGTGACAGTGCTTCGGGGAATTCCGCGTTCGGAATAACCGCCGTATAATCTTTTTTGTCATACTTTTTGAGCATTTTTTCGGCGGCGTGCAGGTGCGACAATTCGATTTCGAAATATTGCGCCCAAAGATCTTTGATCTTCGTGTCGGTTTCCGTCACGTAGTTCGACCAGTAAAGATAGCATTCGGTGAACTCGTGCATAAGAGTGCATTCGATAAGATCGCACGAAGTATCGATGAGTGAGCCGTACTGCGTGACGTGCTCTTCTTCGACGAGGCAGATTTCTTCGTAAAGCCTGCGCCCCGCGTCGTTTTTATAGTTCGCCGCCACGTTCATATAAAAGTTCATCGTCTGCTGTTCGGCGGCGGTGATGATCATCGTGTTCAGAACTGTCTTAAGATCGGCGGTTTTTGCGCTGATATTGCGCTTTACGTTGTCGATCGGGTGCCTGTGATGCGCGATCGTCGGGCGCGCGGGCATAATCTCGGTGTATTTGCCGACAAGTCTTTCGGCGTGAATGCCGTAGTCCGCGTCGAGCAGATCTGCGTATCTGTATAAATGGTCGAAATCTTCGAGGAGAGCGAAATCGAGCGCCTTTTTAACGTAAAAATTGCTTTCTTCGCGCGCCATTCCCGCCGTTAAATCGACCGCGAGCTGTTCGTACGAAATCGTCGTTTCGAGTATGGATTCGTCGACGGGTTTCAGCTGCGCGAGCTTTTGCTGTTGCTGTTTTTCGACGAACCTTACGAGCGCGAGATCGCGCCGCAGATCGGGATCGGAAATGTGCCGTTGCATCTGATGGGAGTGCCAGTTCGCCTCGTATTCCGCGCCGCAGGCAAGTATAATTCGCGCTTTCGTATACGGATCGGTCGTTCTTTTGTCGTATGGGGCGGGATAAAGTCTTTTAAGGCTTTCAAGATAATCTTCCGGTTTCTTTGCTTTTTCTTTGAACGGATTCATAAAATATCTCCTTGTGGTATTGTTTTTTTTATTTCCAACATGTTTAAAAAATATAACCCATACTCTCGTTTTTTGACATTTTTTTAATTTTTTTCGTTAAAATCGAGGCAAAAGAGAAAAAGACAGCCGCGAACCGCAAACCGTGTGGTTTTGCAAGTCGCAACTGTCTTTGGCGGATCGGCTTTCGCGGAATTATTCCTGCTCAGGTTTTTCTGCCGTTTGTTTTTCTTCTCTTTTGTCGTTCATTTTGTTCAGCATGGTCATGATCTGATCCTGACCGTCCTTAACGGCTTTTCTCACCTTGAAGGAATTTGCTGCGGCAATTGCGCCGCCCATAAGTCCCACGAGGATCCCCATACAAAAATCTTTTTCCATAGTTCCTCCTGCCGATTAGAGTATGTTTCGTCGGAATTTTTTTATGCGGCAAATCGGGAAAATTGTTTCGGCAAATCAAAAGGCGAATCCGAAAGCAACTCAGAGAGCTAAACGGAACCTGAAATAAATAATAACGGAAGCGGCAATAAATAATAATTAAATCGCGCAAGACTGAATTTACGATTGACTGTTTCTTTTAAAAAATGATATAATGATTCGGTCGGAGTGTAAACCATTCCGCGAAAACGACTTGGGGATGGTTCGGCTTATGAAAAAGAATCTCACTGTAAAAGAATATATATACGTCGGGTTGATGCTTTTCGGAATGTTTTTCGGGGCGGGCAATCTGATTTTTCCCGTATCGATGGGGCAGAACGCGGGGCACAACGTATGGGCGGCGCTCGCGGGCTTTCTCGTCACGGGGGTGGGGTTGCCGCTTCTCGGGGTTGCCGCTCTCGGCATAAGCAAAAGTAACGGCTTATATGAACTTTCGAGCAAGGCGGGCAAGCCTTTCGGAATGTTCTTCACCGTCGCGTTATATCTGTCTATAGGTCCGTTTTTCGCTATTCCGCGCTGCGCGACGACTTCGTTTACCGTCGGCCTCGAACAGATTCTTCCCGAGGGCGTGAGCGCGGGGCTTATCCTTTTGATTTTTTCCGTCGTGTTTTTTGCCGCGGCGCTCGCTTTTTCCTTAAAGCCCGGAAAAATTCTTACCTGGATCGGAAAAATTCTGACGCCCGTGTTTCTCGTGTTCCTTTTTGCGCTCGTGATCGTCGCGCTCGTAAACCCTTCCGCGCACGTGAGCGAAGTCGCTCCGTCGGCTTCATATGCCGATAAAGCGTTTATAGCGGGGTTTATCGACGGATACGGAACGATGGATGCGCTTGCGGGGCTCGCTTTCGGAATCGTCGTCGTCAACGTGATTCGTTCGCTCGGCGTCGAAGATCCGCTGTCGGTTGCGGGCGCGACTGTGAAGTCCGGAATCCTTGGCTGTTTTATCATGTCGGTGATTTACGTCGCGGTTACGATAATGGGCGCGCAGAGCAGAGGAGCGTTTGCTCCCGCGGAAAACGGCGGCGTCGCGCTCACTGAAATCGCGCGGTATTACCTCGGCGACGTCGGGTTGTACGTTCTCGCCGCGACGGTGACGTTCGCGTGCCTTAAAACTTCGGTCGGGCTCATCACGAGCTGTTCGGAAACTTTCGTCGAACTTTTTCCGAAGTGCGGAAATTACAAAATTTGGGCAATCGTCTTTTCGCTCGTTTCGCTCGTTCTCACGAATTTCGGGCTCAGCGCGATTATAAATTATTCGTTGCCCGCGCTTATGTTCCTCTATCCGCTCACGATCGCGCTCGTTCTTCTTTCGCTGTTCGGAAGATTTTACGAAAACGCCCGCGTCGTGTACGGATTCACTCTCGGCTTTACGCTTATCGGTGCGATATACGATTTGCTTCTCGCGCTTCCCGTCGCGGTGAAAAACTTTTTGAAACTCGACGGATTTCTCGAAGCGGTCGGAAAATATCTGCCTTTATCCGACGTCGGAATGGGATGGATATGTCCGTTTGCGCTCGGTCTTGTGATAGGTCTTACGATATATCTCGTCCGCAAAGTTCGAGAAAAAGACGCGGACGAAGCGAAAGCCGACTTAAACGAATAACACAAAAGCAAACGAACGAAGAAGTAACGAATAAAAAAAACGTATTATTATCGCGACGAGCTTAACGATGATTTAGAGGGTTGACGAAAACCCGAAATATAATTTCTGTAATTACGTTCGCGTAACCGATGAAGAAGCGGGCGCGGGCGATGAAGATGGACTATAGGTCGATTATCAGGTCTTTTAGGAAAGTTAGAAAATGCGACGAGTGCGGCACTTCGTGCCCGGATCCCTCGGAAGTCCGTCAAGGTGAGCAAGGTTCGGGATGACGGGAAATTAACGAAAAAAACGGCTTCGATACGGAAGTCGTTTTTGTTTAACGTCGGCGATAAGTCGATTATCGGATATAAAGGAAGTAATAAAAGCGGTTTAATAATCAAGTTCGTCGAGCGTTTTTTCGAACGCGGGGACGAAGTTTTTTATGAAATAGTCTACTTCGGGAAGATTTTTACCCTTGATTTCTTTTTCGATTCCAACTTTTGCCTTTTTGAATTCTTTGTTGCCGAGCCGGAGTTCGGCAAGGCATTTAAGGTAAGCGGAAATTTTGTCCGCGCATTTCATGATTTCGTATTCGACGGACGTTTCATCGGGCATTACGTAGGGCAGAAACTCGTCGCGAAGTTCGCTCGGCAGTGTGTCCACGATTTTCTTGCATGAAGTTTTCTCGATCGCCTTATAGGCGTTTTTGATATCCTCGTTGTAATATTTGACGGGGGTGGGAAGATCGCCCGTCACGACTTCGCCCGTTTCATGGTAAAGCGCGTACAGCATAACCTTGGTAAGGTCTGCGTTCCCGCCGTATAGTTTGTTTTTGATGACGGCGAGCGCGTGCGCGATGATCGTAACCTGTTCGGTGTGTTCCATCACGTTTTCGGGTTCGAGCGAGTGCATAAGGCTCCATCTCGCGATATATTTCATTCTGTCGATAATGGCGAAAAAATTGTAATCCATATCAATCTCCTTTGTATCAATAAAAACCGGCTATAAGTCGATTAACTGCTTTTTTTGTTTAATGCATTCGATTTTATCAGATGAACGAAAGCGCGGCTTCGAGCGCGTAGACGAGGTTTGCCGCCTGCTCGAAAATCATCGACTGCGGACAGTCCGCTGCGTCGTCGGAAATACTTTTCTTTCTTACGAGCGGGAAAGAGTGAAGAACGATCGCGTCCTTATGGGCGAAAGCGAGGTCGAGTTCGTCGAGCGCGTACTCGTCGCCGAAGTCGTTTTCGTTGACGTAGATGACGTCGGTTCCTCTGATTCCGTCCTCTTTGTCGGTGAACAGTTCGACGTTGCAGAATTGTCTGCAATAATCGACGATTTTTTTCGACGGCAGAAGTTCTTTCGGTGAAACTATGTTGAGATTCATTCCGCATTTCGCTGCCCCGGTAAGAATCGAATTGTCCCCGCTCGAGCAGTCGCCGATAAACGTGAGTTTAAGCCCGGAAAGTTTGCCGAATTTTTCGCGTACGGTGAGAAGAGAAGAGAGTGCAAAACATGGCCCGACCTTGGCGTTGGCGTCGATGACGGGGGAGGCGGCGTAACGTTCGAGAAGTTCCGCGTCGTGGTCGAACGAGGTGTCGACGAGAAACGCCGAAATACCGTAGTCGCGGAGATTCCTTATCACGTCGCAGTCCTTGAGAGATTCTTCGATCGCCGTTCCGACGAGGGGAATTATGATCGGAAAGCCGCCGAGCGATTCGACGGCGATACGGAATGCCACCTGCGTGCGGAAATAAGAAGATTTGGAAATCATCGCGACGTATTTTCCCGCAAGGCATGAATTCTTTTCCCCGACGCGAGCTTTGAGCTTGAAGTCGCGCGTGCGGTAAATATATTCGAAAACGTCCTCGCGTGCGGCGGTCGTGAGGGAAATCAGGTTTTTGTGTCTGACGGTGCCTTTCGGCTTGTAAGCGTTGATATACATACTACTCTCCGATCGGTCGGTCGTAAATTCCGCGTTTGGTTGCTCCGCTTTCCGACGCGCTGTTTTTGATTGCACGGACTTCTAAGCGGCGGACGAGCCGACTTCCGCAAACCATTATATCACATTAAAGTCGTCGGTTCAATCATATTTTTAAAAAAAGGCGAAAAATCGCGCAGAACGGGCGCAAAAAATTTTTTCCGAAAAAACGTAGAAATTTCTTGACAAAAAGCCGTAAATATCGTATAAGTATTGCATAGGCTGCGATTTAGGTCGGGCGGGTAACTTCGTCCGAGAAAGTCGCAAGCACAATATTTTGGAAAAGGCGGACATAATTATGAACAAAGGCGAACTCATCAAAGCAGTTGCACAGAAAACCGGATTCACTAATAAAGACGCTACGACGGCGTTCGACGCAGTGATCGAAGCCATTACCGAAGCTCTTAAGAATGGCGAAAAGGTTCAGCTCGTAGGTTTCGGGACTTTCGAAGTAAAGGACGTTCCCGCTAAGACCGGAATCAACCCCGCTACCGGCGAAAAGGTTGAAATCGCGGCTTCGAAGAAACCCGTTCTGAAATTCGGTAAATCCTATAAAGACGAATTCAATAAATAATTCGACTTTGCAAAACAAACCAAAATTAACGGAACTGTCGGGTTCCGTTTTTTTCTTAGGACTTCCATTTCTTATCACTAAATACCGAAAAGGCGACTTTTTAGCCCTTTTCCGCGCGCGTTCGGGCGCAGTACCTCCAGTACAGCCCTCCCTCACGCTCGCGAAAAATCATCTAAAAATGCGCTCTTTTCGGTGCTTCGCATTTTTGCGGGAAGAACGGCTTTTTAACACTGCAATAGCAGATTTGATCCCGCAAAAATAGTTAGTGATGACGAATGGAATCCTTTTTTTTAATTCGCTTGTGTATATGCGTTGTACGGCGCGTTTCGCAAATTTGATTGTATATGCGTGCTTTTTTGCGGCTTTTTCATTGTTTTTGTGTGTTTTGGTTTCACAAAATACACAAAAAATTCACAAAACTCATTTTCGGCGGATTTTTTCTTGACATGTAGTCGGCTAAGTGATAATATTGTGAAAAAGACTTGGCTCTGATAAACCATATTTATACGTGTTGACGCGGAAAACGAAAAAGGGGCGAAACCCGATCGACGAAGCCGAAAAGCGATTTGAGAGAAGGAAAACGAGCAATGTATTACGTTTTATCGTTGATTTGCATTTTAATATTCACGGGCGCGCTTTTTTGCCTGCGAAAAAAACTGAAGGGGAACGTCAAATTCGAAAAGACGCTTGCCGTCGTTTTTGCCGCAGTCTTTGCCGCCCGTTATTATTCTTACGTCGAATATCCGATCTCTCATATATACGGGCTTTCGGGCGGAGCGGACGGTCGTTTTATGACGGCGTTGTCCTTGATTTCCGTCTGGCTGGCGGCGACTTCCTGCTGCATTCTGATGCTGAAACCCTTTTTCGGCGAAGTCGGTCAACTTAAAACTCTCGTCAAATATTTCTGCCTGCCGTCGTATGCGCTCGCGATTGCGCTCACCGATTATAACGTGCGTTTTCTGGCGGGCGGAATGCCCGACGGATTCGGTTTTACCGCCGCCGCGTATGCGATCGAAAACGCGCTTGCTTTTTCGATCTGTGCTTACGAATGGATAAAGGAACCGCGGTTCGACAAGCCAGACCGCAGCGTTTGGACGACGCTCGCAGCCCTTCTTGCGATGATCGTATGCACGTTCCCGTCTTACGGTCTGCAAGTGCTTTTCGGCAAGGGGTCGGAGTTCGTTTTCGTGGACGAATTCACGCCGATACACAGGGCGTTTTTGTATTTTGCGTTCATTATTCCCGCGGTGATTTACTTCGTTTTCAGAAACAAGGAATACGCGGTAAGGCGTTTCGCGATGACTTATATGTCGATCGCGCTGATGATAACTTTCTGTACGCGCTATAAATACGACTCGTTTTTGGAGCCCTGGCGCTGGCCGCTTCACCTTTGCAACACGGCGATGTTCATCGTTCCGATATGCCTCGTATTCAACATGAAGCGGCTGTTCTACTTCACTTATTTCATCAACGTGATGGGGGCGTTCCTCGCAATGGCGATGCCCAACTACACGATGGGGGTGGGCGGCGTAACCTTTACGGAATGGACGTTCGTCAACTTCTGGGTGAACCATTATCCTGCGTTTTTCATGCCGCTGCTGCTCGTCGCGCTCGGGATATTCGAAAAGCCGAAGATCAAGCAGTTTTACCACTCGATGGCGTGGTTTTTCGTATATTTCGTGCTCGTTCTGATACTCAATCCGTTGTTTACGGCGATGGGGCACGAAGTTGACTTTTTCTTTCTCAACAGCGATTTTATCGCCGACAAGCTCGGCGTTTGGGCGCAAAAGCTGTTCCAGATCACCGCGACGGTGAAAATCGGCGGAATGTCGCTCGAATTTCACCCTTTGTATCAGTTGTTGTTCTATCTCGTATACGTTGCGATAGCGTTTGCGATCTGGTTCGTATACGAACAGTTTTTTGCTATAGCGGAGGTTCATCGCGATATGTACGACAAAAAGAAACAGTTAAAAGCCGAAAAGATCGCGCTCAAAGCTGCGCTTAACGGGCGCGACGTCGATCAGCCCGTGAATATCGGCGCGGGCACGAGCCTCGTTCTGAAGAAGTTTTCGAAAAGATACGCGCTCGGCAAAAACTACGCCGTCAAGGACGCAGATCTGACGGTGCGCGGCGGCGAAATATTCGGTTTTCTCGGGCCGAACGGCGCGGGTAAATCGACCATTATAAAAAGTATCGTCGGCATACAACCGATCACCGAAGGCGCGATCGAAGTCTGCGGCTATGACGTGGCGACCCAGTCGCGCAAGGCAAAAGAGCGCATCGGTTTCGTTCCCGATCACTACGCGCTGTACGAACAGCTCACGGGGCGCGAATACATCAACTATATAGCCGACGTATTCGGCGTTTCGCGCGAGGAGAGAAACGAGAGAATAGAGCGGATGGTCAAACTTTTCGAACTCGAGGGTTCGTTCGACTGTTCGATGAAAACCTATTCGCACGGAATGAAGCAAAAAATCACGATTATGGCGGCGCTCGTTCACGATCCGCGGCTGTGGATACTCGACGAACCGCTCACGGGGCTCGATCCGAACAGTATTTTTCAGGTTAAAGAGTGCATGCGTCGGCACGCCGAAGCGGGCAACGTCGTGTTCTTTTCGAGCCATATAATCGACGTCGTGGAGCGTATCTGCGACCGCATTGCGATAATCAAGAAAGGCAAGATCCTCTGCGTCCGCACGATTGCGGAAATCGAGGAAATCTGTCCGCTCGAAGAGTTCTATATGAAGATGATAAACGACGACGAGTTTGCCGCACGCGTTATGGCGGAGAACGGCGAAGGCGGTGTCAGGAAATGAAAGACCTCTTTCCGATAGTTATGATGCAGCTAAGGAACGAGCTGGATTTCGGATTTCTCGGCACGACGAGAGGTAGGATTTCGAAAATCGTTTTCACGATTCTGAAATTTCTGATCGTCGCAGCCGTTGCGTTCGTGCTGTTCAAGGTGCTGCCGCTTCTGATATTTTTCAGCGGTTTGCCGTCGCAACTGATAATATTCATTTACGGCGCGATCTTCATAATGTCCGTGCTTTCCTGCACGTTCGGGCTGATGCGCGCGCTGTATTTTGCGGACGACAATAAGTTCCTCGTTACGTTGCCGGTGAACGCGTCCGTGCTGTTTTTGTCGAAACTCGTCGTTTATTACGTGTTCGAACTTAAACGCAGTTTTCTTCTGACCGTTCCGATTTTCGCGGCTTTCGGGCTTGCGACTTCAATGGCGTGGTACTATTTTCCGTGGCTGATTCTCGTTTTCGTCTTTTTGTCGGCGGTGCCCGTGCTTATCGGCGCGCTTCTGTCGATCCCGACGATGTTCGTTTATCGGTTCATCAAAAAACGCCCGCCGCTGCTCGTTGCAAGTTATGCGATTCTCATCGTAGGCGTGATCGCCGCCGCGGTCGGGGTTATCAATTTGATTCCCGAAAACATTAACCTTATCGAGCAGGGCGGAACGATCGAGAAATATATGCTCAAATTCCTTTACGGGTGCGAAGAATATCTCTTCCCCGTAAACGTGTTCGTCAAGATGACGTGCGGCAGATATTACGGGTTGCGGTATTCTCTTCTCGTTAAAGAAGTGCCGATTTATTTCGTCTGCACGCTGGGCGCGATCGCTCTTCTCGGCTCCGCCGCGTTCTTTGCTTCGGGTCCGCTGTTTTTCGGAATGATTTCCAGGACGACGGAGTTCGAAAAAGTTCCGCCCCTTCACGAACGCAAGAACGAAAAACGCTCCAAAAACATGAGTTATCTGAACGCCGAGGTGTTTTCGCTCGTCCGTTCGAAACAGTTCGGAACGTTTTTGTCGATGTATATCATAGTCCCTGTGTCCGTGCTTCTTTTAAACAAGATATTCAAGTCGATGGATACCGACCTTACCGGCGTGTATATGGTATACGCTTTCAATCTTTTGATAATAATATTGCCGATGCTCGCCGTCGATTCGGTCGTGGCGACGCTGTATTCGAAAGACGGGCGCGCGGCTTACGTGAAAAAGACTTTCCCGGACTCCGCGTGGGTGCCGCTTCTTGCGAAACTCGTTCCCGTGTTCGTGCTTTCGGCGATTTCGATCGTGACGAGCGCGCTCATTTTCGCAAGGTTCGTCGAGCTTTCCGCGTTGCAGTCGATTCTTCTTTGTCTGTCGCTCGTCGGAATGCAGTGGGGACACGTGTTCCTCAGCGGGACGTATGATCTTATGGATCCGAAAAACGAACAATATGCGACGGCGGGTCGCACTTCCGACAACCCAAACGAGACAAGGGCGACCATATCGGCGTTCGTCGTTTCGTTCGTTTACGCGCTGTTCGCGTTTATTCTCTTTCCCGAGGACGTCATGATCGCTTGCGTGAAACTGTGCATTATCGGCGTGGCGTTCTGCGCGATACTCGGGTATATGTACTTCCAGAAAATAAGGATTTACTATTGATTTCATCTTTTCGACAAAGGATTAAGGAGGCGTAATCTTAAAATGAAAAAATCGGTCGTGCTGACGCTGATTGCCGTCTACGTGCTGTCGGTCTGTATCGTCGGTTACTTCGGATTGCACGTCAGGATAT
>CAKQKN010000095.1 GCA_934249215.1 uncultured Clostridia bacterium
CGCGAGAAAAGAACCGACTTGCACGGAAACGGGGTTGACCGAGGGTAAACATTGCTCGGTTTGCAACGAAGTTCTCGTCGTGCAAACGACTATTCCCGCGAAAGGACACGTTTTCGATGCGGACGACGGCGACGAATGCAGCGTATGCGGGTACAGAAAACCGCACACGCCGACCATTGCGGACGACGATTATAATTATGAAAAAGAAGTCGATCAACCGCTGTCGTTCGATTCGAACATTAAGCGCAACAGATTTGTCGGCGCTTCCGTTGACGGCATGGAACTCGACGAAACGCTGTATGAACTCGTAAACGACCGCATTACGCTCGTTTTGAGTAAGGAATTTTTGGAATCGTTGTCGGCGGGCGAGCATAAGCTGACCGTAACTACGACGGACGGCGTTGCCGAAACGGTGTTCACCATAGCGGCGGCGACTTCGGGTTCGGATCAGCTCTTCTGGCTCTGCTACGTTCTTTGTCCGTTCTTGCTTCTCTTGCTTTTGTTCGTTTGATTTATTAGCTCATCGGTAAATGCTTCGAACCGAAAGAACTTCGAGCTTTAAGGTTATTTTCTTCATTATAATTATGGCGGTCTGAAATATTGCTGTCGGTGCTGTGGAACGCACCCCGAAAAACGGATTTTCCGCTTCGCGGGTGCGTTTCATTTTGAATTAAATCGTTCCGCGCCGTTTTAGCGTAGAAACGGCGGTTTTCTCGGCGTCAGTCGAGTTTGTCTATTCTTCGTCGGAAACGGCTTCGCACCATTCGGTTTTCGTGTTTTCGCCCGGGCATTCGACCGCTATGTGCGAGAACCAGATGTTTTTTACTGCGCCGTGCCAATGCTTTACGTTTGCGGGAATGGTAACGACGTCGCCGGGAAGAAGTTTCCTCGCGGGCTTGTTTTCTTCGACGTAGCCTATTCCGTCAGTGCACAAAAAAATCTGTCCTCCGCCCGAAGTTGCCCGAATACAGGCGGAAAAATTATTTTTCGTCGTTGACTTTTGTTTTCGGCTGTGATATACATGATACAACGAATATTACAAAGGCGAGAGTAAAGTTTTCAAGGGGAAAAAGATGACTTATTTTATTTCTGACGTGCACGGCGAATATGATCTGTTTTTGGAACTGCTCGACAAAATAAACTTTTCCGACGGTGACGTTCTTTACGTTCTCGGAGATACAGTCGATAAAGGGGAACGGTCGGTAAAGGTCGTCGATTTCATTCGCGAAACGCCGAATATCAAAGCGATTGTCGGTAATCACGAATATAGTTTTTTAAAGCGTTACCACGGGCTTATGCGGTCGTTTAAGGACGGCGACGATATCGACTCTGTCCTTCGCGAACTTAAAAAGTTTTTCCCGGGCGACGGCGAAAGGCTTACGTGGGAAACGGTGGATTATATAGAAGCGCTTCCGTATTATATCGAAACGGACGACTTTATCTGTGTTCATGCGGGCGTCGAAACGGACGGAAACGGGAAAATATTGCCGATGAGAAGTCAGATTCCCGAAACGATGGTTTACTCGCGTAATTTCAAGGACGACGATTTCAATCTGTCGCCGCAAGAAAAAACCGTGCTGTTCGGGCATACGCCCTGCTCGTATCGGAACGGGACGGGGGAATTTATAAAAACGCCGAAAAGAGGGGCTATAAGTCCGAAAACGCTATGCGACTACTCGAAAATACAACTCGATTGCGGGGTGTTTCTTACCGATATTCTCGGGATACTTCGTTTCGAGGATATGAAAGAGTTTTATCTGAAAAAATAAAATGCCGCATTAAGCGGCAAGTCGGAAAAACGTAGAGTTCTTTGGGAGTTGGATTAAGAGTTCTTTGGAAGTTGGATTATGTGACGAGTGCGGGGGCGTAAGCCCCGCACAATGAAAACATCGGCGATGGGGAAACGTCTATTTATTTTTAAAAACTCTTATTTCAAAAGGATCAAAGACGGGTGAAAAACCGTTTTTTTCGTTATAGTTGCAAAGCAAAAGCTCGAATTTTTCGTCCGTAAGTTCGGTCGGAAGTTTCGGCGAGTTCTGTTTTTCGAAATTCACCGCGACGACGATTTTTTTGCCGTTTAGCGCCCGCTCGTAAACGAAACATCCGTCGCTTGCCGTAAGATCTTTAAAGGTTCCGCGTTTAATAACTTCGCTCGCATTTCTCAATGCGAGTATTTTTTTATAAAAGGCGAAAATCGACTTATAGGCGGACTTATCGGCCTCGAGATTGATCTCGTCCGCTCTCGACGGTATTTTCAGCCAAGGCGTTCCGACGGTAAAACCGTGGGCGGGTTTTTCCTTCGTCCAAGCCATCGGACGGCGGGTGTTGTCGCGGCTTCCGTAGTTGATTTCGTCGATAAGCTTATCCTGCGGTTTTTTGCCGTAGTTCGCGCGGTAATAGTTTACAGTTTCGACGTCGTTGAACGAATCGATGCTTTCATAGCGTGAGTTTGCCGAGCCGAATTCCTGCCCCTGATAAATGAACGGAATTCCTTTCAGGAGATAGAACATTCCCGCGTATGCCGTCGCGCATTCGTAGCGCAAATCTTCGTCGTTTCCGAGACGGGATATAAAATACGGCTGATCGTGGTTATCGGTGAACAAAATATACAAGAGATCGTGCTTCGAGGTGAAATTTTCCCATTTTACCAGCACGTTTTTTATTTCGTCCGCCGAATAGGGCGCGGGGGTGTATTTATCGCTTCTTCCGAGATCTATATGCTCGAACTGAAAAACGGACTTCAGTTCATCGCGGTTTTTTCCGCAAATACTGCAGATACTTTTTTCGTCCGACTGACATTCGCCTACGGTGAAAAGGTGCTTTACTTTTTCGCGTCCGAAAAGTTGCTTTATATACTCGTGCAGACGCGGGCCGTTGTTCATTTTGTTTTGCCCGAAGTCCTTGGAAATGAAATCGAGAACGTCGCATCTGAACCCGTCCACGCCGAGATCTGCCCAAAAATCGACGATATCGCAACATTCTTGCCGAACTTTCGGGTTTTCCCAGTTCAGATCGGGTTGTTGTACTGCGAACGAGTGCAGATAGTATTCGTTCGTCGCTTCGTTGAATTCCCACGCGCTCCCGCCAAAGCATGCCGTCCAGTCGTTGAGCGGCTTGTCCGCCCAGATATAGTAATCGTGATAGGGGTTGTTTTTCGACGAACGGGCTTGTCTGAACCAATAATGTTCGGACGACGTGTGATTTACCACGAGATCCATGATGATCTTGATGCCGTTTTCGTGCAACTCTTTCGCCAGCGCTTTCCATTCGCTCAAAGTTCCGAATTCGTCCATTATTTCGCGGTAATCGGAAATATCGTAACCGTTGTCGTAGTTCGGACTTTTGTAACACGGGCAAATCCATACAGCGTTTACGCCGAGTTCCTTAAGATAGGGGATTTTTTGCCTTATTCCGTTGAGATCTCCTATTCCGTCGCCGTTCGAATCGTAGAAACTCCGCGGATAAATCTGGTAAACGATGAGATCGAGAAAGTCGTTACATTCTTTATTCATTACGGTAAATCCTTTTTTTTCGTTTTGCGGACGTCGGTCTTTAAGTAGAATGCGGCTGTGATAAAAATAGTCCGGTGCCGTCCGGGTTTGCTTATTTGTATTATATCGCAAATTTTTGAGAATGAAAAGCGTAAAGCATAGGGATTCCAATCATTATCACTAACTATTTTTGCGGGAATAAATCGGTTTTTGCAAAGCCATAAAAGAACCGAGCTCGTTGTTGTTTGTGCGGCGCAAAATCGGCTGCTTATGCGTTAAACAACCTTCAACGTATAGCATACAGTTTCGGTTGTTTGCCTTTAATTACCTCGATTTATCGCCGCACAAATGCGAAGCACCATAAAGCCGTATTTTGTGTGCAGATTTTGGCAAACACGAACGAAGTTGTATGCCATACTACAAGC
>CAKQKN010000096.1 GCA_934249215.1 uncultured Clostridia bacterium
TATAAATAGCGCGAATACCTATGCCGGAAATTAGACCCGAAATGAATTTATTGTTTTTGATAAGGTCGATCTTTTCGTTCGTTTGCACGTTTTTGACAAAATAATCGGACATCGTCGCGGCGACGGTATTATGTCCCGCGCCGACCGTTACGGACAGGAAAAGAACTCTCATTCGTCACGCCTCAGCTGATTATTAAGACAACGCAATCCTGCAAGATAATACATTATCTGCGCTTTTTCGTCCTCTTTATGCAGCGGTATCATGCTTATGAACAGCAAGCCCTCTATCAATTCGATATCGTCGACGTCATAGCCGTCCCTTTCGATAATGGAATCGAACACGGCGGGGCTTAACAAATTGTTCGTAAAAAGATTATATTCGAAACAATCGGAAGATATTTCTTTCAGTTCGTATAATCCTTGCGTAATGTAGTCGTATAATCCGTGGTAGCAATGACGGGCTTTTGCCATATCGTATCTGCAATCGCCGTAAATCGTATCGACGCCGAAATTGCCGCGCGGATCGAGAAATTTAAACGTTCCCGTTTCGGGGAAATAGAGAACGTTACTGAAACACGGATCGCCGTGAATTATCGTGTAAAACTTCGGCGCGGTTTCAACAAGTTTTTTGACGCGCTGTTCGAGTTTATCCGAAAGCTTGTAAAACGAATATAAAATTTCGCCGTTGCAATTTATCTCTTCTTTTTCAAGTATATCCGTTCTCGCCCACTGTTTGATTCTCTCAAAGGTCTTATCCCAGTACATAGCCTTTGTGAGTTCTTTGATATTCGGCGCCGTGCGCGGTGCTTTCTTGCCCCACATAAGTTTGCCGACGCTTAAGAAGTTCTTGAAAATATAAACCCAGTTCTCCTCTCTTATGTCGTAGTACAGATAATACTCCGCGAGAGAGATGCCGTTAAGATACTCGATTTTATAGGATATTTCGTCGCCCTTTACTTTGCTCGAATAAAACTTGGGAATCAGGGGCGCGAGAACGTCGTCGTTCGAGATTTTTTTGAGCCATTTGATTTCGCTCTGAAGTTTTGAATATGAACTCGTTTTCGTCAGAATGCCGTACTCGTCGAGAACGAACTTATTATAACTTCTCCCCGACATATTTTTCCGAACGGCTTCGTTGAAGTCTTTTAACGTTCCGGTGTCTATCCAGGACTTTATAAGCATGCCTTTCATTTCCCGCTTCGAACAGTAGTATTCTATCATGCTCGAAAGTTGCAACTCGCCTCTTATGGTCTTATAGTTACGCGAAAGCGCGTTTCTCAAAAGTTCGGCGTCGGCGAAATTATAAAGCCCGATAAGGACTTTGTTCGTTTCGGGCGTGTAGTCGGGTTTATCGATAAGCTCCTGCACGACTTCTTTCGAATCGGTCTTTATAAGGCACCAGCGACTGTGCGAATGATCGGAAATATTCATATATCCCAGCCAGTCGTAAGAGTAATCGAGGTTTGTTTCGCATATGGTATCGCCGAGAAGCAGAAGAGTCGGCTTGGTTATGTAATCCTTGCACAACTGAAGCGCGTGAAGCGGACCTTTCGGATTGTCCTGAATCACGTATCTTATATTGATCATCGAAAAGGTTTTATTGAGAAAACTTTCCACCACGGCGGCGTTGCTCGGGCTGACGACGATCGTTATATCTTTCAGTCCGCGCTTGACGTAGTCGATGATCATATTGTATATCGCAGGTTTATTTCCTATCGAAAGCAATCCTTTCGGTAACGAATAGCTCAACGGTGCAAGCCGACTGGCTTTTCCGCCCATCAGAATTACGAGTTGCATGTTCTGCATTAGCCTATCTCCCTTTGGTCAAATGTTCCTTTTTGTTTTAAAGCCGCATATTTTCGGAAATCCGCGACGGATACTTCGCAAAACAACGGCGAATTATGCGTTGACTTTTTTCAAGTCCGATTGATCGTCTTTTCCGTAATCGGCAAAAAAACTCGTTATTTCGTCGACGTTTTTGATCAATACGCCGTTTCCGCCGAGTTCTTCGAGCGGCTGAATATCAACCGAATACCGATCGCCGATAACCATCATTTCGTCGAACGAACACCGTTCTTTTTCGCGAATCAGTTTATAGACGTCGCTTTTCGTCAGATAATTTTTAAGCTGATCGACGGTCGGCGCGTAAATCTTCGTAAAAGACGACAAATCTATGCTCAGTTTGTTCGCTTTATACAAAACGTTATCGTACACTTCGTTCGAAACGACGTATAGCGAATATTTCAGCGCAAGCATCTTATAAACTACGTTTGGAACGATTTTCGCGGTTGCGTAGTCGATCTGGAAAAAATCGGTTATACGGTAACTGTCCCACTGCTCTTTCGTGACGCCGAATTTTTCGCAATTCTTGCCGAAAGACACGCGACTTTCACCCGTCGAAGTAAAGCCGTATTTGTCCATAAGCAAAAGGACTTCCGGCTCGGCTTTTCCCGTCAGTTTCATAACCGTTTTTTTGATATAACCGACGTAGGTTTCATGAACGGTCGGACTGTAATACATCGTTTCGTCAAAATCAAAAATTATCGTTTTAATATTTGACAAATCCGGATTGCCGTATATTTTCATGTTTTCCTCCGAAAAAAGTCGTCTCCAATCATTGCATAAAAGCGCAAAAAAACGTCGCAATTCGGCACAGTTACCTCAATAAAAGAATTTTGACTGTTTATCGTGTGTAAACCGTTGCTTAATGCGACCTCTTCAATTATATTATATCATGCGGCGAGTTAAATTAAAAGTATTTTTAAGATAAAATTCATATTTGGCAGATAAAAAATTAAAATCGACATGCATTTTTCTTAAAAAATACATGTCGATAACGCAAAACTATGCAAAATAAAATGATTCTGTTTGAAAAAAGCATATTTCTTTGTTTATGAGTACGCTTTTTTCAATTCAATAAGATAATACTTGAAAACGATCGAAATGTCAATCGTTTTCCGTCGTGATTCCGTTCGTTGCTGTAAACAACCAAATTAAAGGCTCGAAACGACGGTCAAGGAGGCATTTTTGACGAGGCGCAAAATAAAATCCATTCGTCGCTTCCTATCGGTTGACAAACATTGCGGCTTGTTGTAAAATTAAAAATCGTTGGACAGGAAACACTCTTCAACGCTTGGCGGACGCGGTTCAACCGAACATGCCCCGTGTTTAAACGAATATACGCCCGCGCTTAACAAACGCGTATATCGTTTTACGCTAAATTTACAACAGATATCTGCCTGTACCTCAGTAGGATAGAGGGTCCGCCTCCTAAGCGGAAC
>CAKQKN010000097.1 GCA_934249215.1 uncultured Clostridia bacterium
CAAAAAAGAACGCCGTAACCGATAAAGACAAGGCGGCGGCAAAGAGAAAAGCACTTGCCGCAAAGCAAAAACGCGAAGAAGAACGCGCGGCTTTGCGAGTTAAAAAAGCGGAAGAGAAAGCCGCAAAAAAAGCCGAACGCCAAAAGATCGCAAAGAAAAAGAAAGAAGATGCGATCCGCAGACGGGAAAGCATAAAGGAAATGCGCCTTAAAAAGAAAGAGGAAAGGCTTGCCCGCCGCGACGCGCTGAAACACGAATCGAAAGAAGAAAAGCGCGAAAGAATATTCGCCGAAAAGCAGGCGCGGCTCGAACTCGTGCGCGAGCGCAGAGCGCGTAAAGCCGAAGCGATTTCCGAAAAACGCAGACTTAAAGCGGAAATGATTGCCGAAAAGCGCAGAATGAAAGCGGAAGCGCGCGAAAGACGAATGAAAGAGCGCAATCAGCGCAAGAACGCGCGCAGTTCGAAAGGGCTCGGCGGGTGGCTGGCTGCAGTTATCACGCTCGGCTGCTCATGTCTGGTTCTTGCGACTCTGCTCGTATGGAACGTGTTCATGACGGGCGGCGGCAACGATATGCTCGCAGGTGCATATGCCGGTTCGTTTTACGATCTGGTCGGCTATGTCGACAACATCGATGTCAATCTCGGCAAACTCGGTGTATCGTCCGACAACGGTAACAAACAGAAAATCCTTTCGGATATCATTCTTCAGGCAAATCTTGCGGAGAACGACCTCGAAGCGCTTCCCCTCGAAGATGAGTCGAGATTCTACACCGTAAAGTACGTCAACCAGCTTTCCGATTTCGGCAAATACCTCAATAACAAACTTATAGACGGGGATAAGCTGACCGAAAGCGATCTCAATACCATCGCGGAATTCAAAAAAATCAACTCAACCTTAAAGATCGAACTCAACGAACTCGCGGCGTCGCTCGGCGACGGATTCGATTTCACGACTTTGCTTACCGGCGAAGAAGAGAACGTCGTTCTCAAGAAATTCAACGAAATACAGTCCAACGCAGTCGAATACCCGAAAATGATTTATGACGGACCGTTCGCCGACGAACCCGAAAAATCTGCCGGCGACATAAAGAAACCGACCGAAACGATCGATGAAAACAAGGTCAAAGATCTGTTCGTGAGTTATCTTTCCGATTACGATATCACCGACGTAGCCATTGCGGGAAGAGCGGACGGTGAAACGTTCGGCGCATACGCGCTCACCGCAAAGGGTGGCAAAACGCCCGTTGAATGTCAGATCTCCGACGACGGAAAACTCGCAACCTTCAACTGGTTCATGGATTGCAAAAACAAGAATTTCGACCGCGATCAGTGCATCGAAATCGCAACGGGATTTTTGGATAAGTGCGGCTATAAGTCGGTTAAACCCGTCTGGACAACCGAAAACGGCAACACCGTATACGTCAATTTCGTGCACTTCGAAAAGGACGATATAATAGTGTACGCCGACATGATAAAGGTCGAAGTATGCATGGAACGCGGCAAAGTTTCCGCGCTCGACGCGATAAAGTATATCGAAAACCACAAGGACAGGGAAATTCCCGTTCCCGCGCTGACGGTCGTTCAGGCGGAGAATAAACTTTCCGGCGATTTCGTCGTCGAAACTAACCGTCTTGCGTATATCCCGCTCGAAACCGGTAAAGAACGCCTTGCTTACGAATTTTTCGGCAAGGGTACCGACGGCGATTATTATATCTACGTCGACGCGCTCACCGGGCGTGAACTTACGATTTTCAAAGTAGTGGATACGGACGAAGGAACTCTGCTCCTCTGATTTTACGTCACATTCATCGTGGACAGCGGCGTTTCTGTGAATGAGTCAAGACCGTGATGACCGACAAGGTCTATCTCGTCCTTGCCTCCTTCACGAGCCTTGCTTTCCGCGCGACTGTGCCGTAAAATGGTTTAAGCCGTGAAAAGCGACAACCTGTCGCATTCATCGTGGACAGCGGCGTTTCTGTGAACGAGTCAAGACCGTGATGACCGACAAGGTCTATCCCGTCCTTGCCTCCTTCACGAGCCTTGCTTTCCGCGCGACTGTGCCGTAA
>CAKQKN010000098.1 GCA_934249215.1 uncultured Clostridia bacterium
ACGGGAAACAACAGCAGTCCCAGAAAAGCACGTCCGCGGCGTTTGACAAACTCTCCGACATGAGCGAAGAATAATCGACTATTGCCTGACCTACGTAATTATCGTGCCCCGGGATAACGACTTCGACGGAAGTAAAAAGACTCGTGAACACGCTCGACAGCGAGTGTATGAAAGCGTATCCCATCCCCACGCAGACCGCGAGAAGAATAAGCGTCGAAGCATCCGTAAGCCCGTAGACCTTGGAAATCAGCGCAAGATAGAACGCTTCGCCGATTCCCCACAAGAACGGAACGATAAATATGTCGATGGTGTCTTTGTATATCGATCTGACAAGCAATGAATCGGATAATCCGTTTATGACGACGTATAGCAATATTCCGAACGAAAACGAAAACAAAAGCTGAAAGATCGTTACGTTTCTGCGGGAATTAAGTTCGTAATGAAAGGTAATGAACAGGAGCGGAAAGACGATCGACGCGCAGAATATAAATAGCGGAATATATACTTTAGGATCGATTATTTTACCGCACACGTAAATGAATACCGCAAAAAACAAAGCGAAAAGCGCATATTTGACGGTCTTTACCGGACGCAAAGCGTAATATGCGGGTTGCTCGTCGGGATTTTTCGGCGGTGCGATAGCCGAAATTATAAGGCGCAGAATGCCTACCTTCGGAACTTTGCTTTCTTTTTTTTCCTCCGGCACGTCAATAACGGAAGAAGAAACCAGATATTCGTTTTTTTCGAGATTTTCGACTCTCAATATTTCGTCGTTATTGTTTTTTTCCGTCATCCTTTATCCCTTTAAACTCCACGAAGAAATTGCTGCCGCAACCTTTTTTCGATACGACGCCGAAGCGGAGTTTATGATTTTCCAGTATCGTTTTAACGATGGACAGCCCCAAACCGGTACCTTTGACCGGGCGCTGATGCGTTTCGGAAAAACGATAGTATTTTTCCCAGATCGTGTCGATCTGCTCCGCGGGTATGCCCTTGCCGCTGTCGATTATTTCCAGAAGTATCAGATCGTCGTCCTTTTTCGTAAGATATACCTTGACGGTTTTGTCCTCGCCCGTGTAGTTGATCGAGTTTCCGATCAGATTGTAGACAACCTGTTCGATCTTCTTTTCGTCGCATTCGGTAAATGCGTCCGAATCGACGTGGCTTTCGATTACGTAACCTTTTGCGGAAATGAAATCGTTGAATCGATATATTACCCTTTCGACGAGTTCGGACAGATCAACCTGTTCATATTCGATCGCGCTCGAATTGTTCTGTAGTTTAGACAAATCGAGAATATCGTTTACGAGCATCGTAAGTCGGTCGGCTTCCTCGATTATGACTTCGGTATGCATATCGCGTTTCTGCTTATTATCGCCCGAAATATCCCTGATCATTTCGGCATACGCCTTGATCATCGTAAGCGGGGTTTTTAGGTCATGGGAAACGTTTGCAAGAAGATCGCGTTGCAGGCTTCCCGCTTTCGCGACGCCCTCTTTCGCGTAGTTCAGCGCGTCTGCAAGTTCGTTGAGTTCCTCGTAACTTCCGCCCTTAAATTCGATCGTGTTGTCGCTCTCCGCCCAACGTTTTGCGGTATCCGACATTTTCCTTATAGGTTCCGAAAGTTTCGTCGCGATCGTCCAGGCAAGGAAGAACGAGAGTATTACGACCGCTACGGTCACGATTATAAGTTGATATTGAATTACGGTAAGCGTTTCGTTAAGCGATTCGTTATCCGAAATCATAAATAAACAAAACTCGCCGAGTTCGTTTGAAATATTCGTCGCGTAAACGCAGAAATGGGTGTTTTCGTCAGCACTCGTGAAATAGTCGCAGAGATAACCGCTCTGAAGTTCGGTCCCCGAATTCAAACGCTTTATTACGTCGTCGAACACCGTTGAATTACGCAGATAGTCGGGTCCGTTCGTCGTCGGTGCGTTCCCGCCCGGAAGAAAGAACGAATAAGGCGATTCGACGACGCGTTGCCCATTTTCGTCCCTGTAAACGAGGTAAGTGTATATGCCCGAAGAGTTCGCGCTTATCGTTTTATTTATCCATTCGTCGACTTTCTCGTTCGTAACCTTGTCTACGTTCATGTCTTTCGCAAGACTGTTTCCCGCCTTTTCGAGGTTGTTATAGCGAATACGCTGATAAAAACTGTCGAGAAACACTATCTGAAAAATCCACATCGACAAAATTATGACGAGCGTATAGAGAATGAAGTACAGCCAAATGAAGTACCGCATTCTGCGAAGGTTTGTCAGTTTCATTTATACTCCTCAACGAAAAGAAACGAAAATTTCGGTATTTCGTCTTTGTTTTTGCATTAAATTACGCGTCGAATTTATATCCGTGTCCGCGCAACGTGATGATAAATTTTCTGTATTGTTTCAGATTGCTTCGCAGCATTTTTATATGGGTGTCGATCGTGCGATCTTCGCCTACGAACTCGAAAGCCCAGACGTCCTTTAAAAGCGTTTCGCGCGATAGCGCCTTGCCTTTGTTTTTAACCATATAAAACAAAAGTTCATATTCTTTCGGCGTGAGTTCGGCTTTTACGCCGTCAACGTAAACGTTGCGCCCGATCAAGTCGACTTCGAGCCCCTCGAATTTATAGAACGAGCCGTTGTTCTTGGGCGCCATTGCCGAATTTCTGCGCTTCAAAACCGCGGCAACCCTCGCCATAACTTCTTTCGGCGAAAACGGTTTGACGACGTAATCGTCAACGCCGAGTTCGAATCCGAAAAGTTTGTCGTATTCTTCGCCGCGAGCCGAAAGCATTATGACGGGAACGTCGCTCTTTTTACGGATTTCTTTCACCGCTGAAAAACCGTCGAGTTTGGGCATCATGACGTCCATTATAACGAGATCATATTTATTTTCGTTGCATTTCTGCACCGCTTCCATGCCGTTGAAGGCGCAGTCGACGGCAAAATTTTCAAATTCCGCATATTCGCGAAGAACTTCGATTATCTTCTCTTCGTCGTCGACGATCAATCGTTTTTGCTGCATTTTTCCTCCTTGCGGTCGTTACGATACCGCACAAATCGATATATAATAATGAATTTGAGTGTTTTTAGATTATGAAGATTAAAGTTTTTGCCTTACGCCGTTTTCTACCTTGTATGCCGAGCCGCCCGAAGAAAGGAAACCGCTGCATTTTTCATTGGTAAATTCGAGCGCGGCGTTGTTTTCGACCTGCCAGATAAGCCCAGAATAATTCTCGGTCGCCTCGCCGAAATCTTCCTTTCTGTCATCGTAGTGCGGGCAAAACAAACCGTCGATCTTGCCGATCCCGTCACAGATATGATACTTTCCGCCGTCATCAAACGAATCCGAATCGGTATACATTTTTTCGAACCAGCAAATGGCACCCGCGGAAAGTCCGCATACCACGACCCCGCGCTCGTATGCGTCGAGAACGAGATCGTATATTCCATTCTTTTTCCAGTAATCGAGCATAAACAGCGTATCGCCGCCGCCTATGTAGAGCATGTCGGCTTTTTGAAACTTGCTCCTTATCTTTTCGTCGTTCATTTCGCCGTAAACGGACAGCACGCAATCGGCTTTTACGTCGAATTCGCCCGTATAGGTTTTTCTGAACGTATTGAAATACGGCATGCTGTCGTGGCTCGCCGTGCCTATAAACACGCCGACCGCGCGTTTGTCGCCAGCATGTTTTTTCGCAAGTTCCGCAACTCGCCTATCGATATCAAGCGTAGTTTTTTCTGCAAGCGAGCCGCCGCCGATCGCGATTAGTTTTCTTTCTGTTTCAATCATATGTCTTTTCGTTTATCGGTTTAATTCAAAGTATATTCAGTCGGATATTTCCGCGTGTTTTTGCAATAGTTTTTCGATTATGGCGTTTTTTTCGTTTTTAAGCCGCCCTCGGATGATTTCGTCAAGCGCAAAATCGAGTGCTTTCCCTATCTCGCTGCCGCGAAAACCGAGAGGTGCAAGGTCGCTGCCTGTTATCGCGAGCAAACTCATATCCGTATATTCTCCGGATGAAACGATAAAACGGCATTTGTCTATGAACGCTTTTACGGCGAACGCAGAAGCGGTTCCGAAGTAAACGGCATCGAGAAAAACGAAAAACTCCTCTTTGAACTCGCCCGACATAATAAGGATCTTTTTTGCGGGATAATCGAAAACAGCCTGTCGTTCGTTTTCGTTTGCGGAATAATCGGTTATCGTGCCGTTTTTGTCAAGCGTAAAACAGTTTCTAAGAAAAGAAGTGCATTCAAAGAACAGGATCGTGCGTTTTCTGAGTGAATTCTCGCACTTGAGATCGTTAAGAACGCGGAGCGCTTCGGATAAGTTTCCTTCGTAAAGCACGTCTAATAAAACCGGACATGAAA
>CAKQKN010000099.1 GCA_934249215.1 uncultured Clostridia bacterium
TTGCTGCCAGGGCGTAAGTTCGATCATATCGAGATCGTACCCCTCGCCGCTCGTTACCGCCATCTCTTCGTCCGCCGCAAGTCCGTCCTGATTTCCGCCGTATTTACCGCCCTTCGAGTTGTCGCCGAGCGCAAGAATAACGACGTCGGAATCGGCTGCGACTTTTTTCGCGCGTTTGAGCATTTCTTCCGACATACGCTCGAATCCGCAACCCTCGGCAAACGCGACGTCGACGCCCGCCTGTTTCATCGCCGCATACAGCGAAGGGCTTTCTTCCGAAACGCACTTGCCCTTGTAGTTTTCGTCATCCGAACGATAATAAATGTAATCTCCGAGCTGCGCGATATTGCCGTTCGGTCCGATAACCGCCGCTTTCATTTCTTTCTTAAGCGGCAGAACGCCGTCGTTTTTCAAAAGAACGATGCCCTTTTCGGCGACTTCGCGCGCAAGCGCCCTGTTTTCGTCGTTATGAATTTCCGCAATCTTCTCGGGATGAGCATACGGATCTTCGAAAAGCCCCGCGCGGAATTTGAGCCGCAGAATATCGGCAACGCATGCGTCAACCTTTTCTTCGGGGTAAGCGCCCGATTTTACCGCCTCCCTGAATTCGTTGTTATATCCGTAATAATCCGAGGCCTCCATATTAACTCTGTTATCACAGAGAATGTATCCCGCTTCTACCGGACGATCGACCACTCTGTGGAACCCGCCGAACATATTCGACGCGCCGTAGTCGGTAACGACCATTCCGTCGAATCCGAGTTCGCCGCGAAGAATATCCTGCATATACTTTTTGGACGCATGGACGGGAACGCCGTCAAGTTCGTTATAAGTCGGCATAAGCGACCAAGCCCCCGCGTCTACGCAAGCCTTGAACGCGGGCAACATGTACTCGCGCACATCTAGTTCGCCCAGATGAATGGGTGCGAGATTGAGTCCGCCCTCGCGCACTCCGTACGCGATATAATGTTTGACTGTCGCCGCCACCTTATTATTCTGGAATCCCTTGACCTCTTCCGCCGCCATAACCGACGTCAGATAGGGATCTTCGCCGAAATTCTCTTCGACTCTTCCCCAGCGCTGATCCCAGGAAATGTCGACGTTCGGCGAATAGAACTGTCTTATACCGAGAGCCGCGCCCTCTTTCGACGAAGCTTCGGCAAAACGGCGGGCAAGGCTCGGTTCGAACGTTGCGGCAAGACAGCCGCTCGTCGGGAAAATCGTGCAGAGCGGATTGCTCACGCCGTGCGTGTTTTCGCAGGCGAACAAGATGGGGATATGCAGTCTTGTGTTTTCCACCTGATGCTTTTGCAGACGGTTGAAGTTTTCGACGTTGAATCCGAAATATGCGAACGTGCAAGAAATATCGATCGGCTCGCCGCTTTCTGCGCGCGCGAGAAGTTCGTCGATCTCGTTAACGCCGACGGTATACATCTGGTTGATCTTTTCGTCGATCGTCATTCTCGACAAAAGATCGTTCACGCGTTCTTCGATATCGACGGACGGATCGAGATATTTTACGTACCCGGTCTTGGTAGATTCATTCTTTTTGCTGGTCATGTCAGCCTTTCAGACCTCCCATAGTAAAGTTTTTCATAATCGTTCCCGAACAGCAGGAAAATAGCACGATGACGGGAATCATAGACATGATAAGCCCCGCAAAATATGCGGGCGTGTCGCCCACGCGCATGAACGATTCTTTGATTTTATATAATCCCGAAGCCACAGTCGGATAATCGGGCATATATAACAGAGGTGTATTATAGTCGTTCCAGGCGCTTATCGCCGCCATAACCGCAAGCGTGAAAATCGGCGCTTTAGTCATCGGGAGCATTACCTTGAAAAACACGGTAAAATGCCCGCCGCCGTCGATAAAGACCGCTTCCGCATAACTCCAGGACAAATTCTTGAAGAACCCGTAAAGGATAAGGAAATTGAACCCGAATCCTCCGAACGACGTTACGAGGACGAGCGGCGTGTTATATATCCCGAGATCGACCATCAGCTTAAAGCTTGCGCCCGTCGAACCGATGATCGGAATGGTCATGGTAAAAATAATCACCGCATAAATCGCCTTCCTGCCGACGAAATCATATTTCGACAGCGCGTACCCCGTAAAACTGCACCCGAGAATACTGAGCCCGACCGAGAACACGACGTACCAAAGACTGTTGAAAAACATCTCCGGAAGTCCTATCTGATTCCCGTAAGAATCATGCGCGAACATATTCGACAGCGCCGTAACGTAGTTTTCCCATTTCCACACTTCGGGCAGCGCAAACGCGTTTCCCTCCGTGCCGAGGTTATTATAGTAGTCCAGTTTCGACTGGAACGAATTTATAAACAAATAGAATATCGGAAAAATCAGCGAAAGCGCGTAAATCGTGAAGAACACGAACACCACGGCAAAAATCACCTTTTCGCCCGTTCCGCGGCTGGTAAGGATATTTCTTTCGCGAACTTTTTTTCCGTTGAACAAAATCGCTTTTTTCATATCTTCCCTCCCGCCTTAATATTCCGTCTCCGGCACTCTTTCGACGAGCCATCTCGCAAAGAGTATGATCGGCATTCCGACTATTGTCAGACACAGCCCGGTTGCCGAAACGAGGTTATACGAACCCGTTCCGCCGACCTCGCCCGTGCCGTAGACCTGTTTGAATATCCAGAACGAAAGAGTCATCGTGTTATTGTCGCCGTTCGGGCTGAACAGAAGTATCGGTCCCGACGCGGTAAAAAGCCCGGTGAACGCAAGGATCATCATCGACGAAATCGTCGGCCAGATAAGCGGCAGAATGATCTGCGCGATTTCGCGCCACGGTCCGCAGCCCTCGAGTTTTGCCGACTCCAGAATTTCGAGCGGTATTCTCGTCATTGCCCCGACGAACAAAAGAATGTTCCCGCCGAAACCGGTCCAGATCGTATACGCGACGATCGCGTTCGTCGCCGTCGCCGAGCGCATAAACAACCCTTCGGGCGGCACGTTCAGATGAAACAGCTGATCGATCGGACCGTTCGGCCCGAGAACTTCGCTGTAAATTATCGTCAGCGCAACCGAAGAAATGATGCACGGAAGATAGAATATCACGTTGAAAACGCGATACAGGAATATCTTCTTATATATGAAAAATCCGATTATGATCGACAAAGGAATGACGATCAGAAGGTTGGAAAAGAAATACTTCGCCGTGTTCAGAAGCGCGAGAAGAAGCGTTCCGTCTTTCGACGTGAAATTCATCCAGACGTCTTTAAAGTTTTCAAACGTAAAAACGTCCGTCCGCGCGTCGCGGAAAGCAAGCCCGATCGAACTTAAGTTAACGACCAGCCAGAAAAGTGCCCAGTTCAGAATCGGACCGATAAGAAGTACCGAAAGGAACAAATACTTGTGAAAAGTCCTGCTTCTCACGCTTTTCTTGCCCGGGTTTTCGGTTGAAACGGCAACCGAGCCTTTGTTCCCCGCGCTCACTTTTTCTCCTCGCGAGCCTTGCGCTTCTTTTCTTCTTCCTCAAGATACAGCGCGCGGACGCGTGCATAAACCTCGTCGGGAATATCCGGGTCGCCTTTGGAATAAGACGGAACGCGCATCGGATTGGACTCGTCGTCGTCAACGCAGAAAGTGTCGTTTCTGTATTTATCGCGATCTTCCTGTTTTCTGAAATCCGGAATTTCGATAGGCTTTCCGCCCTCGAATACCGATCTGTACGCCAGAAGCCCCGGCAAAAACATATCGAGCGCTTCGTAAACGCCGATGAGTTCCTCGCCGTCGAGATTGTTCCCGAGAATCTTCTGAACGAAGAAATGCATATTATAATAATCCGCGCCGCCGTGCATTTCGAGCATTTTAAGCGCGGCCGAATCGCTGTGAAGCGCGTTCGTCGTGGAAAGTTTTTCGTCTTTCCATTCGTTAAGCACGTTATACGTGTCGCCCTTTCTGTCCGTTTCGACGCACCCTTCCGTGCCGTAAACCGAATAGTACAGACAATAGTGATGCAGATCGCCGTGCATGCTCTTGATGACCGCGCCCGATTCACAGGTAATCATTTCGATACCGGCGGTACCTTTGAGATAGCCGAGATCGGTGAGCCGCGGCGACGGCAAAAGCTCGTACCCCGTGACGTATTTCGGTCTTTCGCCCGTGATATGAATCATCGGCCCGATGGAGTGCGTGCAGTAAAAAGTCGCATACATTTTGTTGCGCCAATGATTTCTGTCGCCGTAAGTTATCTGCGGCCAGATATGCGAACAATCGTGGATATATTCGCACTCGCCGTAAAGGAACTTACCGTACTTGCCCGCGCGGTAGTTCTTTCTTATTTCCATCACGCCCGGGAAAAAGCAGCAATTCTCCCCGAACGCGTAAATCTTATTGCTTTTTTCCACGGCTTCGACGAGTTTTACCGCCTCCGCAAGATTTTTCACGGGGGCAATATCGCTCAGAACGTGAAGCCCGCGCTCAAGACATCTCACCGCATACGGCGCATGCTCGGTCGCATAGTTGGCAAGGATAACGGCGTCCATATCTTCTTTTATGAACTCGTCGAAATCATGATAATAATTGACTTCCGTTTTAATCTCGTTCTTCTCGTTCGCCTTCGCGATGAAATCTTTTACGTTGTCCAGAACTTCGTCCGACTTATCGCATATCGCGACGAGTTTCGCTTCGCTGTACTTCGTGCAAAATTCAACCATGGATATTCCGCGTCCGCCGCCGAATACGCCGATTTTTACCTGTTTCATAGTTTCGTCCTTTAATACGGTCAAAGTTTTTTTTCGCGCGGAGCGAAAACCCGCCCCGCGCCTCTTTTCGCTATTGCCGGCACGATCCGACGAAAGGTTATGCGACTTAAACGAACGGTTCAGAGCGTGTTCGCCTTGCCGATTTCTTCACGTCGGATAGTGTACCGCTTTTACGATTTATCGTAAATGTTTTTTTGTTGATTAAAGTTTGCGTTATGTTTACAAAAACGTAAAACGCGCCGTTTTTAGGTCAATTTGCTTTTTTATAACCATCAGATTATCTTCACATAATCGATATACATGTTATAACCTGCTCTGTCCCAGCACCAGAATATCATTGCGCCCGCGGTCGTAAACGTTCCGAAAAAGTCGGTTTTGTCCCAGGTTTCGTCTGCGGTCAGATCTTCTTTGGTCATCGTCACCACGTTCCAGCCGGCTTTAAGCCCATCGGCTATCTTATTGTTCGAATTATACAACGAGCCGGTTCCGACGGACGTTCCGTCTTTCTCTATATAAATACAGAACTCGATTGCCGTGAACGTGTCCGCGGTCAATCCGTACGTATTCTTACATGCGAGGAACAATCCGTCGTACGTATCGCCGTACGTTACCTTCGCAACGCCCTTTTTACCCTCGAACTCCGCAAGCCATTCGGCAACGTTACTTCCCGATTTCACGTTCGCGACCGAGTTCGGGGTGTCAAAACCGTTGGAATCGACAAACTCTATATAATCGACGTAAACGGCGGTTATCGTAGCGTTCGTCGTTCCGAACGTTCTGAATTCGCCTTTAAGCATATTCGCAAGATTCGTTCCGATTTTTTCTTTGTCGAGTTCGATTTCAACCCACTCACCGACGTTATACCAAGCCCCCCACGAAGAGGAAGTGTAAGGCAGAAGAAGTTGAACCTGCCCGTCCTTGTTCGGCGTCGCGCTTGCCTCGAAGAAAACTCTCAGAACGATCGTGTCGTATGTTTTCGAATCGATGTCTGCAACCGCGGCGTTGTAATTTATGCGAAGCCCCGCCCAAGTATCGGTGTAAGTCGCCTTAAGAACGCCTTTCGCGCCCTCGAACTCCGCGAGCCATTCGCTCGTAGTCGATTTTCCGTATGCGGCGTCGGTTTCATTGTCGAATCCGATCGTTCTTTCCGTTCCGTCGGTGGAAACGTAAGTCTTTCTCACGTCGACGAACTCGAAATACACGTTCGTCACGGTTGCGTTTTGGAATTGAACGAGTTCCGCCGAGCCGCCAAGAACGTCCGCCGTAAAGTACTCGTCGGTCAAAACGGATTTCGCAAGTTTAACCGTAACCCAGGTATTGAGCTGATACCATTCGCGCCAACTTCCGGCGTAATAAGTCTGGAATTTTCCGCTCGAGGAAGTTCCCTTGACAAAAACCCGCAGTTCGACGAGATCTCTGTCGATCGCGGCGAGCTGTTCGGCTGTAAGCCCGAAGTTAACGTAAATATGCGTGTAACTCGTGTTGTCGAACTTCGCGTTGAGAACGCCTCTCACGCCCTCGAATTCCTCTTCGAACGCGTTTCCCGCCGTTTTCAGCACGGCACCGGAAAGTTCCGAATCCATAAAGTCTACGGTTTTACCTTTTGCGCCGACGGACAACGTTTCGACTCTTACAATCGAACCGTCAAGTACCGCAGTGTAAACAATGTCGTAATATCCGCGCGCCGCAGCCGTAAACTTGCCGTCCGTTACGGTGATTTCTTTACCGCCGAAGAATACTTTATAAGTAATTTCCGCGCCGTCGATGCTCTGCCCCGTCTTGAAGTCGATAAGGGTAGCGGACGGAACGATTATCTCGTCGCCCGCGGCAACGTTTTTTTCGTGCGAACCGTATTCGAAATAGTTGTCGGCAACGGTGACGGTAACGCTCGCCGTCGCTTCGTAAGATTCGTCCGCCGCACAAACGACCTTATATACGATCGTATATTTTCCCTCGAGGTCCGCGACGAAAGAATTTCCGTCGACGGTAAACGACGTGCCGTCGGGAGCGGTTACGGTGATAGTTTCGATCTTCGCGCCCGCATAGCTCGATTCGGTCGTTACGGTAATCGTTTCGCCTTTCGCATATTCCGTTTTTTCGGTGGTAACGCTTGCCGTCATCGACGCGGAGAAAGATATCTCGTCGATATAAATATCGATTCCTTTCGTCCACACGTTGAACAGTATCGCGCCGCCGTCCGTACTTGCGTTCTGAACGAAAAACTGCCAGTCCATAAACTGCCTGACGGTGAATTCGCACCACTTATTCTTCGAAATACCCGTATATTTTTCGGTCGTCGTGTCGTAAAAACTGCCCGAACCCGCTTCGGTTGCGATATACACCCTCAAAATGATCGAATCGAACGGCTGAACGGGGAATTTCGTCAAGTCGTTAAACAGGCGGAGCGCGTAATAGCTTCTGTCCGAATCGTTCGCTTTTATGTGCAAAACGCCGGTTTTACCCTCGAAACTTTCAAGCCATTCGGCGTCGCAGTTGCCCGCGTTATCGATCGAATATTCGTCGTCGTAATCCTCGATCATTCCCGCGGCGATCGGATTTCTCACTCTGATCGTCTTTTCGAGCGTGCGAACGTTACCCGCGCCGTCGTCGACGGTTATAACCATTCTGTATTCGCCCCTTTCGGTCGGAACGAACGCGTTTTCGCCGTCAAGTCCGATCTCTTCTTCACCGAAATACAGTTTTATCGACGGATTGATCGCAATTCCCTCAAACGAATACGCCGTAACTCTCGGAAGCATATATCTTCTGCCCGTTTCGCCGAGCGCGACTTCGCCCACATAAACCGAGGGAAGAAGATCGAACGCGGACGGAGTTTCGACCATCGAATCGTCGATATCGATTTTAATCTGGTTTCTCGCCTTGAAGTATTTGTTTTTTACGGTCGAATAATATTCGATCGAAATGTCTTTGCCGTTCTTGTCAAAATAGAACATCGCGACAAGCCCCGTCGCGCCGTTGAGATCGACGTCCTGCGGGTTAATCATAACGGAAGTTACGGTATTGCCGTTAACACCCTTATCCTTACGGGTGACGATAAAATCGTGCTGAACGTGTCCCGAAAGAACGAGAACGACGTTCTTATATTTGCTTGCAAGTTCGTTCCACACTTTCTCGCCGCCGTCGGTCGTAAGCTTACCGTTATAATCGAGATAGGAGTGAGTCGTTATGATAACGCGGCAGTCGGGGTTAGCGGCAATTATTCCGCCCGCCCATTCAAGACTTTCGGACGACGGGTTATAATCGAGCGTAACGACCATATATTTGGTGTTGCCGACGTAGAAAATGCTGTAACTGTCCTCTATTTTGCCGTTGCGCGTGCCGCCGAGATTTTGCTTATACGCGCTGTTGTTGAACGTGGAGTTGAACAATCTGGAATCGTCGTGATTGCCTCTTACGAGCGTATACGGAACTATTCCGTCAAGCTTTGAGATGGCGGCTTTCGCAACGCCCCACTGCTTTTCGCGGTTGTCCGTGCCGGTATTCTGCGACTGATAAAGGAATTCGGTGATATCGCCGAGCCCGAACGCATACTTGATCTTTTTGTTCGTACGGTTTGCGGCTATCCACTCGTAAATATCCTTCATATGCTGCGGATTCTTGTAAATAAGCGACTGCGTATCGCCGATCACCGCGAACGAATAATCGTATTCCGCAACGTGGTCGATATCGTCGAGCCAGGTTTCCTTGACGAGCATATCTATATTGCCCGCAAGGTCGGTTATTCTCGTTTTTTCCGCCGCTCCGTCAAGATCGTAACTTGCGATGAGCGAATCGGATTTTTTGACCTCGATAATGTCCGCTCTTATCTGCGACTGCGTCCTGATTTCGTCGAAGAAGGAAATTCCCGCGATTTTTCCGAGGAAACAGCTGTGGTTTCCGCCGCGGAGATCGCCGCCGACCACGAATACGTCGTCGGGAGCGACGTCGAACGTACCTACTCCCGTCACGATCTGCTTGACGCCGCCGTTTACGTACAATATCGCGCGTTTCTGCTCGCCGTCGAGCACGAACGCGAGATGAACGAATTTATCCCCTCGCACGTCAACGGTATCGAATACCGATTCGTACGAACGGTCGTTTCCGTCGCAAACTCTTATGTATGGCGCGCCGTTTGCCGTGATGCCCGCCACCATATACGGATTTCTGTTTCTTCCGCTGTAATTGCCGAACATTACCGACGAAGCGTTGACGGTCGAGGGTACGTAAACCCATGCTTCAACCGTCACAGGCATACGATCGAGAGCCGTCGCCGTTTCGTAGGTATTTCCGCTTTTATCGAAAGCCACGCCGTTATTTGCGTCCGCTTTTTCCTCGGGAACGATCGTTTCTTCCTCGGAATAGGAAGCAAATCTGATTTCGTCTATATACATGTCACCCGTATCCCATGCCCAGAACAGCTGGTACGCCGCACCTTCGCCCCATTTAGCTATAAGGTCGGTAAAGTCGGCCTTGGGAAGAGAAATGGTCATCCAGTCGGAAGTCGACTGAATATTGAGCTCGGTTCCGAGGTAGCAAATCCATCTTTTTTTGCTCGAGCAAAGGGAAATTTCGACAACGTCCCAGTCTATGCACGCAAGTTGCGCCTCGGTAAGGCGGGTTTTGAAATAGTAACCGAAAGTGTCGTTCTGCGTGATTTTGAGAACGCCGTATCTGCCGTTATACTCAGGCAGCCATTCGGCGACCTCGTTCGTGCATTGCGAGCGCGAAGCGGGATAGTCGAAGCTTTCGATAACGTTTTCGCCGAGAACGCTCGTTCCCGCGAATATACGCGCGCTGCGTGTGCGGACGATCGTTCCGTCCGTCGAGGTCGCTTCGTATTTCACGTCGTAATATCCCGTTTTCGCGGGCGTGAACGCGTTGTTCGTAAGTTCGATCGTTTCGTTTCCGTATCTGACGGTCAGAACGATATTCGCCGCGATTTCTTTTCCGTCGCTTCCGACGAGTTTTCCGCCGTCGAGCGTAAGAAGTGAGCCGATTTCGACGTATTCTTCGATCGCCGCTTCGACCCTATACCCAACGCACATGACCGTGAGCGTTTTCTCGGTTTTCGTGCCGGACGCCGCGTCCTCGGAAACGACCTTGATCGTGTAAGTTCCGGCTTTATCCGCGACGAACTTGCCGTCCGCAAACGCTACTTCTTTACCCTCGGGGTCGGTTACGGTAATCGTTACGGGAAGATCGTCTTTTTCGGTCGCGGTAACGGTAACGCTTTCGCCCTCGTTAACCGATTCGGGCGCTTCCGCCGTAACGGTAGGTCTTGTGACGAATCTGATCTCGTCGATATAAAGAACGTTGCTGTCCCAGACCCAGAAGAGGTGTTCGCCGCTTCCGAAAAGTTTGTCCATAAGTCCGTTATACTTGGTCGCGTCGATTCTTAACGTTTTCCAGTTCGTCGTGACGTTGAACATGAGGTCTTCGGTATGATAGCACCCCGCCCAGCCGCTCTTGTCGGCGCAAAGGGTGATTTCCACGAACTCTATATTGAGTTTTTCGATCGATGCTTTGTCGAGGCGGGTTTTGAACTTGAATTCGTCCGCCGACTTCTGCGTGATCTTAAGAACGCCGAACTTTCCGCCGTATTCGGGCAGCCATTCGCCGCTTGCCGCCCCGCCGACGAAAGAACCCGTCGATTCGGGACAATCGAAATTTTCGAGCTGTTTATCGTCGAGCGCGGAATTTCCGACCACGATCGTAAACTCGGTCGTTCTCGTGTCCGTCGGATCGTTCTTCGCCGTCGCAACGTATTTAACGACGTAAAGACCGACTTCGTCGGGAACGAACTTGCCGCCTTCGAGCGCGATTTCCGTTTCGCCGCGACCGACGGTAACGGTCACGTCCGCGTCGATCGTTTTTTCTTCCAGCGGATCGTAATATTCACCCGCGGGAACGGTGATCTCATCCCCCGTTTCCGCATAAGTCGGAAGTTCGGCCCGAACGTATTTGTCAGAGCAAGTAACGATCGCCGTTTTCTCGCACGCGAGATATTCGGGAGCGATAACGCTTACTTTGACGACATACTCGCCGCGCACACTTGCGACGAATTTGCCGTCCGTAACTTCCACTGCCGATCCGTCGGGAGCGGTTACTTCGAGCGTATAAGTAAGTTCGTCATTTTCAAAAGTCGCGGTTACTTCTTCGCCCGCATAGGCTTCGGAAGCGGAAAGCGCGATTTCGTTTTCGGGTACGGCGTGGTAAGTGATTTCGTCCACGTAAAGCTCGACGTACTTCGTCCAGGTCCAGAACAAGCGAACGCCGCTGTTCAAAGTTGCCTGTTCAATGAAATTATCGATACCTTCGAAATTTTCGACGGTATAAGTGAGCCATTTTCCGCCGTCAAGTCCTTTCCAGAACGGCGAAGAGTCGTTTTCGTCAACCGAGCAGTCGTAAACGTCCGCGCCTTTCTTTCTTCCGTCCTCATATTCGGCAACGTTGCCGTTTTCGTCGAGGCGAAGCACGTAAAGGCTGAGCGTTATACGATCGATCTTTTGGTATTTATATTCTTCGGGAAGTCCGGGCAGACGGAAGCGATATTCCGTTTTGTCCGCGGCGGTTCCGGGCACGTGGAGAACGCCGTTCTTGCCCTCAAACTCTTCGAGCACTTCGGCGTTTTTGCCGTTTATCGAAGAATTAAGACCGAATCCGTTATCAAAGTTTTCGAATACCCCGCCCGAAAGCGCGTTTCTCACTTCTATCGTCGCTTCCTTGCTCGCGGTGTTGCCCGCTTTGTCGGTTGCGGAAACTTTCAAAGTGTAAAAACCTTCCGCCGCGGGCGTGAACCCGCCGTTTTCGACCTTCATTTCGGTTTCGCCGAAAAGCACTTTGATCGTCACTTGGGGATCGGCGCCCGAATCGTCCGTAACGGTGATCTGCGGCAGTTTATAAAACTCGTTCGGTCTTGCGACCTTGACCGAGCCGATGAAAATTTCGGGCGCGGTCGCGTCGTTTACCTTGACGGTAATCTTTCTGCTCACCGTTTTGCTTCCGACCTTGACGGAAAGCGTTATGACGTAGCCGTTTACGTCCTCGATATCAAAAGTCCCGGCAATGACCGAAACTTTTTCGTTCTTGGAATCGCGAACGTCGATTTCGCAGGTGTAAACGTTTCCGTCGCTACCCTTAACCTCTGTGGTCGGGATGACGTAGGAATCGCCGATATCGACTGTGATCTCGGTGTCCTTCCAGTTTTCGAACGTCACTTCTTCGGGTTTTTTGTCGACGCATGCCACGCACAAACCCATCGAAATAGCGGTCGTCAGAATGAGAATAAGCGCGATAATCATCCTATTCGTGGTTTTCTTCATAGTTACCTCCTTATCTTTTATAGGGCTCCCATTTCTTATCGCTAAATACCGAAAAGGCGTCTTTTTTGTCCTTTTCCGCGCGCGTTCGGGTGCAGTACATCCAGTACAGCCCTCCCTCACGCTCGCAAAAAAACATCTAAAAATCCATCCTTTTCGGTGCTATGCATTTTTGCGGTAAAAAGATTTTTATGTGATAAAAATCGGTTTACTTCCGCAAAAATAATTAGCGATGACGAATGGAATCCCTATGAATTCAATTTGAATGATTCGTATAATACGATTTTATCTTTTTTCGATCCGAACGTTATCGATGATTATTTCGATCGGATCGCCGACGAATTCCGCCCAGGCAAGTCTGAAAAACCCGGGGTGCGAAACCTTGTAAGGGTCGATTTCGGAAAGTCTTACCGAAAGCGTAGACCACTGCCCTTCGACGACGTTTTTCGACCACTTGTTGTCGCAGCTCGAATATCCGCTGTCGAAAAATTCGGGATAAACGTTCATGCTTCCGCCGCTCACGCCGTAAAAATCCATACACAGATAATAATCGGCGTATTCCTCTTCCTTAAGCGAAGTCATTTCGCATCTTGTCATGACCGTTTCGGGAATAACCAGTCTGTTCCAAATCCAGTAAGAAGTGCCGCCCGCGGGGAAAGTGACTTTAAGCCCTTTCTGCCCGCCGCTTTGCGCCGCAATCCCGAGCGACGACAGTTTCACTATCTCGATCTGCGGTTCGCACGCAAGGTTTTCGCAATCTACCGAAACGGTATACCTCTGCCAGCTTTTTTCAAACGAAAGAATTTCTCCGTTGCCGAGTTCGATTGCGGGTGCAGCCTCGCCTTTCTGATCGCCGTAACGCAGATACAGATTATCCATATAAACGACGGGCGCGTCCTCTATCTCGCGCGAACCGACTCTGTCGAAAGAAAAATAAACTCCCTCGACCGCGGTAACGTCGTAAAGAATGCCGAGCACGCTCGTATCGACGGTGTAAGCAACGGTATTTTTTCCCGGTTTAAGAGCAATCTTTTCGGGCTTATTACACTTCGTAATAAGGTCGGTGTTCTTCACTTCGGTAACGAGTCCCATCGTCAGCGAAAGGTCGTGCGATTCGACGTTATAAAAGTCAACTTCGATCTTTTTAAGATAGGTGACGTCCGAATAATCGAAGCCGAACGCCTGCGATTTAAACGGATAGTAACAGGTCGGAATCGCCGTGGATATATATCCGCCGAGCGGCTGAAGTTTAGCCGATTTGCCGCTCGTCGCGAACTCGGAGTTTTCGTTTATGTTTATCGCGCCGAACTTGTCGAGAACGCGCATCAGCTGAAAACCCTCCGAATAAGAGTCGAACGAAGCGAGAAGGACGTCCGTCGGACGGACGAAGCCGCCCGACGAGTTGTCTTTATTTTCTTTTTTGCACGACGCGGCAAAAAGCATCGCCGCGCAAAGGCTTAAACAAATTAACTTTTTCAACATCGTTTTCGCCCCCTTACTTGTCGTAAATTATGAAGTCTTTAAAATAGACCGTTCTCGCGGGAGTAAGTCTGCCCTCTTCGGGACCGACTTCGCCGAAAGTGAACACGAGATATTTGATCTTGCGCCCGTTCTCCGAACCCATCCCCGAAAGGTTGAGTTCGATTTCGTTATAGCCGTTCTTGAGAGTCGCGCTTCCGATCTCCGTACCCGTCGACTTGTTTTCGATATATACCGCCACCGACACGGGCAGTTCTTCCGTAAGCCCCGTCATAAAGAATCTTACGACAACGCGCTTGGGCGAATCGGCGATCGAAGTAAGGAAGTCCGCCGTAAACTTAATCGACTGGCTATACTCGAACACTTCGCCGACCGCAAGCTTAAGAAGGCTCGAGTCCGCGCCGACGGTCGCCCCGTCCACGACTTCGCCCTTGACTTCCGCGTTGAGTTTTGCAAATCCCGAAAGGAGTTTGTCCGCGCCGTAAACGGAAACTTTTCCGCCGAGCGGCAACACGAACGAGTAAGACTTGCCGTCTTTTTCCACTCTCACGTCGAGATTGTTGACCGATTCGGAAAGGGTGGTTTCGACGGTGTAAATTCTTCTGCCGTTTTCGGTCGCGTAATTCGTTACCTTTTTGCCGCCGGAATACAGATCGTATCCGTTATCCGCCGTCGTTATCGTCGCGCCGTACTTATTAAAATCGGTCTGCTTCACGTCGGTGATTCTGACGTCCGCGTCGGAGTTCGTTATAAGCGGAATGCTGTAAAGCATCTTGCGCGCGCTTGCGAACGACGCGTTTGTCGCCGAAACGGTCGTGTCGCTGTAAAGATCGCTTCTCATCATCTTTATAAGCGACGAAACGTCCGAGGCGTCCTCCGCGTATTTTTCCTTCAGCGCGTAAAGTATTTCATATTCTTCAAGCCCGTCCCTGATCGCTTCCAGTCGAAGCGAGCCTATCGGCCCGTCGATTCCGTATTTCTTCCCGGGATAGAACAGATATCCGTCGCCGTTGACTTGCGGAAATCTCGAAGCGTTTCCTTCGTAAAAGTCCTCGATATTGACGTATTTGGAGCCGTCGTATTCGGCGTATACGTCCGTTGCCCAGAACAGAACGCCTTTGACGTCGTATTCGGCTTGCATCCAGCCCATGCTGCGCGCGCTTAAGAGCGTATCCTCGGTATGATACGTGGGATAAGGCGCACGCGGCGAAATGCAGGTGTACCACCATCTTTCGTAATCTTCGGCGTAAACCGCGCGTTCGGCTTCCGTATCGCAATAATCCACTTGCGGACACCACACGTCGACATGCTCGGCATATTTTTCTTCATACTTGCCCGTTACCGCGCCGACGATATGCTCTGCGGAATAAGCGAGTTTTTCGCGGAGCGTCTTTTCGATGCTCGTGTCCGCCGCGATTTCTTCGGCGATCGCTTTCTTGGTTTCTCTGAACAACCTCGTCATCACCTTGGTCTTTTCGAAGGTATTGTTGAGTTGCGGTTCGTCCACCAGATGGCAACCGAGTTTTGCGATATAATCGGTGTTGTCGCGAACGCTCGCTTCGACGAACTTGCGAAGAATTTTTTTCATCGATTCGGTGTTGAACGCGTTCTGCCCGTCAACCACTTTGCCGTCGAACGGCAGCGAAACGTGCGTGCATTTGGGGTTCTTCATAAACCGAACGGCTTTTTCGACGAAATACGCGACACCCTCGTCGTCAAACGATCTTTCGAGAACGACCGTCGACGGGCAGATTCTGTATTCCAGACCCGCTTCGATATACTTTTCGAGCATCGCTTGCGTGGAGTCGAGTTCGCCCAGTCTGTATTGCCATTCGTGAATGAACAGCGAGCGCGAGTGGCTTTCCTCGGAAATCGTGAAATCCTTGACTTCGAGCCGAACGGGAATTTCCTTTTTCGTGCCGTCGTACTTAAGCGTGAACTTACCTTCGTAAACGCCCGCGGGCTGATCGAGCCCGACGTTGAACCGAACGTATATTCCTTGGTTCTCGCCTTTTTTGACGGTGTTTTCGCCCGCTTTCACGATCGCGTCCATCGGAACGAGCGCATCGGGATACCACCCCGCTTTCGCTCCGCCCGCAACGTCGTAAACCTTGGTTACATGGACGTATTTTTCATAAAACACTTCGATGTTCGCCTTTTCGAACGTGTCGTTTCCGCTCTTCAATTCTTGCGTTTCGAACGTAACGCTTCCGATATTCTTGTCGGGCGACAGAATGATCTGACTGCCCTCGTATTCGCCCTTTGCGGCGTATACGTCGATTTCGGGAGCGAATTTCACGGACTCATATCCGTCCGAAACGTCGCGCATGATCTTTTCCGTCGCATAGGTTGCCCACACTTCGGAATTACCCGCGGCCAAAACGCCCGCCGCTCCGTTTTTCGCGATTCCGTAAGCGGCAAAGCCCGTTCCCAAGCCGATTGCAACGCCCGCGACTGCTGCCGCAAGCCTCGTTAATCTTTTCTTCATTTTTCCTCCTGTAAATAATAATCGATTGAGTTCGTTTTAGGGATTCCAATCATTATCACTAACTATTTTTGCGGGAACAAATCGGTTTTTGCAGTGTTAAACTCCCATCAACGTACGGTGAGTACGATTTCGGTCGTTTGCCTTGCAAAAACCGTACCGCAAGACGGCGATTTCTTCGCCGCAAAAATGCGTTGCACCGAAAAGAGCGCATTTTTAGATGATTTTTCGTGAGCGCGAGGCGGCCGTACTCGACGTACAGCAATCGAGCGGTCACGGAAAAGGGCTAAAAAGTCGCCTTTTCGGTAATTAGTGATGACGAATGGAATCCCTATCGTTATTTTTTTGCGGCAACAGATCGGTCAGACTCCGTCAGTTAAGCCCCGCTTTGCTGAGCGCGCTAGCCCATTTGCCGTCCGTCCAGTCGGCGATCGTTTTGTCGTAAATTCCCTGCGCGGTAACGTTCTTTTCCGCCGACGCGAGAAGTGACCAATAACCGCTCGTCGTGAATTCTCTCACTCCGCCGTAGCGCGACAACGGCGAATTTTCGCCGTATGCGAGCGTGTTCACTTTAAGACTCTTATCGTTGAAATACGACAGTCTGTCTTTTTGCAGTTCGGACAGATTCGCCCACGTTTCCGGAGATTTTTCCTTTACGTCGTAATCGAACGGCAAACTTGCGCCTTGCGTCGCCTTGATATAAATCTCGTTGCCTTTATCGGACGCCATAAAGAGCAGGAAGTCTTTCGCCATCGCCGATTCTTTCGCGTAAACGGGAACGACTGTCTGATGCCCGGGACCTATCGACTGCACCACTTCGCGCGCCGCCTTGACGTACGCGAAATCGCGCTCGGAAACACCCTCGAACGAAGTCTTGCCCTCGTCTATCGCTTTGACGAGTTCGGAAAGCATTTCGTCGCTCATTCTTTCGTTCGATTCGGTGCGGTAAGTGAGTTTATTGACGATCGAACTGATGATCGGCGTGCGCATCTGCTTGATCGTATACGCTTTGCCTTCCTGTTTGATTATGTCGTTGCGCATCGACGACATTTCCATGTCGTACCAGTCGCCGCATACGTAAAAGAGTCCGCTTCCTTGCAAATACATCGTCTGCACGGTCATATATTCCTTGCCGTATCCGATCGGCGTGATGTATCCCGTGTCGTAATCGAGAAGTTTTTCGAACATTTTGAGCGATTCGAGTCTGCCTTTCTGCTCGAAAATCTTCTTGCTTATAATTTCCTGATCGCCGTCTTTCACGATGCCGTTCCAGAAATTATAATATCCTTCCGCACCCTCGTACTGTGCCCACCAGATCGGGAACAAATACTGCCAATATCCGAGGTTTTTATAGTGTATGAACGAATATCCTTTGTCATATTTCCCGTTTTTGTTGCCGCTGTTTTCAAGAGCCGAGTCGCAAACGGCGATAAGTTCGTCGGTCGTTCTCGGAATCTCGTCGGTGAGCGTCGCAAGAAGTTCGGCGTTATACAAAATGCCGTTCATGCCGCCCGCCCACGGCGCCGTGTAATAACGGACTTCGCCCGTTTCCCGATCGACGTCCTTGTTCGTTTCGTTGTAACTGTCATAGCATTTTTCGGCGTAAGTTAAGTTCTCTGCAGGGATTTTCGCGTTATAAACGTCAGTCGTAAGATCGGCGCAATAGTCTCCGCTCAGATATTTCTGTTCGAGCGAGCAGGAAAACAGCAGGTCGTAAGGATTGCCCTTTTCCGTCGCTTTGAGTTTGGAAGCCGCGGTCGAAGCCACTTTGTCGTAAAAGAAAGTATATTTGATTCCGGGATATTTTTTCGTAACCCAGTCCTCTTTCACGAACGCTTTAAGCATGTCCTCGCACCACTGCACGCCGTAACCCGCGTCATAGCAATACACGTCAATGCAGCTTCTGCCCGTATCCTGATTCTTTTTGCAGCCCGCAAACATCGGCATCGCCATCATCAGCGCGCTGCACATTGCAACGATTCTTTTCGTCGTTTTTCTCATTTTTTTGCTCCTTGTCAGTTTTTTTATTTTTATCGGCGGTAAGTGCCGATCCGTTTTCAATATGGTTTCACCGCGTCCTCGATAAAGGTCGAAGTGTAGCCGCGCTCGCAAAGGTGCTTGCAGCACTCGAGAACGATCTCGCCGAATTTCTCGATATATCCGCCGTATTTCTTATAAAAATATTGCTCATGAATCATCAGTTCGACGAATCCCGCCCTTTCGGGAACGGCAAGAACTTCGTCGATCTTCGCGATATTTTCCTCGACCGTTTTCGCAAGGTTCATAACTCTGTCGATTCTGACGTAAACCACGTCGAGTTCGTTATCGTGCCAGAAATCACGCCCGCCCACGTGCGAAACGAGGTCTTTCGGATAATGATACGCCACGAGCGTGTTCCCCTCCGAATCGAACTCGAAATATCCCGCAAAATTTTTATACCCGAGATTGCGCACCGCTCTCATCGCGTTTTCGTTGGTCGCTCCGAAATGAATCGTCGTCGTTTTCGCGAGAGTTTTTTCGCCCGCAAACCGCACGACCTCGTCGTTCACGGCTTTTGCTTCGTCGTAAATCGTTTCGTAAGCCGCGTTTTTGTACGGCCACATCGGGTGCTCTCTGCGCGAATGGAACGAAAGTCTTAACCAATCGCTGTTTTTCTCCCACTCGGCTTTATACTTATCGGTCATCATCGACAGATTGAACGGTTCTTCGTTTTCCCAGAGCGAACCGTCGCCCGACTCGTAAAACAGATTGAGATGAATACACGCGCCCGTTTCGTCATGCACCCGCTTATACATAGCGAGATACGGATCGTCGAAAAGCGACGAATACTTGTCCGCATTGTCCGTAAGATTTTTCAAAAATCTGATGTTGTCGTCGGAGGAAACGCGGAATTTCTTTTCGGCCGCGGGCAGTCTGAACACCGTGACAGAATCGCAATCCCCTGTCTTTCTGTTTTCGCAAACCAGCATCGTGCGATAATTCTCGAGCGCGATTTCCGCCGTGAACGTATCACCGGATCTTTCGGCTTTCCGTCCGTTAACGAACACTTCCGCGTCCTCGGGCGCTTCGACGATCGCCGTAAAGACGAGCGAATTTCCGCAAATTTTCCCGTCTGCGGAGTTCAGACAATCGCCGTCAATCGGGAAAATAAATCTCACGGGTTTGTTCTTTGCAAAATAATCTTTCATAATTCACCTTTTTTTCTTTATATCGTAAATTTGCCCGATCGACCGTCAGCCGACCGAAACTTTCTTTTCTTTGTTTTCTTCGATTCCGTCATCGCCGGTTTCTTCGGTGTTTCCGCGCGCGCGGCTCACGACGGGAAACTCCGTAACGTCGAGCCGCGGTCTTTCTTTCCACTTTCCGCGGGTAAAATCGGGAAACTTCTGCGGCGCCCCGCCCTCCGCGATCGATATTTCGGACAGCGCGGTCACGCTCATCCAGGTCGCCGTGTCGTAAACGTCCACGGGCATTTCCGCCCCCGTCTTAACCGCTTTGAAAAACGCCTTGATCATAAGGTAGTCCATTCCGCCATGCCCGAGCGTCCGCGCCTTATCGGTAATGTTCCGCCACTCTTCGACCTGATACTCCGAGTATTCCTCGGCGTTGTTGATGCACTTGCCGATCGTCTTTTCGGGATCGAAAAACTCATGACTGTCGTTCACGCCGTCAACGAACACCATGTTCGCTTCCTGATTACAAAGTCCTTTGGTCCCGCGGACGGTGAATTCGCGCGAATAATATTTCGGCAAAGTCGTGTCGAGCGTAAGCGTGATCGTTTCCCCGTTCTCGCAGGTTATCATCGTACTCACGATATCGCCTTGCTTGAAACGACAGCCTATAAGCGATTTATCAGGGTTCATGTCGCTGTACTCAAACGCCTCGAGCCCCGCCGCCTTACACGAAACGGACACGAGCGTATTTAGTTTATTCCCTCTGTTCACGTCGAGAATTTTCGCGATCGGCCCGAGTTCGTGCGTCGGATAATTGTCGCAATTTCTTTCGCGATAGTTCCTTAGCCGATAGTGCCTGTTAACGATTCCGCCGAGAATTTCGTCCCGAAGATCGTGGCTATACGCTCCGTGGCAATGAACGATCTCGCCGAGAACGCCGTTACGCACGAGCGAAGTCGAAAGCAGTTCGAACCTGTCCCAGCAACAGTTTTCCATCATCATAATCGGCGTGCCCGTGCGCTCGTAAGCGTCGACGAGCCGCCAGCAATCGCTCACCCTATACGCGCCGCCGACTTCGAGCGCGACGATCTTTCCTTTTTCCATGCTCTCGACGGCGATATCGACGTGAACTTCCCACGCCGCACTTATGAGAACGACGTCTACGTTTTCGTCGTCAACGAGAAGATGAAAATCGGAATAAGTCGCGGGCTTCTCGCCGTATTTTTTAATAACTCTGTCTTGTGCCGCTTGCACTCTGTCGTCATATAAATCGCATAAAGCGGTTACTTTTGCCTCTTCGCAAGCCATAATCGTGCCGAGGAGCACGGCGCCGCGTTGTCCCAAGCCGATAATTCCGACCTTGATAATTTTATCGGAAAAGTCTTTTTCGAAACCCATTACGGATTTTCCTCCTTGTAAAACGAGAATTCGCATCGTTCAATCGGATTATAACTTTTTTTCGCCGCCCGTTCAATTGTTTTATTTATCAAAGTATTGAACTTTTTTACCATTTCAAATCCGAGTCGTTGACAAACATATTTCGAATATAATATAATTTGCATATGGAAAACCGAAACTTTTTTATCGATTCGCCCGAAGATTTTCGTTTTTTTCTGAACAGGTCGGAAAAGGAATTCTTCGTCCACGTGATAGGTTACCACAACCTTTGCGTCATTCCCGCGCAGAAAACCCTCCGTCGTCAGGACTGCTACACCGTGCATTTCGTCCTGGCGGGGCGCGGAATTTTAATCCTCGAAGGAAAAAGATACGACGTAAAAAAGAACGACGTGTTCTACCTCGACAACAAAAGCACTTTTTCCTACTACCCTGACGAAAACGACCCGTGGGAATACGTTTTCTTTGAATTCGACGGCGAGTTCGCCGAAGAATATATCAAAAAAACCAAGCTATCGGTCGATTATCCCGTAGTTCAGTCCGATTCGCCCGAGCAGATTACGTCAATGCTTTTGTCCTCTTTCGGCAAGGAACAAACCTCATATTCTGGCGCGCTTTCCGTTTTCTGGCAAGTTCTGGACTCAGTAACGGAGAAAGAACCGACGGCGAAAAAGCCCGAGCAAAGTCTTTTTCTCGACGAACTGAAATCGTATATCCGAATAAAATATCTCGACCCCGATTTCTCGATCGAAAACCTCTGTCGGATAAAATTCATCTCACATTCGCACTTATGCCGGATTTTTAAGGCGCAGGAAGGCATGTCGCCCGTTTCCTTCGTAAAAAAAATGCGGCTCGATTACGCCGCGTCGCTATTGAAAAACACCGATTACTCATTGAAAAAAATTGCCGTAATGTCGGGGTTTAACGAATACGAATATTTTTTCCGCTCGTTCAAAAAGCAATTCGGCGTCACGCCGACGGTCTACAAGGAGCGGCTTCAATAACCGAATTATCGCCCAAAACAGTCTATAATCGATCTATACAACCACTTTTTATACAAATCCAACTTCAAAGGAGAGAAAATGAAAAAAGATCTTTGCGTAATGCTCGACATGTCGAGAAACGGCGTCATGACCGTGCCCGCACTCAAACGTTACATTGACCTGACGACCGAAATGGGCTACACTTCGATGCAACTTTACACCGAGGACGTCTATGAAATCGACGGCGAGCCTATGTTCGGATATCTTCGCGGAGCGTACACCAACGCCGAATTGAAAGAACTCGACGAATATGCTTTCAATAAGGGAATGGAACTCCTCCCCGCGATACAGACGCTCGCCCACCTCGGCTCGATATTCAGATGGTCGGACTACTCGAAAATTCATGATATCGACGACGTTTTGCTTGCCGACGACGAGCGGACCTACGCCCTTATCGACAAAATGTTCGCAAATATGCGCGCGTGCTACAGAACGAACCGCATAAATATCGGCATGGACGAAGCGCACCACCTGGGGCTCGGCAAATATCTCGACGAGCACGGTTTTACCGACCGAAGCGACATTATGCTCCGCCACGTTAAAAAAGTTTGCGAAATCGCGGCAAAATATAATTTTAAGCCGATGATGTGGAGCGATATGTTCTTCCGTCTTGCGGCAGGCAGCTATTATTCGACGAATTTCGACGAAGCGACGGCAGAAAAAGTCAGATCGAACATTCCCGAAAATCTCACGCTCATATACTGGGACTATTATTCCGCCGACGAAAAGCGTTACGACGACATGCTCGCGGCGCACAAACGGCTTTCTTCCGACATCGCTTTTGCGGGCGGAGCATGGTCTTGGGTGGGCTTCGCGCCGCACAACGACTTCTCGATAAAGACGATGCGCGCGTCCGTCAAAATACTCAATAAACGACTTATAGACCGATATATCGTCACCGTATGGGGCGACAACGGCAAGGAATGTTCATATTTTTCCGTCCTTCCGGCGCTCCTTTGCGCCGCCGAATTTTACAACGGAAACTTCTCGATGAAGTCGATCAAAGAGAAATTCCGCGCGATCACCGGCTGTTCGTTCGACGACTTTTTAAAGCTCGACTACCCCAACCTGATTTCCGAATCGGTAAGCGATTTTCCGACCCCTTGCAAATATATGCTCTATAACGATCCGCTTTACGGCGTGTTCGACAAAACGGCTTCGGCGGACGGAGCCGAAAAATACGCAAAATACGCAAGCGCGCTTTCGAAAGCCGAAAAACGCTCCGGCGAATTTGCATATCTTTTCAGAACTCTTTCAGACCTCTGTAAACTGCTTTCCGTCAAATACGATCTCGGCGTGCGAATCCGCGCGGCATATAAAAGCGGCGATAAAGGTGCTATAGCGGCACTTTTGCCCGATTGCAAAAAAACGATAACTCGCACGGAAGCGTTTTACGAAGCGTTCGAAACTCAATGGTACAAAGAATGCAAGCCGTTCGGGTTCGAAGTTCAGGACGCGCGAATCGGCGGCGTCATTCAAAGACTGAAGCACGCAAAGAAACGCCTTGACGACTACGTTCAGGGCAAAATCGACAAGATCGACGAACTCGAAGCCGAAGTTCGCCCCTTCGACAACGACGAAAAATTCAACGGTAAATCCATTTGCTACAACAGCTGGGTCTTGTCTTTCACCACTTCGCCCAACTGACCACGAGCAAAAAACGTAAAATAAAAAAAGTAAAATATTGATTAGAAGGAAAAAAGAGAAATGACGATCTACCCTTGCGTATACGTCGTCGGCGACGAATACAGAATCGTCGTCGCATCACACGACGCGTTTATATGCACCCTCGAAGTCGGGAGCAAAATTTACAAAGATCATAATTCAGGCATTATGAACTCCTCCGACGTGCACTCGTTCAGAGTAAAACAATCGGCACTCGACCGAAGCGGCAAATATTCGCTGACGGTTCGGAAATTTATCCGCAAGTTCGCCTACGATACCGAGTTCGGCGATGAAGAGCGTTTCGATTTTAACATGCAACAGACGGTAAAGCGCAACTTTCCCGCAAAACCGCTCACGATTTATTATACCGCCGACGTTCACGACGCCTACGACAAAGCAATCAACGCCGCAGAGTTTGCAAAAGCTGCTGAAAACGTTTCGCTCGTCGTGTTCGGCGGCGATCTCGGCGAAATTCAAACGCCCGAAAACGCCGTCGATTTCTGCCGCTTCATGCACGATATGACGAACGGCGGCACTCTCCCCGCACTCTATTGCCGCGGCAATCACGACACACGCGGCGGCTATTCGCAGGAGCTTTGGCGCTACTCGGGAACGGACGACAAGAAGAGCTATTTCACCTTTACGTACAAAGGCTTTTGCGGACTCGTTCTCGACTGCGGCGAAGACAAACCCGACTCGCACCCCGTATACGGCGGCGGCAACGCTTTCCATGAATATCGCATTGAAGAGAGCAAATTCATCGAGCGTGTTTTAAAATCGGGTAAAAGAGTGGACGCGGCGTTCTGCCACATAACATTTATGCAAAGGTCGAGCATGAACGGAGAATTCGACATCGAAACCCGTTTATACGACGAATGGGCGAATCTTTTAAACGAAATCACCCCGGGAATCATGATCTCGGGACACACCCACAAAATCGCGTTTTCCGAGCCTACGACGGACGATATCCGCCCTTATAACTACCCCGTGCTCGTCGCCGCGGAAATCAACGACCGCATAGTCGGCTCGCTCGTCACGTTCACCCCGGACGGCAACAAGATCGTCCGCCACGTCAACGATCTCGGCGAAATCACTCCGCCTTTCACGGTCCGCAAACCCTCCCGCAAGGCATAATCGTCATCGAGCCTTACTCTCTTACCCGGCTTTTATCCGTCATCCCGAGCCTTGCCCGTCTTGACGAACTCCCGAGGGATCTATGCGCGCAAGCGCCGCACTTTCAACTTTCACTAACTTCATTCCACTTTAGCCGCACCGCTTCCCACGCCCCCCCACCTCTTTACGCGACAACTCGCAAAAAAAATCGTCCGAAAAAATTTTCGGGCGATTTTTTCAATCATTCCATATAAAATTAAACTTTTCGTTATCCGACCATAAGATTCATCGTCGTAACGATCATTCCTTCCTTGTCCGCCTTAAAAAGATTGTCGGACGAAACGCCGACGAAATCTTTGCCGAGCACGTCGAAAATATTTCCGCTCGCGTTGAACTCGCACACTCTTCCCGTGATTTTGCCTTTTTCGACCATAAACGCGAGCATAACGGGCATTCCGATCGTTCCGTCGTTCGTCATATCCCCGCCCGACGTGATCGCGATATAAACCGCGGGTTCGTCCGCAGTAAGCTCCGCAAGCGACTTTGCGGACGGCTTTACGAAAAGCCCGGATATTCCCGCCGACGGTACACCGTCATACGACGCGATCGCCGTTCCGCTCTGCGGCAGATTGAAAACGACAGCCGAGTTCTTGTTCGCAAGCACGTTCTTAACGACGCCGTTTTCGACAAGCGCCGCGCGATAATCTTTCAAAACGACGCCCTCCGCGTCGAAAAACGCCGTTCCCGGATTGGTCGACGGATTGCGATCGACGTAAACGGACAAATCCTCGGAGAAAACCTTTTCGCCGATTTTGCCCGAAAGAATCGAGCCCGCAACGTAACTTTCGGCAACGAAATGGCTCGCAAGAAGCCCCAACAAATCGAACTTATCGACGATTACCTTATATTTCCCGCTCCCGATCTGCTTTTTCTCGGTGAAAAACGCGTCGTGAAGCATCTTCATGTCCGAAACCACAACGTCCGAAGCGGTCTTGCCGTAAAGCGGGAAAGACGCCGAGTAAAACGCGTCCATAATGTTCGACGAGTTTTTGTCTTTAAGCTGGAACCCGACGGACACGAGCGAACTTTCGAACGAAAGATCGGATCCTTCGGAGTTCTTATACGCCCCCGAATATTCCCCGCACTCGATCTTGCCGCCGACCAGAAATCCGGGGCAAGCCTTCGCGACATTCGCCGTAAGCCTTCTTCCCGCTTTCAGAAGTTTCGCTTGGTCGAACGCTTTGCGCCGCACAATCTCTTTTTTGACCGTTTTTCCGGGAACGTAAGCGTAAGGAATGCCCTGCTCCGAAAGTTTTTCGACCGCAGCGTTTTCGAGTGCGGAAACGTCCGCTTCCCCGAGCGCACCCGCAACGCCGATTTTGCCGTCGTCGTAAACGCGTACGGTATTCGTCGTTTCTTCGGTGAATCTGACCGAATTGACCTTGCCGCCGACGACGTTCAGCGTTTCAACCGAACTTTTATACTTAAGAATTTCCTTTTTCATACGAGCCCTCACTGAACGAACATTTCGGAAACGCGCACGTACGGACCGCCGAAACCTACCGGCAACCCTTGCTGTTCCATTTTGCCGCAACCGCCCGTCACGAAACTGAGCAGTTCCACCTTGTCCGACAAACCGTCGATCAGCCCGAGCGTGTTGAAAACGTCACCCGTGATAACGCTGATCTTAACGGGATCGCCGATCTTTCCGTCCACGATTTCATAAGCAACGTGCGGCGCGAGCGTAAACTTGCTCATTCCCGAGCCGTGCTTGATACTCTCCACGAAATATCCGTGCTTCACGCCGGCAAACCAGTCTTCTTTCGGAAGATCGCCTTTTTCGATATAAGTGGTCGTCATTCTGACGATCGGGTCGAAACGCCAATCGCTCGCGCGGGCGG
>CAKQKN010000100.1 GCA_934249215.1 uncultured Clostridia bacterium
GGCAAGGAGTGTTCGCTGTCCGTCACGCTCGGCGGCAAAGAAATATTCCGCGGCGAAAACGGCAAATTCAGCTGCACGCTCGCACCCGGGGATAACGTTATAACTCTTTCGGTGCGCGGCGGCAATCGCGAAGAAACGAGGACGTATACGGTCGGTTACGTCAAGAAGAATTTCGTGATTTCGACCGACATAGACCAAAAAAAGATCGTAAACGGGCGGCTTTCGTTTGCCGCCCGCGCGGTCTGCGACGGATCGACATGTTTGCTTGCCGTGCTTTGCAACGGAAAAAAGTTCGAAGAGGGCGCGAACGGCTTTGATTGCGAACTTTCGGAAGGGAATAACGAAATCGAACTGATCGCTTCGTTTGGTTCGGTTGTATATAAGGAAACGAAAAACGTTTATCTCGGCAAATTCCGCCTGAATACCGACCTTAAAAGCGGCGAAACGGGCGAGAAAAGCGTTTCGTTCCGCGCACTCGCGACCTACGACGACGAATTTTGCTCGGTCGAAACCGCGGTGAACGGCGAAGCGCTTTCCGGTTCGGACGGAAAATTCACTTACGAATTTCCCGAATCGGGCGAGTATGAATTCAGCGTTACCGCGACGACGGAAAAGGCGGAATATCGCGTCTTTTATACCTTGTCGTACTGCGACGAACCGCCGTACTTTGACATTCTGACTCTCGCGGACGGCAAGGTCTGTAAGGGCGAGTATTATTCGTTCGACGTTTCGGCAAAAAACGGGCTCGGCAAGAAATTGTCCGATTCCGCGATCTCGTTCTCGATCGATTTTGACGGCGAGGACGGCTCGGACGACTTTCAACCCGCAAAAAGCGGCGAAATAGTTCCCGTGTGGAGCGATTCGGTCAAATCGAGTTTCAGAATATGCTTCACAGCGGGGCGGTTTAAAAACGCGCTCGGCAAGAAAACACTTCTTCGCGTCACCGCAACTTACGGCGAAAAGAGCGTCAGCCGCGATTTTGCAATCACGTACGTCGGCGCCGATCCGGACGGAAAAATCGGCGAAGTGACTTTCTCGATCGAGGCTTTCACCGTGTCTTGCGGCTATATTATTCCGCCGACTTCGATCGATATTTACGGCGGAAAAAATTTCGTTTCTTACCTCGTCGCCGCGATAACCGAAAACGGTTGGACTTATGCGCATACGGGGAGTTTCGAAAAGGGCTTTTATCTCGCGTCGATCGGCGGGCTCGATCTTTCCGGCAACGCCGTAGACGAGCGGCTTTTTGAAAAAATGACCGCGGACGGGCTCGGGATTTTTCAAAAGAGCATATCCCCGCGTCAAGACGGAAAATATTCGCTCGGCGAGTTCGATTTTGCGTCGGGTTCGGGCTGGATGTACAGCGTAAACGGCGTTTTCCCGAACTACGGTTTTGCCGATTATTATCCGCAGGACGGAGACGTCGTCCGCTTGCAGTTTACGCTCTGTCTGGGAAAGGACGTGGGCGGCTCGGCGTCGGTGGGCTCGGGTTCGTACGATTACGTGTCGAACTCTTCGTCATACGAAAAATTGTCCGCGCTCGCCGCGAAAATCGCTCGGAACGACTGTTTCGGCAAAAGTTCGGAAGTACTCGGCTCGGCGCTCGAAAGCGCGGGAAAGTGGAATGCCGACGAAAAAACGCTCGCGGAGCTTATCCGTCGGCTCGAAGAATATTATTATGCGGACGGCAATGCGGACGGCTCGGGAGAAAACGAATGAACGGAAGTTTTTGCGCGGGAAAGCGCGATAAAAATTCAAAACTCAAGACGGCGGCATTGCTGATTTCGCTCGTCTGCGCTTTCGTTTGTCCGTTTAGCGGCGGTTTTTCGGCGGCAAAAGCGGATACGCCCGCCGAAGTCAAAATCGCGACCGTCGACGAAATAAAGGCGATCGCAAACGGAATCGTCGGGTGGAAAAAACTCGACGTGGGGAGCGAGCCGGGCGGCTACCTTATAAACGACGCGTTTCTGGAACTTGCGGGAACGACTCCCGGCGACTGGTATCCGATCGGGATGTCGCGGCTCGGAATGACCGATAATTACGACGGTTATCTTGCCGTTATCGCCGACGAGATCGACAAACGCTACGCCACGCCTGCAAAATTAGATAAGGCTAAAGCCACCGAATGGCACAGGATTTCGCTCGCTATTCTCGCAAGCGGCGGCAACCCGAGAAAGGCGGGAACGAACTGGAATATCGATCTCATCGCCGACGGCACGTTCAACCGCGCGGACGAAAACGGCGGACTGCTCGGCAAACAGGGCATAAACGGCTATATATGGGGGCTTATCGCGCTCGATTCCGTGTACTATGCCGTTCCGTCGGACGCGTTCTACACCCGCGACGACGTTATTCTGAATATCTTGAGCCGGGAGATAGACGGCGGCGGCTGGGCGCTTTCCGGCACCGAACCCGACCCGGATATAACGGCGATGGCGATTCAGTCGCTCGCGCCTTATTACAACAGCGAAAAAGAATATGCGGTCGGCGGGCAGACGGGCGTGATGAAGGTAAGGGCCGCCGTTAAAAGGGCCCTCAAGGTCTTGTCCGACTTACAGCAACCGGACGGCGATTTCGTTTCATGGGGAACGGCTAACAGCGAAAGCACGGTGCAGGTTCTTTGCGCGCTTTGCTCGCTCGGAAAAAATCCGTTTACCGACGGCGATTTCATAAAGAACGGAAAGACTTTGTACGACGGCATCATGAAATACCGCAATTCGGACGGGGGCTTTCTGCATTCTTACGTATACGACGAGGATAATCCGTCGTCTTTGCCCGATCGTTCGAACACGATGGCGGGCGAACAAGCGCTTTACGGAACGGCGGCGCTCGTGCGGCTTCTCGAGGGGAAACGCCGACTTTACGATTTCCGCGCGGAGCAGACCGAAGAAACGAAAAGGGTAATTGCCGAGGTTTCCGAAGAAATATCCGCTTTGTCATACGATTCGGATAAGTCGGAAATCGAGCGGGTATACGCCCTTTATACGGGTGTGGACTCAAGCGAGCGTTCTTACGTATATAACTACGAATATCTGTCCGATCTCATGAAATTCCGCGGTATTCCGTACGAGGAAGAAACGATCGATTACAATAGCGGCGACGACGGCGATAACGGGCCTATGTACGAGTTTACCGCTTCCGACAAGGCAAAGACGGACGCGCTTCCGCAAAGGCTTACGATGGCAAACAGGGCGGAAGTTCTCGCGCTTTATGCGAAAATCAGAAACTCGTTCGACTTCGACGGAAAAGCACGCTATTATGCAAAAATCGAAAAAGCGAAAAACGAAATCGACGCGCTTTTCGCCGAAATTGCCGATATAAAACGGCTTATAGCGAGCGAACTGTATCCCTTCGACAAGGTCGGGCTTGCCGACAAAAAAACGGTGTATTCGCTATACGAAAGGTTTACCGCGCTTTCCGAATACGACAGATCGCTTTTCGAAAAAGCGGAGGTCGAGGGGCTTGTCAAGAGCAAAACGCAGGTGGACAATCTGCAGACGGCGGCGATTATCGCGGTCGTTCTGACGGTGATTGCGGCGGTGAAGATCACGTATGCGGTCGTGCGTTTTAAGAAGAGGAAAAAAGCAAAACTGGCGGAAAAAATGCCCGAGAGCGAGGAATAATGAAAAAGGATCTGATTGCCGCGGCGATAGCGATTTTTCTGATCGTGGTTGTCGCTTGCGGCACGAAAATTCAGTCGGTCGACGATTATTATCTCACGCATATCGACGACATAACGGCAGACAGCGAAACGATTACGATTTCCGTCCGTTGCGATACCGTTTTGGAAAATTGGGATAAACTCGACGACTCGCTGAAATTCGAAAAATACGTTCCGCAAAGCGGCGTCATACTCGGCGAATACCGAATGGTTTTAAGAAAAAACGACACCGTTTACGACGTTCTTAATCGCGCCGTTCGCCACCATAAAATCCAGATGGAATGCGTATATTCGGCGAACTTCGGAAGCGTTTACGTTCAGGGGATCAATCATCTTTACGAATTTTCTTGCGGGGAGCTTTCCGGGTGGATGTACCGCGTGAACGGCGTTTTCCCGAACTACGGCTGTTCGAAATATACGCTTAAGGACGGCGACGTCGTCGAATGGCTCTATACTTGCGATCTCGGGCGGGATATCGGCGGCTATATGGGGGAGAAAACATGAGGTGCTTCGATAAACTTCACCCGATCGTCGAGTTTTTCTATTTCTTGATCG
>CAKQKN010000101.1 GCA_934249215.1 uncultured Clostridia bacterium
TCCGAGGCGACTTTTTTGATGAAAATCGGCTTATAGGTCGATTATCGACGCATATCGTCGTGTTTTTGTCGTTTGAAGAATTTTTTGCGGCTTTTTTGGTTTCGATAAAAAAAGTTTAACCGCGAAAACCGTCGATAATCGCGTTATAGGCGGACTTTTGCCGTAAAAGTTAAAAAGTAACCGAGTCGGTTAAGGGTTTTGCTTGCAAAAAACGGCGGAAAGTGATATAAATAGAGTGAAATTTGTCCGACGGGAGAATTGTATGAGAGATTACGGAAAGGCGCTCAGGTCTTTAAGGCGAAATAAAAACTACACCCAGCAAGAACTTGCGAAAATGCTGAACGTCGTTCCGCAGACCGTGAGCAAATGGGAAAACGGAATAAACCAGATCGACATGGACAGTCTTACCTCGATCTGCGCGATTTTCGAAATCACGACGGACGAGTTCATTCGGCTCGCCGAGGACGATTCCCCGCGCGACGGCGGCTCGCCCGATCCGGTGGCGGAAGAATGCGCAACGGAAGAACGGGCAAAAGAAACGAAAACGAGCGCGGGAACGGTAAAGGAAGCGAAGTCGAGCGCGGGCGGCGGACGCAAAAGCGGTTCAAACCGTGCGATGATCGCCGCGATGATTGCGGTGTTCGTCGTTCTGGCAAGCCTTCTTGTCGGTTTTGTCGCCGTGTCCGGCGGCAGTGTTATGGCGGCGGAAGATATCTACAAAAAAGTTAATCCGTCGGTTTTTTATATCGAAGTCGACGTGCCGAACGGCAAACAGGGCGGTTCGGGCTTTTTCATTGACGGCAAAGGCACCGCCGTTACGAATTTTCATGTATTGAAAGGCGGCACTTCCGCTTCCGTCACTCTTGCGGACGGCAAAAAATATTCGGTTAAACAAGTCGTCGGTTGCGACGTGGACGGCGACATTGCGATCATTTCCGTGGACGTTCCTCGGAGCGTTCCCGTTTCTTTGGGCAACAGTTCGGGAATCAAAACGGGCGAAAGCGTTTACGCGATCGGCTATCCCGAGTCGTTCATTCTCGGCGCGCAGGAAAGCACTTTTACGAGCGGAATCGTTTCGAAACCCGCTTATAACGTTGAAGGAAGAAATTATATCCAAACGACCGCCGACATAACGCACGGCAACAGCGGCGGCGTGCTTGTCGACAAATACGGAAAAGTCGTCGGAATCACGACGGGCAAAATCGATCTCGTCGGCGTTTCCTATATGAACCTTTGCATACCGTCGAACAACATAAAATCGGTAAAGAGAAATCTGAAATTGTCGATGACCGATTTTTCGTCCGCATACCGCGAAGTCACGGTCAGGTTTATGAACGGATCGTCCGTTTTCGCGACCAAAAGCTGCTCCGTCGGCGGAAGGGTTTCCGCCCCCGACAACACGGATATTCCCAACTGCGAGTTCGTCGGCTGGTTTTCGGACGCGAAGTTTCTTTCTCACTTCGATTTCGAAAAACCGATTTCGTCCGACACCGTCGTTTACGGGAAATGGAAAGAGAACTCGCATTTCACCGTAACTTATTACGTGAACGGCGATGTGTACGACACGGAAAAAATATTCAATGGCGGAAAGGCGAGCCCGGAAACCCGGGTCGTCTATCTCAACGATCGATTCGTCGGTTGGTTCTCGGATTCGGCGATGACCGTTCCTTTCACTTCCGAAACGGTGATCGACCGCGACATGCGCGTTTACGCGAAGCTTATTGCGTGGAAATACACGATAAAATACGTCGAAAAGGAAGGTACGGCCGAAGCGCAGATCCTCAGCACTTCGTCCCGCACGGATTTCCCCTTGTTATCTCCGTTCAAAAAAAACCCGGGTTATCGCTTTATCGGGTGGGAAAACGGCGGCAAGATTTACGGCGCGGAAACTCGGGTCGACGCTCTCAATCTGGTGCTCGGCGACAAAGAAATCGTTTTCACCGCACAATACGAAGCGCTTTCTTATAACGTGGTCTATAAAATTTTTGATGACGATCAGACTTTCTTTGAAAAGAGCGAAAAGCACAAGAGCGGGGAATATTTCGAACTATTCGTTCCGCAGTCCGTTCCCGACGGGTATTATTTTAAGTATTGGAGTAGCGGATATAATTCGTTAAGCGGCTCTGTCAGCAATGAAGAATTGGGGGCGTATTCGACGGAAGATAACGAAGCGACTGTAACGCTCAGAGCCGTGCTCGGTGGAATAACGTTCTATATCGACCTTTACAATGCCGATTCGGAAGTGTTTAAAAGGGTTGAAATGTATTACGGACGCGATAATCTGACCTTAAGAAATGATTACCAGTTGAAAAAAGGTTATACTTACGTGTGGCAAGTGTTTGACAAGGACGGGAATCTGTTCACCGGCGACTTAAACAAAGCCACGACGACGGCGGGCGAAGTCCTCAAAGCGAAACCCGTTTTCACTCCGAAAAAATATACCGTCATATTCCTTACCGCGGACGATCGAACGGTCGAGTATGAGCTGGAATATGACAAAGAGATGATCGTTCCGGAAGAGGTTTGCTCTGCGAAAAAGGGATATCGTTTCACCGGTTTTCTTTTCTATTCGGAAGAGGTCGGCAACAGCGTTTACGTCTTTGCGGGCGACAAACTGCTTAACCTTACTTCGTGGCAAACGGACGTCATATTGCGGGGACAATCGGAAGCCAATTCATACAAGATCGTTTACGACGCGAACGGCGGAACGGGCGAAACCGCTTCGACGGACGCAAAGTGCGGCGAAAAAGTCGCGCTCGCCGCAAACGGTTTTGAAAAAGTCGGCTATTGTTTCGTCGGGTGGAAAAACGGCGACGAAACGTTCGGCGAGGGCGATAAAGTCGAGTTTTACGTCGACGAAGACGAAACCGTCGTTTTCGTCGCGCAGTGGGAAGAAATTCTTTCGGGGAGCGGCACCGAGTCCGATCCGTTCAAAGTTTCGTCGGTGGGCGATCTTAAGACGTTTGCGAAGATGGTTGGCGGCGGCGAAAAATATCAGTTCGCTCATTACGTCCTGACTTCCGATATCGATTGCGAAAATGCCGATATCGGACCTATAGGCGATGATTTACATCCATTCCGCGGCGTTTTCGATGGGCAGTCGCACGTTATAAGAAACGCGGTTTTCGTCGTCAAAGGCGACTATCAAGGGCTGTTCGGCAAGGTCGATTCGAGCGCCGAACTCAAAAATTTCGGAATCAAAAATTATAAAATGAGCGGGGACGGCGCTCTGACGAGCGCGCCCGTCGCGTGTGATTATTCGTCGTCGCAACCGATCGAAAACGTTTTCGCAAGCGGGGTGATCGATATCACCGTCAAACTGCCGCGCTTGATGAATTGGACGGTTACGGTCGGCGGCTTCGTCGCAAAACTTGGCGGAAAAGCCGTGAATTGTTACTCGGAATCGAGCGTTTCGGTCAGCGTAATTTCCACGTCGTCGAGCGATTCCGCTTACGTTGGCGGATTCGTCGGCAATTTGACGGGCGAGGTCGAACACTGCTATTTCAACGGTAACGTTTCGTGTACGAACGCCACGCGGGACATATCCATGCGCACGGGCGGGTTTGTTGCAAATGCCGGGACTACCGATAAAGCCGCGGTGATTCGTTCAAGTTTCTTTCTTGGAAAAATTACCGTGACCGGTGGACTTTTCAGATATTACGGTAAATTTATCGGGATAAGTACCAATGCGACTCTTAGCGATATTTATTATGATAAGGCAGTCGAACTTACCGTCAGCACCGGTAGCACGAGATATACGTTCGAATGTACGGAGGGTAGAGATGAAGAATCCACGAGATTAAAAAGCGTTCAGTGGCTCGTAAACGAACTCGGGTTCGACGGGAACTTCTGGACGGAAGAGTTCGGTCTGCCTGTGCTTAAAAGTTTTGCTTTGACTTGAAAAGCCCTCTATAAGTCGATTAACGCCGCAAAATTCTATTTACGTTCGGACTTTTGCGACCGAAACGGCGTGCTTTGAAATCATTATAACGAGAACCTGTCTAAACCGTCGATAATCGCGCTATAAGCGGACTTTTGAGAATGATTCCGAGAGCCCGCGATAAGCAAAAAATGCAAATACAATATAAAAAGGTTGCCGCAAGTTGTTTTTTGCAATTTGCGACAACTTTTATTATTCGTTATAACAGCGGGAAAACGCAAAAAAGGCGGTTGATCTTGAAAAAGAATGACCGCCCTTTTTACGTCCGTTTGTAAAATTGTCAACGTTAGGGATGACGAATGGAATCCCTAACGTGGTTTATTATTCGAAATGCAATGACACAAATTCGGAATCCATTATCAAAACGTAAAATACTCTGCCGTACGTCGCGCTGTTTACGATTCGTCCGTGGTCGAAAACTTGCTTGTATCCGCCGTTTTTCGTGGCGATGCGGTATTTTACGTAGTCGTTCGTTCCGTCGTATCGGGAGTTTATCTGGCGCCATATGCTGTTTTCGACCTTATCGCGCTCGTCCGGGTGAATCAGATTGGAAAACTTTCTGCCGCAGAAGTTCATGAAATCGTCCAGATCTTTGCAACCGATGAGTTTTATCATTTCGTCGTTTGCGAACAGCATAGTATCGTCGTTCGGGTCAGCGCGGTAGATGAGAAAAGCGCTCGGCAGATTTTTCGAAATGTCTTTCAAAGCGAATCCGAGTTCGGAACGATGTCGATTGAGAAAACTTTCGTCGTAAGCCATACAGCAATGTCTGCCGCGGAGTTTCGCTTCGTATAAAGCGACGTCGCCTCGCCCGGTAAGTTCGAAAAGACTTTTCGCTTGTTTCGGATATTCTGCGTAGCCCATGGAAATCGTGAACGTATGCTTTTTGTCGCCATGCCGGAACGCGCGCTCCGTTTCGGTGAATTTCCTGAGTTTTTCGGCAGCCGAATCGGCTGTCGCGTTTTTTATTATGACGTTGAATTCGTCCCCGCCGCTGCGCGCGGTTATCGCCTCGTCGGAAAACGCGTTTTCAAGTTCGCGCGATAATTGTTTCAGGGCGACGTCGCCTGCGGCGTGTCCGTATAAGTCATTGATTACCTTGAAATTGTCGATATCGAGCACTGCGCCGACGCAAGGCTTGTCCGGGTGTTTTTTCAAATACTTTTCAAACGCTTGCGATTCGCCCGCTCTGTTCAAAAGCCCTGTAAGCGGATCTACCGTGGCGAGAGATCTGTATTTATGGTTATTCCGATGAAGAATCAGAACGAGCAAGGTGCTGAACGCGATCAGAAGTATCATTACGACGCCGGCGATAACGACGACGGGCGTGTAGTTGCCTTTTTCCCAGCCGCCTGCGGGCGCAACTTCGAGCGTCCACTTGGTGCATCCGAAAACGAACGAATACGTTTCGGGCGAGGGCAGTTCGGATTTCGTCGAAAGAATAAGTTCTTCTTCTCCTCCCGTTATTTCGGACTTTATGCCGAGCGCATAGTCATATCCGAAATCGGACAACGCGGATACGGAGTTTTCGAAGATCGCGGGGACCTTAATTATCGCTATCGTGAAGCCCCAGAAATATTCCGATTGTTCCGAATTGCTTTCGTCCGAAAGGTAAACGGGGTTTCTCACGGCGATGCAGAGTCCGCCTTGTTTGAGCGGGAATGGGCCTTGAATGACCGTTTCGTTATGATCTCTTGCATATCGCGAGATTTCGCCGCGATCGGGGTCGTTGATGAGATCTATCATTCCCGCCTCGTTTCCTTCGAGCGGAAAAATTCTGTCCACGACGCCTTTCGGCGCGAGCTGAATGCACTGAATATCGTCGGTTATAAGGTTCTTCGCGACAATTTCGAAATCGTTGAACTCGCCTTTTTCGCTGACGAGGATCTGTTCGGTTGCGGAAGTTATGTTTGCGGCTTTTTCGAGCTGCATTATCATTTGTTGCGAATAAGTTATGGCGTTAAGTCTCGTTTTTTGGCGGACACTGTTGACGTGCTCGGTGTCAATGAGGGTGGCGATCGGGCTTAATATCGCTATACCGACAATCACGACCAAAGCAGGCAACCAGTAAATAAGGTTCGTTTTTAACTTCTCTGTCATTGTTTCACCTCAAAAACACTGCGATGAGTTCGTTCCTCTGCCGCCCGTAAAGAGCCGTAAAGAGCCGCGCGCGGCTTTTCGTTGCGAGGTGAACGCAATCTCATATATTGTATTACCGGTCAATTATTTAATTGCTTTGTGGGAGATTATTCTACTATTTTATTGTGGGAGACTATTTTACTACTTTATTTAAAAAAAATCAAACGAAATTATTTAAAAATCAAACAAAACCACGTTTATGGCGGCGAATCGGATATCGAAAAGTGTGTGCGTTTTAATAAGTCGAAAAGCAGTCGTTTTTGCAAAAGAACGGTTTTTTTTCGTTCGTTTGTTTTTTTTTGAGCGCAAATTTGCAAAAAAGTCTTTTTTTATCGGGAAAAATATGGTACAATATAGGCGTATAACAAACGCGCGAAAGGCTCTGGCGCGAGAAAATTTGTTTTTTGAGATATTCAGGGGATCGAGATGAAGATAGACGAGAAACAACTATTGATACTGCAATATAATTATGAAAGAGATAAATGGGAAGATATCACGAAACGTGTTCAATGGTTTGACGATAGCGGCAACGCATGCAGAATAAAATATGCGGGAAACAGTTCTTTCTATTGGAAAAGTTGGAGAGATATCGAAATTTTTAAGAATCCTAAAAGCGTAGACATATCCGGAAAAATTGTTTATTACGATGAAGTTCCCGAATACGGATTGTCTGCCGTCGTCGTATTCGATTCATATGCAAAACTATTTTATAGCAACGGGTTTAGTAAATTAGTTAAAAATAAATATCTTCAGATTGTTTCCGATATAACGGAAACGAGAGAAGTTAAAGATTTTATCGGATATCTTAAAGAAGTTGCGGCGTTAATGCCTGCTAAAGAGGGGCATGTTTTTTTGTTAGAACAGTTAAATAAGTTGATTGTTCAGGATAATTCTGTTCTCGGAAAATTTTTACAGGGGAAACTTGGGCGACAGGAGAATAAAAAAATAGTAATTTTTCCGTTTGATACAAATTCATCTCAAAGGCTTGCCGTGAAAAGATCTTTGGAAGAGGATCTGTCCGTGATACAAGGACCGCCGGGAACCGGTAAGACGGAAACAATTCGCAATATCGTGGCAAATTATGTGGCGAGAGGCTGTAGCGTTGCGGTGGTATCCGGCAATAACGAAGCGACGCGGAATGTTCAGGATAAGTTCGAAGCGACCGGGTTCGGTTGTTTGAACGCATTTTTGGGAAAAAGCGATCACGTCATAGATTTTTTCGCGACGGTGCATGAAAAATTCAAACCGACAGAGAGAATCGATCTTGCAAATTGCGAGCGGCGGCTTAAGGAAACGAACGAAAGTGCGGAAGCGTATCTAAAATACAGCCTTGATATTGCCGAAATAATTCAAGCGATATCAAAACTTAAAGTCGAAAAGGAAATGAACGATGCGGAATATAACGCAAAGAAGAGGATGGTGCCGAAATCTTTGACGAATAAAAGGTATTCTGCCGTCAAACTTTTGGAGTTGGCGTCGGTTATCGAGAGTTTGCCGGAAAATAAAATAACCGAATTTTCCAATAGAGTAAGGTTTTTGTTTAAATTCGGCATCGCAAGTTTAAAAGAGATTGCCCAAAATCGGGAGGATTCGGTAGATTATCTGAAGAACAGATATTACAGCGTTAAGATCTCGGAATTGAACGTCGAAAAAGAAAAGAAACAAAAGTTTATTGATTCGAATAATTTAGGCGAACTTCTTCAAGAACAAAAAAATTTATCCTTGAATATCTTTAAAGCTTGCTTGCGGGATAGATATAAAGATTTATGTGAATCCGAGTTTACGTCGAAAGACTATAAGTCGCGATTTCGCGATTTTACGAAAAGATATCCTATCGTTTACAGTACGACGCATGCAATAAGAAACTGTTCGGGTAATAACTTTTTGTATGATTGCGTTATTATAGACGAATCGAGCCAGGTTGATTTAATCAGTGCCGTTATTGCCTTTTCCGTGGCAAAAAAAGTCGTTTTGGTGGGTGATGAAAAACAATTGCCGCACGTTGTAAAATCAGAGATGATTCCGGCTCTTAACGATATTTTTGCGAAATACTCACTGCCGAAATATTTTGATTATTCAAAAAACAGCATTTTAAGCTGCGTAATGAAGAAAAATGAAAATACGATATCTACTTTGCTGAACGAACATTACAGATGCGATCCGCAAATAATAGATTTTTGCAATAAAAGGTTTTATAACGGGGAGTTGGTGATTCGTACTCCGCACATATACGGTAACGGCGTAACAATTATTTCGCATGGTTCGCATTTCGAACGAAACAGATCTAACGAAAGGGAAGTCGATATAATAGAAAAAGAGATACTGAAAGGACTGCCCGCGGACAGAACGGGGCTTATTGCTCCGTTTAATAATCAGATTGCTCTTTTAACCGAGCGGTTCGGGAGTACGAATTGCACGATCGATACGATACATAAGTTTCAGGGGAAAGAAAAAGATTATATCGTGCTGTCTACCGTTGCGAATAAAATTAAATTTTACGAAGACGAGGAAGATATTGACTTTCTGAACAATCCTAATCTGATAAACGTTGCGATTTCGAGAGCAAAAAAGAGATTATATATTTTGGCAAGCGAAGAGGTTCTCGGACAGGAAGGCTCCATTTTGAGAGATTTGTCGAAGTATTACGAATATTATTGTTGCGAAACGAAAATTTTAAAAACTAACGTTTATTCCGTGTTCGATCTGATGTATGACGATTATGCGCCGATATTAGAAAAAACTAAGAAAAAACTTTTGAAAATATCTGCTTTTGCGAGTGAAAATATAATTGCGACTGTTATCGATGAAGTTTGTCGGAGCGGAAATTACGGTGTGTTGGGCTACAAATTTAATTATCCTTTAAAATACGTTATAAAAACCGAGTTGCTCGGCGATACGGATGACGCTAAATTCGTTTTAAACAGAAACACTCACTGCGATTTTTTGATTTATAACAAATTGAATAAAGAGATAGTGATGGTGGTAGAGGTTGACGGAAGCCAACATAAAGAAGAAGTTCAAGCGGCTCGCGACAGAAGAAAAGATCGGCTGCTTACCGCTGCCGGAATCAAGGTTTTAAGGCTTTCGACAACGACGATCGAGTGTAAAGAAAAAATCATTAAGATGCTCACAAACGGAGAAAATGCAGTCGGGCTTTAAGTTAACTTGTCAAAGTGATAGAAAAGGCGAGGGAACGGAGAAGCGGGAACGATATTATAAAACTATTTTGGTGGAAATATGAAATATGCTGTTGTTACGGGGGCGGCGGGAGGTATGGGCAAAGCCGCCGTGAAAAAACTCGTCGAAAACGGGTTTTGCGTTTTTGCGCTCGATAAGAAAAGAGCGGAGGAATTAGGGGGCGTCGTTCCGATCGAAACGGACGTTACCGACGAAAAAAGCGTTCTTATCGCGGCGGAAACGGTGAGAAAAACGACCGATAAACTGGACGCCGTTTTGCATTTTGCGGGGATTTATATGCTCGATTCTTTCGTGGAAATGAGCGGGGACGAAATCGACCGGATATTTAACGTCAATTTTTTCGGCGCGATAACGGTGAACAGAGTTTTCTTTCCGTTTTTGAAAAGCGGAAGCAAAATCGTCATCACGACGAGCGAACTTGCGTCGCTCGATCCGTTGCCGTTCACCGGGGTGTACGCCGTGACGAAAGCCGCGCTCGATAAATATGCGTTTTCGCTTCGGATGGAGTTGCAACTCGAGGGCGTTTCCGTTTCCGTGATCAGGGCGGGCGCGGTGAAAACGGATATGCTCGGGGCGTCCACCGCCGCGCTCGAAAGGTTTTGCGAAAAGACGCGCGTTTACGATTATAACGCCAAAAGATTCCGCAAAATCGTGGATTCGGTCGAAACCAAGTCCGTGCCGCCGGAGATAATAGCCGAAAAAGCGTTGAAGATCGTCGGCGCGAAAAATCCGAAATTCGCTTATTCGGTAAATCGGAATTTTCTTCTCAAAATGCTTAACGCGTTGCCGTCGCGGTTGCAATTTTTCATCATCCGCAAAGTGCTTAAGTGATTTTTGTGCGTCGATCCGTTTATCGGCAGTGCGGCGGGCATTTTAACCGATGAAGCGCGTGTTTTGCCAAATGAAACATGCGTTTTGCAAAGCGAAGCGCGTGTTTTGCGGAAAAAGGAATTGATTTTTTAAAAAAACGGTGATATACTGTTGAAAGCGTGTGGCGAAAGGCGCCCGTCTTTTTTTGGCGGCGTCATTTAAGCCTCGCAAAAATATGGAAAAAGAGGCGTTGAATGGATAAGTTGATACCCGTAGTGGTGATAAAAGACGTTAACGAAACCGAAAAAACGTTGTCCGCGTTGCGGGCGGGCGGCGTGAACTGCGCGGAAATTACTTTCAGAACGGCTTGCGCCGAAGAAGCGATAAGGCTCGCGGTGAAGCTGTTCCCCGATATGACTATCGGCGCGGGAACGGTCATAAACGAGGATCAGGCAAAGCGTGCGGTAAGTGCGGGCGCGAAGTTTATCGTAAGCCCGGGATTTTCCGAAAAAGTCGCGCTATATGTCCGAAAACAAGGCATTTCGTACTATCCCGGGTGCGTTACGCCGACGGAAATTATGCAGGCTTTGGAACTTGGAATCACCACGGTTAAGTTCTTCCCCGCGAACGTTTACGGCGGGCTTAAAGCGCTTAAAGCTTTGTCGGGACCTTTCCCGCAAGTCAGGTTTATACCGACGGGCGGCGTGGATTTGACCAACTTAAAAGAGTTTTTGGAATTTGACAAAATTTTTGCGGTCGGCGGTTCGTTTATGATGAAAGGCGACGTAACCGAAAACTGCAAAAAAGCGTGCGAGATAATAAAAGAGGTGGCATTATGAAAGTAGTAACGTTTGGCGAGCTTATGTTGAGGCTCGCGCCCGAAAATTATCTGAGATTCGTTCAGAGCGAGAAATTCGAAGCGACTTTCGGCGGCGCGGAAGCGAACGTTGCCGTAAGCCTCGCAAACTATGGCGTTGATTGCGCGTTCGTTTCCAAACTTCCAGCGCACGAAATAGGGCAGGCGGCAGTCAACAGTTTAAGGAAATTCGGCGTTGACACGAGCATAATCGTCCGCGGCGGCGACAGAGTCGGCATTTATTATTGTGAAAAGGGCGCGAGCCAACGCCCGAGCAAGGTGATTTACGACCGCGCGGGTTCTGCGATTGCAAGGGCTACGGAAAGCGATTTCGATTGGGATAAAGTTTTCGAGGGCGTTACCTGGTTTCACTTCACTGGGATCACGCCGGCTCTTTCCGACGAATGCGCGGCGATAACTTTAAAGGCGTGCAAAAAAGCGAAAGAAAAAGGCATCACGGTGTCGTGCGATCTTAACTTCCGCAAAAAACTCTGGAGCAAAGAAAAAGCGGGCGAGATTATGTCAAAAGTCTGCCTATACGTCGATTATTGCATAGCGAACGAAGAAGATGCGAAAGACGTTTTCGGAATCGAGGCTGACAATACGGACATAAATACGGGCAAACTCGACAGGAACGGATACATATCGGTCGCCAAAAAACTCACCGAAAAATTCGGGTTCAAAGGCGTTGCGATAACGCTCCGCGAAAGTCTTTCCGCAAACGATAACAACTGGTCGGGCATGCTGTTCACGAACGGCGAAGCGTATTTTTCAAAGAAGTACGCGATGCATATCGTTGACCGCGTGGGCGGCGGCGACAGTTTCGGCGGCGGGCTGATTTATTCGTTATTGAACGAAAAAGACCCGCAGAGCGCGATCGAGTTCGCGGTTGCTGCGAGTTGTTTGAAACACTCTATCGAGGGCGATTATAATATGGTTTCGGTTTCCGAGGTCGAAGCCTTGGCAAACGGCAACGCCAGCGGCAGAGTGCAAAGATAATCGGCGCGATATAATCGAAGAGCAAAGATAATCGGAACGCAAAATTACTATAAAAGTGCAGGATCACTATAACGTGATCATTATAATTTGAAAAACAATCGTTTTATGGCGGTTGTTTTTTGTGCGCAGTTTTTTGACTTCGAAGCGCATTTTATACGGTTCTTTCATTGTTGTTTTGCGAATATGAGTTCGGAGAACGAATCGTGTTTGTGATAATCGTATGATTACTGCGCTAACGATAAAAATTCGTTGACATTGATGGCGCATTGTGATAATATAGGGGTCAGTTCTTGTGCATTTGGTACGCATATTGCCGAATAAACGGCAGTTTTATCTTTTTTGCCGAAGAAATTTCACAGAACTTAAGGAAAAAATGGAAGAGAACGAGAAGAAGGTGTCGGTCGCAAAATCGGAAACAGCGCTTCCGAACGCCGATGCGACAACGAAAAAGAAAAAAGAAAAACGGCAAAGAGGGGACAGAAAAGACGGCAGACGAATCAGAAATCTTGATTCGATGCACGCGTTTATGCCCTATCTGCTTCCTAATCGTGCGGATAACGAAGCCTGTATGAACGATTATATCGACATTACGGAGCTTGAAAAATGCGTTGCGGAAAAAAATTCGGCAAGCCCGGATTTCAAATATACCGTTTTTCATTACGTACTTGCCGCGCTCGGCAAAACGATAGCTATGCGCCCGAAAATGAATTATTTTTATCAGGGGCACAGACTTTACGAGAGAAAGGGGATTTCCTTTGCGTTCACCGCAAAGCGTAAATTCGAAGATAAGAGCGACGAAGCCCTTGCTATCATGAAATTCGACCCCGACGAATCGCTTTCCTCGATCGAGCAAATGCATTCCAAGGTCGAAAAATTCGTTACTAAAATCAGAAAAAAATCGGAAAACGACGGCGCGACGGACATTATGGGCACGCTTGCCAAGTTTCCGCGTTTCATCGTCAGATTTTTCGTGCATATCATCAATCGGCTCGACTATCACGGTTGGCTGCCGAGCAGTTTTCTCGACGTCGATCCCTATCACTGCACGGTGTTCGTAAGCAATCTCGGAAGCATCAAGACGACCGCGAACTATCATCATCTTGCGAACTGGGGAACAAACTCGCTGTTCGTGATCGTCGGCGAGATCAAAAAGCGCATGACGCTCGACGAAGAGGGAAATACCGTCGTTAAGCGTATGATGCCCGTCGGTTTGACCGTCGACGAACGTATTGCGGACGGATTCTATTTCGCGAAAAGTTTCAAGCTTTTCAAATATCTGCTCGAACATCCGTCGCTTCTCGAACTCCCGTCCTCGGAAACGATCGACTACGAGTTCTGATCGGTTTTGCCGTCCGACTGCCGCGTTTGTTTTTTGGGCGCCCATGCTGGCGGTTTAAAAAGTAAGGAGAAAAAAATGATCGACTATAATTCGGCGCCTTGGCTTTCGAGCTATGGGGACAGAAAATTTAATCTCGAATATCCGAAAACGTCCATTTCCGACACCGTTTTAAACACGGCGGACGAAGTTCCGTCTTTCGTTGCGTTGTCATATATGGGCGTAAAAACGAATTATAAGACGTTTAAAGCCAAAATTCTCGAAACGGCGGCGGCGTTTACCGCTCTCGGTGTTCGCCCGGGGGACAAGGTGACTGTCTGTCTGCCAAACGTTCCGCAAGCCGTTTATTCGCTTTACGCGCTTAACTATATCGGCGCGATCGCGAGTATGATTCACCCGCTGTCCGCGGAGGGCGAAATCGTCTTTTATATTAAGACGGTGGGAAGCAGATTTTGCATAACGCTCGATCAGTTCGTCAAAAAATTCGACGAAGTATTCGAGAAAACCGACCTCGAAAAACTCATCGTAACGGGGCCCGAGGACGAACTCGGTTTCGTTAAAAAGTCTGCCTATAGGTTGTTTATCAGGAAAAAAGAACTGAAAAGCATTAAGACGGAGGGCCGGTATATTCTTTGGAAAGATTTCGTCGCCGCGGGGCGCGGAGCCGAAGTCAAACCCGCCCACAGCGAAGCGACGGAGCCCGCGGTCATACTGTTCTCCGGCGGCACGACGGGCGTCACGAAAGGTATAATGCTTTCCAACCTCAACTTCAATGCTTTGGCATATCAGACCGCGGAAATGGCGCATTATCCGGTCCGCGGGGCAAAAATGCTCGCTGCAATGCCCGTGTTTCACGGATTCGGGCTCGGCGTTTGTATACATACGATGATGGTCGCGGGGGGAACTTCCGTTCTCGTTCCGAGATTCAACGTTAAGTCCTATGCGGAGCTTATAATAAAAAATCGTCCGAACTTCATTGCGGGCGTTCCCACTTTGTTCGAAGCGCTCACAAGAAATCAATATCTCGACGGGGCGGACCTGAGTTGTCTTAAGGGCGTTTTCTCCGGCGGTGATTCGCTGTCCGTCGAACTTAAAAAGAAATTCGATAAATTCCTGAAAAATCACAACTGCTCCATCCGCGTCAGGGAAGGGTACGGCACGACCGAATGCGTTACGGCGAGCTGTCTGACTCCTTTCGACAAGGAAAAAGAGGGTTCGATCGGTATTCCGTACCCCGACACCTACTATATGATATGTAAGCCGGGAACGACCGAACCTTGCGACGCGAACGAGGACGGCGAAATTTGTCTGCGCGGTCCGTCGGTCATGCTTGGCTATCTCGATCGTCCGGATGAAACATCCGACACTTTGAAGCGTCATTCCGATGGGTACGTCTGGCTTCATACGGGCGACCTCGGATTTATGGACGAGGAAGGCTTTATCTTCTTTAAACAGCGCATCAAAAGAATGATCGTTACGAGCGGTTATAACGTTTATCCCTCGCAGATCGAGAACATCATCGACGGTCACGAAGCCGTTCAGATGAGCTGCGTCATCGGCGTCAAGGACCCTTATAAAATGCAGAAAGTCAAGGCGTTCGTCGTTTTGAAAGACGGCTATGCGCCTAGTGAAGAGATCAAAAAGGATATTCTGGAATATTGCAAAAAGAATATCGCGAAATACGCCATGCCGTATGATCTCGAATTCCGCACCGAACTTCCGAAAACTCTCGTCGGCAAGGTGGCTTACACCGTGCTCGAAAAGGAAGAAGCTTCGAAAGAGTCGGCTTAAAGTCTTAACAAAAAGCTTAAAGGCAAAGCCTTAAACCGCGGTTGCGGCTTTAAAAATTCATAAAACCGAAACGGTGGCAAAACGTAAACCGAAACCGCCGTTTTTTCACGCCCGTTTTTCGGTATGCGTTCCACGCCGTGCCGCCAAGCCGTCAAATCGTTTTTTCTTTCGAAAAGCCGCGTTTCGGAAAGCCGTTTTTTTCTTTTGAAAAATTTCATAATCGAGCGAAAAACAGTTGACTTAAAACGACGCATTTAGTAAAATATTTAGGCTGATTATAAGGAAAGGTTTGTTTGAAAAGGAAATAGCCCCTCTTTTTCGGAAGATTTTTCTTATTTATAAAAATTAAAATCAAGTTTTCAGGAGAGTATCAGAAATGAACACCTTTATGGAAAAGCCGGGAAAGGCGGAAGTAAAGTGGTACGTTGTCGACGCCGAAGGTATGGTCCTTGGTAGACTCGCGTCGAAAGTTGCTACTATACTCAGAGGAAAAAATAAACCTACTTACACCCCCAACGTCGATATGGGCGATTACGTAATCGTTATCAATACCGACAAAGTGGTTCTTACCGGTAAGAAACTCGAGAAGAAATTCTATACGTATCACACCGGTTACGTCGGCGGTCTTAAACAGACTCCGTACAAACAGATGATGGCTACCAAATCCGATGTTGTCGTTTACGAAGCCGTTAAGGGAATGCTTCCCCACAACACGCTCGGCAAATCGATGATTAAGAAACTCAGAGTTTATAAGGGCGACAAGCACGAACATGCTGCTCAGCAACCCGAAATGCTCAAATTGGACTGATAGGAGGGAGCGATCATGACTGCTAAAACCGCTAAGAAGAAAGTTCAGTACTGGGGAACCGGAAGAAGAAAGAAAGCCATCGCGAGAGTAAGACTTATTCCCGGAGGCACGGGTAACATTATAATCAACGGCAGAACCATCGACGAGTATTGCGATCTCGATACGCTGAAACTCGTTATTCGTCAGCCGCTGGTGCTTACCGGCAAAGAATCCGCTTACGACGTTTTTGTTAACGTTCAGGGCGGCGGATTTACAGGACAAGCCGGCGCTATCAGACACGGTATCGCGCGCGCGCTTATCGTTGCCGAACCCGAGCTTCGTCCCGCCGTTAAGAAAGAAGGTTATCTCACCAGAGATCCGAGAATGAAAGAAAGAAAGAAATACGGCTTGAAGAAAGCGCGTAGAGCTCCTCAGTTCTCCAAGAGATAATCAGAACACTTTCGTGTTTACGTCGATTTCAATTTGCGCCGTCCGTTTTCGGGCGGCGTTTTTCTATGGATTCCATTCGTCATCACTAAATATTTTTGCGGAAAACGTCGGTGGTGGATAACTC
>CAKQKN010000102.1 GCA_934249215.1 uncultured Clostridia bacterium
GAAAAGGACATCGGCGGCAACGTGAAAACGTACCTCGTTTTCAACGCGCGCTTCACGCAAAAATATATGCAGCACACGATAACTTTCGAAGCGCTCGGCGGCGCGTTCTCGGGCGGCGAAAAAACGCTCGAAAAAACGGGCGGCTACGGCGAGGATCTTTCGCTTATCGCTCCCGAAGATTATTCGGACGAAAAGGGTAATTTCACTTTTGTCTGCTGGACGACGGTGCCGTATTCGCTTGACCATAGGGTAGACAAAGCCGACCTTAAAATCGGCAACGCGGACGCAACTTATTACGCGTATTACTCGCTCGATCCCGCTTCGATAACGCTCACGTTCAAGGGCGGTTGGGCGCCGAAAGAAGAAGCGGACGCCGAGGATCCCGAAAAAATCAAAATAACGCTCGCCAAGGTCGATCTTTATTTTAACGGCGACAAGTCGAAAACCGAACTTTCCGTCAGCGATCTTTACGGAAGAGGGTACTATCTGACCGCGAGCGAGTTTGCGGTCGACAGCAAATCCTTAAGTTACGTTCCCGATTATTTAAGGTGGACGATCGACGGCGAGGAATACGTCAGCGCGTTTTATAACGACGGCTATATGGCTTACGTGCCGTTCGACCATGACGCGACGATAGAAATAGTTTTCAAGCCCGCAACGGCAAAAATCGTCAATATCGCTTTCGTTTCCGACGGCGAGTGTTTCGAGCTCGACGGAACGAAAATCGAGGGCGTCGTCTGCAACGGCTTTATGAGCGGGTTCAGACACGTCGCTAATTATTACCAAGAGTACGGCTCGAGCATGACCGCTCCCGAAGTCGATTATTACAGCGCCGAACACTACCGTTTCGACAGATGGGAAACCAAGCCCGAGGCCGGTAGCGCGCCGATTTCGGTAAGAGCGGGCGAGGCGATAATCTTCGAAGAGGATGCCGTTTTCTACGGCGTTTACGTCCACGACACGGAAGAAAAAGTCAGGCTTACTTTCCGCGCCGAATCGTATTCTTCTTTAGACGGTGAAAGAGGCGATAAACTCACCGGTCTGCAAATATTCGCGGACGGAAGCGTTGAAATAACCGACTTCGGCACTGCGGGCGAAAACGTGACTTTCGACAAAGCGCCGAAGTGCAAGGGGATGGCGTTCGTCGGTTGGACGACGGACGGGAAAGATCTGATAACCCAAAGCGATCTCGCGCAGACGACCTATTCGACCGACGAAACTTACTACGCCGTTTACGAAGCCGCGCCTGATCGGTTCGAGGTAACGCTTTATTCGGGCGACGGAAAATTTGCGGACGAAAAAACCGAAAAGGACGTTTCAAACGTTCCGTTCGGCGAACTTACATGCAATCTCGAAAAACCGACGCCGAACGCCTCGGGGCTCGTTTTTAGCCATTACGAGGATGAAAACGGTTATCCGGTCACCGCGATAGAAAAGGGTATAACTCTATACGCGCGCTACGCAAAACCGATCTCGACGTTCGAAGAACTTCAAAACGTTAATCTCGCGCCCGATCAGAATTACGTTCTCTTGAACGACGTAAAAGCGTCGGAGGACGGAAGTATTATGGACGAAAGCAAATACGTAAGCTGGACGGCGCTCGGTGCGAACGCCAAAAACGGCTTCTCGGGAACGTTTAACGGAAACGGATTCGGTATTACGATTTACGCGAAAAGCGGAACCGACCGGAATTTCGGTCTTTTTCACAAACTCGGCGGAACGGTGTATAATCTTTCGGCTGCCGGAGCTTATTCGATCGAAGGCTCGACCGCCGCGACCGCTCTCGGCGGGTTTGTCGGCGAGGTAACGGAAAGCGGACGAATAATCGATTGCTTCAGCGCAACTTATTTCACGGTTTCCGTAAAAGCCACGCAAAAATTGTCCGTGGCCGGCTCGATAGGTATCAATAACGGGCTTATAGACGGACTTATGTCTTTATCGGCCGGGCAGATCTATATCGACGGTAACAAGGAATTTGCCGTCGGCTCGGCTGTCGGCTCAAACTTCGGCAAGATGAAAAACGTCAATCAGAGCAGCATGGGCGGGCAGGTCAACGTATCGCTCGCGCGGAGCCTTAATTGCAATATCGGCGCTTTCATCGGCTACAATTCGGGCTCGATCGAAAACTGTCTTTCCGAATTGCCGATCAAGCTCGATCTTGCGCAAGGCGACAACCTGTATCTTGCGGACTCCGTTATCCTCGGCGGGTTCGCCGGCAAAAACGACGGAACGATCGTTAATTCGACCGCATTGTACGGAAAACTCGATTACAGCGTGCATAATCTCACGCTTTCCGAAGAAAAAGGGTTGTATCTTTCTTACGATCCGGATTCCGAATATCCGTACTATATAATTTACGCCGTCGGAACGGACAATCAAGGTCTGACGCATAAAACGAAATACGTCATATATCTCGACGACGACGCAAAGAAAGGTGAGTCGACGGAATGGAAAGAGTTTACGCTTTCGGAGTTTAAAGCGGCATACCCCGCCGATGCGAAGAAGATCGTCGATTTAAGAAACTCCATCGTTTTCGAAGGTTTCGTTTCGGAAAACAACGGCAAAACGGATAACTGCACGGTCAACGATGGCGTCGGAACGGGCAACGGCGACGAACTCATCGCAAGCTGCGGTTTCGACGAACTGAAGTGGACTTACGTTTCGCGTTTATACGTTCCTTTCATAGGCTGATCTCCGCACGAAGACAACAAAAAAAGTCTCAATGTCAAATGTTGGGGTGTGCCCGATAGAAAATAATTTAATGGCGGCAGCAACTTTTTTAAGTTGCCGCCATATTTTTTGCTAAAAATGTCTTTTAAGCGGCAAGCAGTATGCGCTTTTTTTAGTTCTCAAAGTTTTTGAAACCGAATGCGTTACGTTTTAATACCTATATCTTGTTGTTTTTCCTTCTGTACTAGCCTGACACACTCATTTCTCGCGTCAAGAACCTTTCGCGTCATAAAACCGTCTGCAACTGCTACGGATAAAGCGATACGAACACACCCATACGAACCCCGAAACGACCGAAACGACGGCACGCCGACAACCGAAAAATGCAGATAAAACCTTATTTTTTATAAAAGAAAAACCTAAACCAAATACTTTCGTATCCGATTTAGGTTTTGCTTGGCGGAGCGCGTCAAACCTAAAACGAATTTTTCTAATAAAAGTAAAAGTGGTGAAATCTATGCGCTAATTCCGAAATATTTAAAAAGAGTATTTTTTATTAAAGCGGTAACGAAAACTGCGGAAGAGCGGATCTTTCGCAGTTTTTTTTGCACGCATGCAACGAGTCTTATTTCCCTTTGTTTTCCGAGTTAGAAATTACGATTTTTCTGTAGGCGGTCGGCGAAACACCGACTGCTTTCGTGAATACTTCGGTAAAATATACCGGATTGTCGATTCCCACTTCTCCCGCGATTATGCTGATCGGGCTGTCGTTGTTCGTAAGCAGAAGCTTTGCTTGCTCTATCCTAACGAGAGTAAGATATCTCATCGGACTCACGTTATATTGTTTTTTGAACTGGTGCAGAAAATAGCTTTTATCCATAAGCGAAACCTTCGTAAGATCCGCAAGAGAGATGTCGTCCGCATAATGTTCTTCGATATATTCCTTGACCGCGTTTAAAAGTATGCGATTGCCGAGAGTCGTTTCCGAAACGTCTTGCGTGTCGTCCGTTATCGGGTTAAGTCTGATTATGTCGATAAGAAGAGTTATGAAGATTGCTTCAACCTTGCTCGCATAGCTATAACGGTGGTCTTTCAGTTCGCCGAGAAGTTTAAGAATGCCGTAATAAACGTCGTTTTTTTTGCAGCCGAACGAATGAATAAAGAACCCGTTCGTCGAAAGACAATTGTTTTTCAATCCTCGCAAGTGCAGATTATCGACCGCGAAACAGTAATAGGTAAGCGGAGTTTTACTGTTTTCGGAATATTGCATATGCATGTGTTTCGAATCGACCACGAGAAGATCATCCGCTTTTATGGAATGAGTTTGTCCGTTCAGATCGAAAAAGCCGGTCCCGCTTTCGAAATAAAAAATTTCCAGGTGCGCGTGCATATGCGGCGGTACTTCTCCTTTAGGTCCGTTCTGAACCTTGGAAAAAGTGAGCAGAAGCGGCGGTGAACGGTGAAGTTCGTCTTCCGTAAGATTGAGATCGCCAACGTAATAATAATTGTAAAAGTGAGCCATAAAATGAGTTATTTCCCGTTGTTTATTGCAAAATATACTATATCGGAAAGAAAAGAAAATGTCAACTCTCATCTTTGCAAAAAAGCAATTTTGTTATAGTATTACATCTTTTTGTTATTGCAAACGCCGCGATTCGGGGGTATGATATAGATAGAATTTTGTACCGATCATAAGCGCGAAGTGCCGGATATCCGGATTCGCGGACGGGAAAACTCGATAAAAAAGAAACGACAAATAAGGTAAAACATGGAAATAGTAAGAAGCGGAACGCTGAATAGCGGCGTGGGCGGCAGAGGTTGTTTCTGGCCTACGATAGCGCGCCTTGAAAGCGGCAATCTTGCGGTGGTTTTTTCGGGCGGACGGCTTAATCATATTTGTCCGTTCGGAAGAGTGGAAATATGCTATTCGGACGACGAGGGCGAAAATTGGACTCCCGGCGCTCCGATACTCGATACACCGCTTGACGATCGGGATGCGGGTATATTGAACTGGAACGGAAAAACCGTTCTGACCACGTTCAACAACAAATTTACTTTTCAGCGCGTGTGTCTGAATCTCTGGCCGGAGAGTTGGACGGAAAAAGAAATCGCGTTTCTCAATGCCTATATGGACAGCGTTCCGGAAGAAGAGCAGAAAAAGGCGATCGGGTCTTTGATATGCTTTTCGGACGACGGCGGCAGGCATTTCGGCGATTACGTAAAGGCTCCCGTAACGTCGCCGCATGGACCGCTCGCTTTGAGTGACGGTCGCCTTATGTGGGCGGGCAGGAACTTTTTTGCCGCCGATTGTTGGGACGATCCGAAATCACCCGCCGGCGGAATTTACGTAACTTTTTCGGAAAGCGGCAAAGACTGGAGTAAACCGCAGAAGATCGAAATGCCGAACGATCTTCAGCCATATGAGCCGCATGCAGTGCAATATGGCAACGGCGAAATTCTGGTTGCGACGCGCGTGCACCTGAAAGAGGGTGGAAACGGCGGCATAACTATAATGCTTTCCCGCTCGATCGACGGAGGCAAGACTTTTTCGGCTTTCGAAGAAACGGGGATATGCGGCGCGCCGCCTCATCTGCTCGTTCTAAAAGACGGCAGAACAGTCATGACGTACGGCAGAAGAACGAAGCCGTTCGGTATTCGCGCGAAAGTAAGCCGCGATCGCGGTTTAAGCTGGGGCGAGGAATTGACTCTTCGGAACGACGGAACGGATTGGGATCTCGGGTACCCTGCATCCGTTGAGCTGAAAAACGGTAACATCCTTACCGTGTATTACATTAAGCGTCCGGGCGCGAAACTTCCGGAAATTCAATACACTGTCTGGAAAATATAACAAATTTCACGGGAGAAATTTTATAAATGGACAAAAAGAAACTTATTGTGCCGATAGTAACGCCGTTTAACGACGATCAATCGGTTAATTACGAAGAATTGAAGCGTATAACCCGCGGACTTCTCGACGAGGGTGCAGACGGAATTTTTGCCGGCGGTTCGAGCGCGGAATGTTTCATGCTTTCCGAAGAAGAACGCCGTAAAACGCTCGAAACGGTAATAGAGGCTGCCGACGGAGCTTACGTAATAGCGCACGTAGGCTCGATCGGCTCGGCTCTCACCGAAAAACTCGCAAAACACGCGGAGCAGTCGGGGGCGAATGCCGTTGCAAGCGTGGCGCCGTTCTATTTCGGCTTTTCGTACGAAAACGTCAGATCATACTATTTCGATCTTTGCGACAGCGTAAAAATCCCGACGATGATATATTACATACCGGCATGCGCGAAAGGCAGTCTGACACCCGCGCAGATGGCGGAGATCATGAACGGTAGGGAAAACATAACTTCGGTTAAATATACCGACAGCGACTATTTTACAATGCAGCGAGTCAAGGAACTTACCGGTAAGACCGTCATAAGCGGCAAGGACGAATGTTTCGTTTCCGCGATCGCCATGGGGGCGGACGGCGCGATAGGAACCACGTTCAATTTTCTTCTCGGGCACTATAAAAAAATTCTTTCTCTGTTTAATCAAGGTAAAAATGCGGAAGCGCTCGAAGTTCAGAAAAAAGCAAACGCGATAATAGCGGCGATGGGATGCGGCGACGTATTCAATACCACGAAATATCTTATGAGTTTGCGCGGTTATAACGCCGGAACGGCGCGTAAACCGTTCATTCCGTTGACCGACGAGCAAAAAAGAACGCTTTCCGAAGCGTTCGGCAAAAATCAGATTTAAAAAGGAGTGTTTTATGAAAAAGAAATTTTTCGCGGCGATTTTAAGTTTCGTTCTCGCGGCGTCGGCTATCGCATGCGCAAAACCCGTAAAGCCCGATGATGACGTCGATACAACGAAAACGCAGTTGTATCTCGGCAATTATAACGGCGGCGTGGGCACCGAATGGCTCGAAAAGTCGGCGGCTCGTTTTTCAGAAAAGTATAAAGATACTTGCTTCGAGCCGGGTACGGATAAAAAAGGCGTGCAGATTCATATCGATCCCGATAAGGATAAATATCACGGTTCTAACCTTAAAAACAACTTGTCGAGCCTTACCGAGCAGATTATTTTTACCGAACGCGCTAATTACGACACATATGTTTCTTCGGGTAAAATACTCGAGATGACGGACGTCGTAAAGGGTTCGCTTTCCGAGTTCGGCGAAAGCGAAACGATAGAAAACAAAATGGGGAAGAATCAGAGAGAATTTCTGAACAAGGACGGGAAATATTATGCCGTTCCCCATTACAGACTTTTTTCGGGCATTCAGTATAACGTGCGCTTGTGGCAAGACGAAGGATACTATTTTGCCGCAGACGGTGAAAGTTTCGTAACGCCCGGTTCGACCGCCGAAGAAGAGCCGAGGAGCAAAGGTCCCGACGGGAAAGCGAATACGGCTGACGACGGACTTCCCGCGACTTACGACGATTTCTTTAAACTTTGCGACTATATCTGCGAAAGCGGCAACGTCCCGTTCGTGTGGACGGGGCAGTATCTTTCGCAGTACACCGGCTTTTTATATTGGGCACTCTACGCCGATTACGAGGGCGAAAAGCTTTTTACGCCCAACTTTACTTTCAGCGGCGAGGTTAACAATATCGTAACGGGTTTCGACGCAAGCGGCAATCCGATTCTTTCCACCGTCAACGTCACGCGTGAAAACGGTTATGAACTCCGCCGCCAAGCGGGCAGATATTATGCCCTTTCTTTCCTCGAAAGGCTTATAGCGGGCAATAAAGCAAAGGGTTATCAGTATTATACGGATAAATCGTTCGGCTTGACTTACAGCAATCTTTCCGCGCAAGAAGATTTCATAAAGAGTTATTATGAAAATAAGCCGATCGCGATGATCGCGGAAGGAAGCTGGTGGCAAAACGAAGCGGACGGGGCGAACGGCGCATTCTCAACCGCGGTTCAAAGTTACGGTCAGTCCGCGAGCCGCGATAACAGTGAGTTCGGTTTCATGCCTTTACCCAAGGCAACTAAAGAAAAAGTCGGCGAACCTACCGTTACCGTTGACGTATACGATTCGTATATATTCTTCAATTCGAATCTGAAAGGCAATAAAGACATGATCGATCTCGCGACGCTCTTCGTCAAATTTATTTGTACCGACGCCGAAATGATCGAGTTTACGAAAACGACGGGGCTGCCTCGCGCGCTCGAATACGAAATGGGCGGTAACGTATCCGCGCTTAACAGATATGAAAAGGATATCTGGCGCGCAAACAGCGAAAATGTAGTCATTCTGCCGTATTCGGCGGACAAACTTTACAGAAACAACGTCGGAACGCTTTGTTATACGTACGATTGGGAAACGACCGTAAACGATAAGCCGTACAGTATTCCCGTGAAAGCCATGAAAGACAACGGCATTACCGCGCTTCAATATTTTAACGGAATGCAAATGAGTAAAACCGACTGGGATAACCTCTATTCCAGATATTTTTAAGGTGATTTTATGCAAGAAACAGGCATCAGAAAAGGGCTGACGAAAAGGCAAAAGGAATTTTTGTTTTTTATATGCTTGCTCGCGTTGCCTTTGGCGCAGTTCTGTATTTTTTATATAGGCGTTAACTTCAACTCGCTGTTGCTCACGTTCAGAAATTACGATTTCGAAAACGGTTTTTCGTTCGCCGGGTTTGACAACATAACCCGCGTGTGGCACAGTCTGACGAACGATGCGGCGCTTATTTGTGCGGTGAAAAATTCCCTCGTGGTTTATGCGACGAGTTTATTGATCGGAACGACGCTTGCGCTCGTGTTTTCATATTTCATATACAAAAAAGCTCCGCTTGCCGGACTTTACAGAGTGGTTTTGTTTTTGCCTTCGATAATTTCGTCGATCGTAATGGTAACGTTATACAAATACTTCTGCGAAGAGGCTATTCCCGGCATTTACAACGCGATAAGCAGAAAAAGCATGAGCGGACTGCTGTCCGATTCGAACACGTCGTTTGCCACCTTGTTGTTCTATCTCATATGGACGGGCTTCGGAACGCAAGTGCTTATGTATACGGGCGCTATGTGCAACGTTCCCGAATCGCTTTCCGAATCGGCTAAAATCGACGGAGCGACGCCGCTTCGCGAGTTTTTCAGCATAACCATGCCGATGATATGGCCGACTTTCGTAACGTTTATTGTCGTCGGCATAGCCGGAATGTTTACGAACCAGCTCAACTTATACAGCTTTTTCGGCACGGGCGCCAACATAACCGATTATACGATAGGGTATTATCTCTATAGGTCGACGCTGAAAGGGCAACTGCCCGAATATCCTTATCTTTCCGCAATGGGATTCATTTTCACGCTCGTGGCGGTTCCCGTTACTTTGCTCGTAAAGTATTTGTTCGAAAGATTCGGGCCGAGGTTCGATTGAGGTGCGACTATGAAAACAAGAAACGTTTCCACGAAAATCTTAATAGTCGCGCTCTCGGTGATTCTGATGTGTTATACGGTGTCGTTGTTTATTCCCATATTGTGGGGGCTTATGACGACGTTTAAAACGCAAGCGGATTTCCGCCTTTCGGCGTTCGGTTTGCCGAATCCGTTTACGCTCGAAAACTACGGAAGCGCGTTCGAGCGACTGTATCTCGACGTTAAAGATCGCTCCGATGTTCTCGTTCGCGTGGATTTCGGGCTGATGTATCTGTACTCGACCGTTTATGCCGGCGGCTGCGCTCTCATTCAGACGTTAACGGTTTGCATCGTCGCATACGCGACGGCTAAGTTTCACTATTTCAAACTCAGTAAAGTCGTCTATACAATAGTTCTCGTTACGATGGCTTTGCCCATAATAGGAAATTTGCCGTCGGAAATACAGATGTCGAAAAACCTCGGATTATACAATTCGTTTATCGGCATTTTTATAATGAAAATGTCATTTTTGGGTATGTATTATCTGGTCTTTTATTCGAGCTTCAAAGGGGTGGCGAAAGACTTTTATGAAGCCGCATATCTTGACGGCGCAAACGAGTTTACGGTTATGGTCTGCATAGGCTTGCCTCTCGTGCGTTATACGTTTTTCACCGTTCTGCTGCTCAATTTCATAGGCTTCTGGAACGATTATCAAGTTCCTCTCATATATTTGCCGAGTTATCCGACGGTGGCTTACGGCGTGTTCTCGTTCAGTAATTCGAATGACGCCCGCCTTTCGAGCGTTCCGATTCGGCTTACCGGTTGTATTATGATGCTCGTTCCCGTGCTCGTCTTATTCGTCGCGTTCAACAAACAGCTTATGGGTAACGTTTCGATGGGAGGCATAAAAGAATAACTGCTTTTATCCCGAAATCGGGAGCGAACGCGGCGTTATGCCGGAAAAAACAAGGAGAAAAAATGAAAAAACCTTACAAAAACGGATTTATGATCGCACTTTCCGCAGTAATAGTCCTATCCGGGGCAGCGGGCGCGGTTGCGTTTGCCTCGCAAGTAAACGGCAACTCGATTTTTGCGACTGCTTCGTCGGAAGTTCCGCGGGCGGAAATATCCGCGGAATATTGGACGGGCGAATATTTTACCGCGCCCGAAGCGACCGTTTCTTACAAGGACAAAGCGCTTAAAGCGACCGCGGAACTTGTGTATCCGTCCGGCAAAACAAAAATCGCGAGTTCATGTTTGCTCGACGAAGCCGGGCTGTACACCGTGGTCTACACCGGTGTCTATAACGGTTTTTCGGTTCAAGAAACCCGCGAATTCAAAGCGGTCAGACATCTTTACGAATCCGACGGAAAAGTAAAGCCGACCTTCGGCGCGCCGACTGACGTACCCGATCGCCATGGGATTATGGTCAGCCTCAAAAAAGGCGAAACCTTTAAGTATAATCGCGTCATAGATTTCAACTCGCTCACCGCCGCCGATTCGCTTATAAAGCTTTACGTAACGCCGAAAAACGTCGGGAAAGCCGACGCTCGTCAGATAATTTATAAGTTTACCGATACGGAAGACGAAAACAACGTGCTGACAATCACGCAGCAATCCCATTCGGCATACGTCGATTGGGCAATGCAATACAGTTACGTTCGTGCAGGGGCTACGGGGCAACCGCAGTCGGGCTGGGAGGGCAGTAAACTCCACAGCGGCGACAAATGGGGCACTCCGGTGGTTTTTTCGCTCAACGGAACTCCGGCTTCGGGAAATTATAAAACGCAGACTTTTGCTTTGCAGTTTGACTATCAGAATCTCACGCTGAAAACAAACAACGGCAACACGACCGTAATTTGTCTTAAAGATCCCGCCGCTTTCGATTTATTCTGGCCGGGGTTCAAAAAAGGAACGGCATATCTTTCCATATCTTGCGGGCTATATAACGAAAACAGTTCGAATTTCGTAATAACCGACATAGCGGGACAACCTTTGTCGGAAGGCGACACCGTAAAGATTACCGACGAAACCGCGCCGGAGATAATCGTCGATTGCGACGAAGTTCCCGCCGCCGTTGTCGGCGCGCCGTATCGACTTTTCGACTTCACGGCTGTCGACGACGCCGATAAGCGTTTGAAACTCGATCGTCGGGTGTTTATGAATTACGGCTCTAATACGCAGTCGGAATGCGAAACGGGAAACGGGTTTTTCGTTCCCGCCCGCGCAGGGGAATACGTAATCGAATATACGGCTACCGACGGTTTCGGAAACAAAGCCGTAAAACTTATCACCGTAATCGCAAAACCTCGGGATCGGGAATTCTTGCTCGAACTGGATAAAACCTTAAAGACGGTAAAAACGGGCGAATACGTCAGACTTAACGATTATTCGGTGGTCGGCGCGATAGGAGGCTATGAAGTTTCGGCAAAAGCCTCTTGTACCTATAACGGAAAAACCTACGACGCGGACGTCACGGGCGGCTCGCCTGTTCCGACAAAGACCGCAATCAAAAGCGCGTCTGGCAGCGTCACGGGCAGATTTTTTGTCCCCGAAACCGCCGGCGACGGAGTCATCTCTTACTACGTCGAAAAGAACGGCGCCAAAGCGGAAAAGAATTACACCGTCAAAATCATAGACGTCGGCTACGGCGATAAACTCCGCATGCAGAACTATTTTTACGGCGATAAAGTAACTACGTCCGCTCATTCGGGGCATGTGGAAATCTCCGCGAGCGAAAACGCGGTCTTTGATTTTATAAAGTCCGTGGATCGTTCGTTCGAGCTCACTCTTTCCGTCAATCCGCTCAAACGTTCGTTCGAGCGCCTTAAAATAACCGTTGCTGACGAAAACGGAACGGGCGAAGAAATCTCTTTGATTTTCCATAAGAACAAAGCGGGTTATCGTTCGGGCGTTTCCGTAAACGGCGGCGCGATTCAACAGACGGAGGGAAGTTTTACCGAGGAAAGTTCTTCGTGGCAGATCGCTTACGACGCTTCGAGCGAAGAACTTAAGGTCGGCGCTTACGTTAAGCAATCGCTGAAAGGCAAAAATCTGTTTCCGTCGGGAAAAGTAAAAATATCTTTTGAGTTTGACGGCGTGACGGGCGAATCCGCGGTTCGAGTGGAAAAGGTAAACAATCAGGCTGTCAGCGATTCCGTCCGCGATGTCGTCCGTCCGCAGATAAGTCTTTTGGGGTCGCTTAACGCTTGCTATTCGGTAGGCGATACGGTAGTTCTTCCTCTTGCCGTGGTTGCCGACGTTCTCGACCCGACCGTCGCTCTTTCGATAAGCGGAACGGATCCGAGTGGCAACGCCGTCTGGAGCGAGACCGGGGTGGAGCTTAATCTTGCCGACGGCAGTCGCGCATACGCGTTCAAGGTCGAAAAACGCGGACAATACAACTTTACCGTCACTGCGACGGACACGTCGAACAGAAGGCAGTTTACTTATTACGCCGTGAACGTAACCGACGTAATCGCACCGGAAATAATCATGAACGGCAAAATGCCCGCGGAAGCAAAAGTCGGTGAAAAAATCTCCGTGCCTAAGTTCAGTGCGACCGACGATTCGCTCGAACCGATAACCGTGTTCACTTATCTCACGCGACCCGACGGCGTTATGGTGCTTCTTTACACGCAAGAAAAGGATAAGGACGGCAATCGTCTTTACAACGATGACGGAACTCCGAAAATAACCTATTACCACGGCTTTACGGCAAACGTCGCCGGCGATTACACGGTTTACGCCTATGCGACCGATAAATCGGGCAACGTCACGCTGAAAAGTTGGTTGATAACCGTAAAGTGAGGTGAAATATGAGAAACGTATTAAAAAGATTAGCGGTTTTCACGGTTTGCGCCGCTGTTTTGCTCGGCGGCTCGGTTGCTTGTAAAAAAGAAGACAAAAAAAATAACGAAAACGAGAATTTTGTTCAGATAACCGTACCTTCGTCCTCGGAGCGAGGCACGCATAAGGTCAGCGTTTCGGAAACGAAAACAGATCTGATAAAAAACGGTTCGTGCGAATATAAAATCGTCGTTCCTGCATCCGCAAGCCGCGGTTTGACCGACGCGGCGAGCGAACTTAATTATTTTTTAAGCGAGAGCGCGGGAACGGAACTTGCCGTCGTCTACGATAACGAGGTTTCGTACGGAAGCGGCGCGAAATATTTCGTTCTCGGCTCGGGCAACTCTCTGTTTGCCTCTGCGGGCGTAACCGTTCCGCAAGAGCTCGGCAGACGTGGCGCATTCGTTGAAACTAAAGATAATTCGGTGTTTATGGCGGGGCAAACGGACGTCGGAACGCTCAACGCCGTTTACGAGTGGCTCGGTTATCAGATAAATTTGAAAATTTACGGCAGCGACGAAATATTTTTCGATCGAGACGTCGTCGACATGAAACTCAAGAAAATATCCGTTACGGAAGTTCCCGATATAACCGATCTTTCAAGCACTTACGGCTGGACGGACAATGACGCTCTCACATGCGGGCGTATGCGGTACACGGGCTCATACTGGATGACGGTAGACGGCAATACCTATCACAACTCTTTTAATTATCTGCCGCCGGAAAAATATAAACAATCGAATCCCGAATGGTATTCGGTTGACGGAACTCAACTTTGTTATACAGCACGAGGCAACGGCGAATCCCTCCAAAAAATGCAAGAAGCCGCGTTTCAGAAATTGAAAACGGTGATCATCGCGAATCCCTCGCTTAAAAACGTTACGTTTACGCAACAAGACGATTCTTCTTGGTGTACTTGCAAAACATGTCTTGCGCTGAACGAAAAATACGGAACGGACGCCGTCGGCGTGATTCGTTTCTGCAATGCGCTGTCCGAAAAGGTAAACGCGTGGTTCAACGGCGACGGTGCGGAGTATAAACGCGATCTTCAAATATCGTTTTTCGCTTATCATTCGACTTTGAACGCGCCTGCCGTTTACGACAAGGCTGCAGACAAATACGTTGCGGCGGACAAATCGGTCGTTTGCGCAGAGAACGTCGGCGTCATATACGCGCCTATTCGCGCTTCCTATCAAGTGGATCTCGCTGACGAATATAACAAAGTATTTTACGACAACGTCCGCGCATGGGGCGCCGTCTGCAAGAACCTCAATATGTGGACTTACTCGACGAATTTCCATTATTATCTTGTCCCCACGAACACATATAATTCGATGAAGTTCAACTATCGGTTTTTACAAGAAAACGGAACGGTATGGCTTCTCGATCAGGCTCAATACGGGCAGATCGCTTCGGGTTTTTCGGCGCTTAAACTCTTTCTCAACTCGAAACTCGCTTGGAACGTTTCGAGCGACGTAAACGAACTCATCGACGAGTTTTTCGAAAACTACTTCGGACCCGCGGCTTATTACATGCGCGAATATTTCGATGAACTGCGCGCGCATTGGGCGTATCTCGAAAACGAAATGGGGTATATAGGCGACTGTTATCTCGAACCGCTCAATCAAGCGTATTGGCCGTCGGCGCTTCTTAATCGTTGGATCGATTATATCGCGATGGCGCAAGAATCGCTTTCGTCGCTTAAAGAATCGGATTTGCAAAAATACAAAATGTATTCCGAAAACGTGTTACTCGAAAGCATTTCGCCAAGGTTCTTACTGATAGATCTGAACCCTTCCGCTTTTTCCGCCGACGAATTATACTCGGCAAAACAAAGTTTTAAGGACGACTGTATAACGCTCGGCATAACGAATTATTCGGAAAAACGCGATATATCCGAACTTTGGAGCAGTTGGAAAATTTAAAAATCGATATTTGCCGAAAGGCAGATGGAAATAAAATGATGGAGGAAAAAAAATGAAGAACAAATTCAAAATCGTTTTGCTTCTCGTGACGGTTATGTGTCTGGCGTTGTCGTTTGCTTGCACGAAGCCCGACGACAGCAGCGACAAGACCGAATGGACGGTAACGATAAGTCGTAAAACGGTTCAACTCGACAGATTCGGCGAGGCGACGCTTACAGCCGAATCGAACTCTTCGGAACTGGTATGGAATACGTCGAACGGCGATATCGTCGCTGTTTCCGACGGAAAAATTACCGCTATGGGCGTCGGCGAAGCCACCGTTACCGTAACGGTGAAAAACACCGACGTTTTCGACAGTTGCGCCGTAACGGTAAACGAGCCCGCGGACCTTCCCGTGCTTACGCTTAACAAGAGCGAAATAGCGATCGTCGAGGGCGCAACGCTCAAAGTCGTTCCCTCGCTTTCATATCGGTCGGCGGCAGCGGAAGGCGCTGCGTTTACTTTCGCGATTGACGACGCGCAGATTGCCACGGTTTCCGCCGACGGAACGGTGACGGGCGTTAAGGCGGGCGAGGCGATTCTCGAAGTGAAAGCAAGCTGGCACGGCGCAGAGTTCGTAAAGAGCATTTCCGTAAGAGTAAATCCCGACGCTTCCGTTTCAATTAAAAACGGCGACGAAATCGTATCGGAGATTACGTTGAGAACTTCTCTTCCCGACGGCTGCGACGAAAGTTACGTTGACGAAATTACCCTCAGCGCCACCGTATATGAGGGCGGGGATATTGTTGAAAACGGCACCGTGGAATGGACGGCTACCAATGACTGCGTAACCGTCGAAAACGGCAAAATATCGGCGGTAAAAGTCGGCGATGCGGTCGTAAAAGCGACTTACGCGACTTCCTCCGGAAAATCCGTTTATGCCGAGATTTCGGTGACGGTCGTGCTTCCGGACGTTAGCGTAAGCCAAACGATCGGAGCGGATAAGACGGACGCGCTTGCGCCGATTGATTTTTCCGCGATAACGAAAGACGCGGTAACTGCGGTTTACTGCGATAAGCTTAACATTTTAAGCGGGGACCATATCAACGCCGACTGGCTGGTATTGCAAAAAGACGGCGACTATGAAATTCAGATCGCCACCGCAAGCGTGGTTTATAACGCGAAGTTGAGCGTATACGCGAGATACATGCAAGTCGATATGGCAAACACGGGCATCGTCAATATCGTTAACGAAAACGGCGGCAATCAACCTCTTTGCGAACTGTGGAACGTTCCTTCCGCCGAAGAAATGCAAATGCTCGGCGTGACCGAAAATATTCTTAAATACAACCTTACCGAAAACGCCGCCGGATTCGGCAGACGAATCGAAATTAACAATCTGACCGGGAATTTTGCCGGGTATATAGGCTATGTGGTGTTTGAAATTTACGTTCCCGAAGGAAACGTCGGCGCCGGTTTGTGGGGTAAAAATACCGGTGACATATGGTACGATCTTAAAGTCGGGGCAACGCTCGACGGAGCGAAAGGGTATTATATCGGCTCCGACGGCGTAAAGACCAACGTGCTGAAATCTGACGAATGGATGACCGTCGTTCTCAACGTCGGCGGTACGTTCAACGTAAATCGTTTCGCACTCATGACGCCGGGCGGAGTTGCCACTCAATACTTCGTTCACGATTTCCGTCTTTACAGCGAAAGTCGCTTTGACGTACCTTGTCTTACGAAAAAATTCGAAAATATACGGCTCGAAGCGGGAAAAACCATCGAAATCAAGGCGTCGGATTTTGCGACCAACCTTGGAAAAACTGCAACCGTTGCTGACAAACTCGTTCTTTCTTGCGAAAGTGACTTCGTGTCGATCGAAAACGGAATTATAACGGGAATCGGCTCGGGCGACGCAGAGATTACCGCAACGCTGTACTTCGTAAGAACGACTTTCGACGTAAAATTCAAGGTAAGCGTTGTCGAAATCCCCACCATTGATTCGTCGGAAAAACTTACGGTCGAAAAAACGAGCGGAAACTTCTCGATAGACTTTGCGAAAATTACGTCCGACGCCGTTACTTCGGTGAAAGAGGGTGAAACGGAAATCTTAAGCGACGGCAAGTTCGATAAAGCTTGGGTTATGGATCACGAAGAGGGCGAATTTACCGTTCAGTTCTATACCGAAAATGCTATTTATAACGTAAAGGTCGTTATAACCGCGAAATACGCGACCGTCGATCTCGGCGACGCGAGCAAAGTCAACGTCGTTACCGGCGGAAAGGGCAATCTCGCGCTCGGAAATATGTGGAGCGTTGCGACGGACGAAGAAAAATCGACGATCGGCGCAAGCGGCAACGTATATAAGTATTATCTCGGAACGGATACCGGCGCGTCTTTTTACAACCGCGTGGAAATAAATAATTTTGCCGCACTGACCAAAAATCATTACGGCTACGTTGTATATAAGGTTTTCGTGCCCGTAGGCTTCCCGTCCTCCGCGGCTTGGGGAAAATCGAACGTCGACGTATGGCTTAACCACGTTGTCGGCGGCACATTCTATGCCGATCGCGGATGCTTCATAAACTCTAACGGCGTAAAGACGCAAAGCCTTAAGGCGGGCGAATGGACGACCGTTGTTATTTACGCGAAAAGCAAAAACATCAACCGCTTCGCGTTTATGTCGCCGGGCGGTCAGGCTACCACTTATTACATTTCGGACATCCGCTTCTATGCCGAAAACGAATGGCTTGATTTCTATCTGGATTCGGCTGCTGCTGAAAAGAAAGTGAAAGCGGGTGAAACGATTGAAATAACCGCCGCCGATTTCGCTACCAAATCGGGCGTTTCGGCAACCGCGGCTACCACGATTGAAATCTCGTCGACGAGCGACCTTATAACGATCGAAAACAACGTAGTAACCGGAGTTTCGGCGGGCAAAGCCGTCGTAAACGTAACTCTTACTTACGGTGATCAGACCGTCGTTACGACCATAACCGTCGAGGTTACCGAAATCGCTTACGTAGACGCGACCGAAAAATTCACGTTCGAAAAAACTTCGGACAATTTTGAAGCCGACTTCGGAAAAATCACGACCGAAACGATCACGTCCGTGAAAGAGGGCGAAACGGAAATCTTAAGCGACGGCAAGTTCGATAAAGCTTGGATTATGGATCACGAAGAGGGCGAATTTACCGTTCAGTTCTATACCGAAAATGCCATTTATAACGTAAAGGTCGTTATAACCGCGAAATACGCGACCGTCGATCTCGGCGACGCAAGCAAAGTCAACGTCGTTACCGGCGGAAAGGGCAATCTCGCGCTCGGAAATATGTGGAGCGTTGCGACGGACGAAGAAAAATCGACGATCGGCGCAAGCGGCAACGTTTACAAATACTATCTTTCCGCTAATGGTGACAGTTTCAGCAATCGCGTAGAGATCAATAACTTTATGTCGGTTGCCGGCAGCCACTACGGATACGTGGTATACAAAGTATTTATTCCCGACGGACAAACAGGTGCCGCTGCGTTCGGAAAAACTTCCTCTGGCGTAAACGTATGGTGCGATATGTACGTGGGCGGAACGCTTAATACGGGGCGCGGATGCCTTATCGGTGCCGACGGAATAAAAACTTCAAGCGCACGTACCGGCGAATGGATGACGTCGGTTATTTACGTAAAATCTACTCAAAGCAGTCGCTTCTGTTTTATGGCTCCAGGCGGAAAAGCAACTACTTACTACGTTAAAGACATCCGCTTCTATGCCGAAGAAGAATGGCTCGATTTCTATCTGGATTCGGCTGCTGCTGAAAAGAAAGTGAAAGCGGGTGAAACGATTGAAATAACCGCCGCGGATATTCCCGTTTATTGCGGAAAGAACAAAGTTTCTTCGCTCGATTCGATTGTCTTAACTTGCGAATCCGAAGCTGTTACCGTCAGCGGTTCAAGCTTTACGGCGTCCACTGCCGGCAGTTACACTGTGATTGCCACCGTAAAATCGGGCGAAAAGACTTTTACGTTTAACTTTGCCGTTACCGTGAACGCGGAATCAACCGAAGAGTAATCTATCAAACATAAATTGAACGGCTCGTTTTGCGTTTTTTCGCTATTACCGGCGGGAGATTACGACTCAATAAAGTTATTATGTTTAATCGACCGACGATAAAAATGGTGTTGTTCATACAATAAATATCGGGGTGTGAAGAAAACACCCCGACATTTTTGTATCCAAGCAAAGAAGCACGGAAATTTCAGTCATTATCAGTTTGTCAAAGTTTAATTGCCGAATAAATTTGTTATTGTCGACGGAAATTCTTAATCTGCTCCGTCGGCTTTGGAGAATAAAAAATATGTTTTTTAACCCTTTGTCGGATAGCAATTTTTCCGATCCGTTCATTACATATGATAAAAATACGGGATTCTATTATTTTCTCGCTTCTTGCCAATGCAACGACTTGACGATTTATAGGTGCAGACAAGTCGGCGATTTGCTTAAAAACGGAGAAAAAAGGATCGTCTTTTCTTGTGGAAAAGATGACATTTTCGGACCGATGTGGGCGCCGGAAATGTATAAAATAGGCGACGCATGGTATATTTATACGAGTTGTCGTGAAAAATGGGACGATAATTTGTTTGCCGAGAAAAAGAAAATACTCGTTTTGAAATCGAAAACCGAAGATCCTTTTGACGGATTCGAATTCGGGTCTTTGCCCGATAAAAACGTTTTTGCGATCGATCCTACTTCCGTGGTTATCGACGGAAAGCAATACGTTTGCTATTCAGAGGTTGCTAAAGACGGCGTTCAGGTTTTGACGATACGCGAGATGTCTACGCCTCTTTGTTTTACCGATAAATTCGCCGAAATAGCGCGTCCGACGTTTGATTGGGAACTTGCCGAGGGGTACAGAGGAAATAGCTCAATAAACGAGGGACCTTTTTTCTTAAAAAGAGGGAAAAGGTTGTTTATTATCTATTCGGCAAACGGATGTTGGTCGGATGACTATTGTCTCGGCGTTCTCGAATATATCGGCGGAGAAATATGCAGTGCGGCAAGTTGGATTAAACATCGCACCCCGCTTTTCGTGAAGGGTAACGAAGTTTATGGCGTCGGGCATGCGTCTTTTTTCAGATCGCCCGACGAGTCGGAAGTGTGGTGTGCTTATCATTGTCTTTTACATTCGAATCCCGAAAGGAAAGAAATCGATCGCCATGTTTGCATCCAAAAAATCGGGTTCGATCAATCGGATTATCCCGTTTTGGGGTGTCCGATAGGCGTTGGAAAGGAACTCGATTCTCCCGCAGGCGAGTGATTTAGCTTGACGAAGAAAAAGCCGAAGTCGTAAGGTTTATTTAGCGAGTCTGACTCTTGGTATTATTAAAGTTTTCAGCGACAATTTTTCCCGTTTACTTCGGCTTTTAACTGTGCTACAACGGGGTGGCGAAAGGCAAAAAACCGGAGCGGTATATTTATTGTTATGTCATTGAAAAAACTGTTATACGGTCTTTCATAGCAGTCATCTGTTTTTAAGCATAGAAA
>CAKQKN010000103.1 GCA_934249215.1 uncultured Clostridia bacterium
ATTTCGCGCCGGGCAAAAGCACCCGCTCTTTCCCGAGATCGAAAACTCCCGGTTTAAGCGTCCCGCAAATAGTTTCGTTCTCGCAAAAAACCGCGTTGGAATATTTGCCCATGATCTCGCAATAAAGCTGTTTTTCGACGGGTTCCATAAAATCGTTTTTTCCATCGAAAGCGATTCGGACGATTCTTTCGTCTCGCACCGCGGCAATACATTTTATTGTGGAATTAAGAAGGTGTTTTCGGAGCAGCATGCAAAAAGCGGGCGGCGTTGCGGGATTGCTTCTTTCCAGTTCCGTTATTCCGACCCGCGCTCCGACTGCGTTCACGCAAACCGTAAGACGCGCGTTTCCGAACTTCGAATAAAGAAAGAGTATGATTTCGTCCTGCGACGGTTGCGTTATCTTATTGATTTTTGCTCCCGAAAAAAGATCGTTTAATTCGAGCGCCGTTCTTGACAGTGTTACTGCGTCCTGTGGCATATTTCGACCGTCCGTTGTTATTTTGCGACAACATTATATAATAATATGTCTGGAAAGTAAAATAAAAGTTAAAATAATGCTTTATTAACTTTACATTTTTTTTCGGATTTGTTAAAATGCTATAAGCAATGAAATGCGTAGGAGCGAAAACATGACTTACACAGTTGAAAAAACAGAAAAGAACGAGTTCAAGATGACGATGGAGCTCACGAATGAAGAATGGCATAACGCTAACCTTAAAGCGTACGATAAAAACAAGAAAAAATACGCTGTACCCGGTTTCAGAAAAGGACACGTCCCGTACAGCTATTTTGTCAAATACTACGGAGAACAGGCTCTTTTCGAAGACGCTTTGAATTTCGCATTTTCCGAGAACTATTTCAGTGCTCTCGAAAAAGAAACCGATTATAGCGTTATCGACGGGCCTGCGATTGAAGATTTCAAGTTTAAGGACGACGGCGGCGTTACGATCGTTGCTATCGCGCCTTTAAAACCCGAAGTCAAGCTCGGTAAATATACGGGTATAAAGATCGAAAAAGTTGAGTATAATGTAACCGACGCCGACGTAGATGCCGAAGTCGAAAAACTCAGGGAGAGAAATTCGCGTGAAGTCGAAATCACCGATAGACCCGTTCAGGACGGCGACGTTTGCGAAATCGATTATTCCGGTTCGATCGACAACGAGAAGTTTGAGGGCGGCACCGCCGAACATCAGCGTCTTGTGATCGGAAGCAAAACGTTCATTCCCGGTTTCGAAGACCAGATTATCGGAATGACGATCGGGAGCGAGCGCGACATAACCGTCAAATTCCCCGAAGATTACGGCGCGGAACAACTTGCCGGAAAGGTTGCGGTTTTCGCAATCAAACTTCACTCGATAAAAGCGAAAGAGCTTCCCGAAGTCAACGACGAGTTTATCAAGGACGCGACGGGCGAGGAAAGTCTTGCGGCGTATAAGGCTAAACGCAAGGAAGAAATGACCAAAGCCAACGACGAAAAGGGCAAACGCGAAACCGAGGACAAACTCGTTCAGATGATCGTTGACGATTCCGAAGTCGAAGTTCCCGATTGTCTTGTCGAAAAGGCTATCGATTCAATGGTCGAAGAAATGTCATATCGAATGATGTACAACGGAATCAAGATGGAAGATTATCTCAAATACACGAACCAAACGATGGAAGATTACCGTAAAGGTTTCGAAGATGGCGCGAAAAAGCGTGTAAAATCACAGCTTATCGTCGAAAAAATTATCGAAACGGAAAAGATTACGGCTTCCGAAGAAGAGGTTGACGCGAAGATTGCCGAACAAGCCGCATCCGTTGAGAAAACTTTTGAAGAATATAAAGCTTCGATGCCTGTTCGTCAGCTTGAGTATATTCAACAATCGATTGTTATCGAAAAACTTTTTGATTTTCTTACGAAGAATAACGAGATCGCCTGATCGCTCGAAAAAAAAAGACAAGGCTTACATCGGACGGGGAACTTGCAATAGCTTGATTCAACGTCCGATATATTAAATTACGGCGTAATTTCGGAAAATTCGGTCCGGAATTATGATAAAGGAGAGAACATGGCACTTATTCCGATGGTTGTCGAACAATCGAATCGCGGCGAACGCTCGTACGATATATATTCTCGACTTCTTGAAAACAGAATCATTTTTATAACGGGCGAAATCGACGATGCCGTAGCCAACACGGTCGTCGCCCAGCTCATTTATCTTGAATCGAAAGATCCCGAAAAGGACGTATATTTATATATCAACAGTCCCGGCGGGAGCGTTACGGCGGGAATGGCGATATACGACACCATGAACTACATTAAATGCGACGTTTCGACAATCTGCATCGGTCTTGCCGCAAGCATGGGCGCGTTCTTGTTGTCGAGCGGCAAAAAAGGCAAACGTTTTGCCTTGCCGAATGCGGAAATAATGATTCATCAACCGCTCGGCGGCGCGCAAGGTCAGGCAAGCGACATAAAAATTCAAGCCCAACAGATAATCAAGGTCCAGGAAAATCTTAATCGGTTATTATCCGAAAATACAGGCAAAGACATTTCCGTCATCGAGGCGGACACGGACAGAGATAACTATCTGACCGCGGAAGAAGCGAAAGCATACGGGCTTATCGACGAAGTGTATTATAAACGATAAGTTCGATTTAAACGAGGTAAAATGACAAATAACGAAAAAAAAGACGTGCATTGTTCTTTTTGCGGCAAACATGAATCCGAAGTAAAGAAAATTCTTGCCGGTCCGAACGGCGTATTCATTTGTAACGAGTGCCTTCGCGTATGCGAAAAACTGATGAACGAAAAAATGCGTTCCGAAAACGATGGCGCAGTAGCTTTGAAAACGCCGGCGGAAATAAAAGCGGAACTCGATAAATACGTCGTCGGTCAGGAACAGGCAAAAAAGGTGTTGTCCGTTGCCGTCTACAATCACTATAAGCGCGTTAACTATTCAAGCAACCATATTACGGGTGCGGACGATGAAGTCGAAATCGAAAAGAGCAACATATTGATGCTCGGACCGACAGGCTCCGGTAAGACGCTTTTGGCGAGAACGCTTGCGAAAATACTCGACGTTCCGTTTGCCGTCGCGGATGCGACCACTTTGACCGAAGCCGGTTACGTCGGCGAGGACGTCGAAAACATTCTGCTTAAGCTTATTCAGAATGCGGACTTTAACGTCGAAAGGGCGCAGCGCGGCATAATCTATATCGACGAGATCGACAAGATCGCGAAAAAAGGCGAGAACGTTTCCATCACTCGCGACGTTTCCGGCGAAGGCGTGCAACAGGCGCTTTTGAAAATAATCGAAAGCACTGTCGCCTCAGTTCCCCCGCAGGGCGGAAGAAAACACCCGCAACAAGACCTTATTCGCATCGATACGACGAATATACTTTTCATATGCGGCGGCGCGTTCGTCGGCCTCGACAAGATAATCGATCAGCGCAAAGCCGACGATGCGGGCTTGGGCTTCGGCAGTAAGGTCGTCACGAAAACGGAAAAAGACGGAAAAGCACTCGAAGATATTCAACCTCACGACCTTACGAAATACGGCTTGATTCCCGAGTTTGTCGGTCGCTTGCCGATAACCGTGAGCCTTGAACCGTTGACCGAAGATTCGCTCGTAAAAATCATGACCGAGCCGAAAAACGCAATCGTGAAGCAATACAAAAAACTCTTCGAAATCGACAACGTCGAGCTTGACGTGGACGACGAAGCGGTAAGGGCAATCGCACATAAGGCGATAGAACTCAAAACGGGAGCAAGGGGACTTCGCACGATTTTCGAGGGCTTTATGGTTGACACGATGTACGCTCTTCCCGGCGACGATTCCGTTTCGAAAGTTATCGTAACGAGGGATGTCGTTCAGGGTACGGGTAAGCCCGTCATGATAAAAAAAGAGATAGCATAAAACGTAAAAATCCTTTTGGCGATGAGCAGAAGGATTTTTTATAAAACAATTTTGCGTGACATAATACATTTTAAAATTGCGCATTATATCTTAAATTTTGAATTTGATTACGAAAGGTGTTTTATGGCTGAACGTTTTGACGTAATAGTTCTCGGGGGCGGTCCTGCCGGATATTCGGCTGCAAACGCCGCGGCTCGCCGCGGTCTTAAAACTGCGATTTTCGAAGGGCATTTGCTCGGCGGAACATGCCTTAACGAAGGATGTATTCCGTCAAAAAGTTTTATTCATTCTTCGAAAGAATGCGAAGCGTTCGGGGGTGCCGATTTAAGAAAATGGGTTGACGAAAAGACCTCTGCGACCGATATGCTTCGCAATGGAGTGAGAGGTTCGCTGCGCAAAAATAAAGTAAAAATTATTTTTTCGTTCGGAACGATTAACTCTTATTCGGACGGCTTAACCACCATGTCCGACGATAATGGTGCGGAATACGAAACCGAAAATTTGATCATCGCGACAGGCTCGGAAGTATCTATGCCGCCCATCGAGGGCATATCCGAAGCCTTGAAAAGCGGTTTTGCCGTGACGACGAACGAAATATTCGATCGAGCCGACGATTTTCAATCCATCGCCATAATTGGCGGCGGGGTTATCGGAATCGAAATTGCGGGCTGTTTCGCCCGTGCGGGAAAGATCGTATCGATAATCGAAGTTTCCGACAAGATAGGCGCATCTCTCGAATCCGACGTATCCGCCTCGCTTGAAAAAAGTCTGTTCGAATCGGGTGTTCGCGTCATGAAAAACACGAAAGCGACGAAGATAGCGGACGGGCGGGTTTATCTCGGCTCGGACGGGTGCGATACTTTCATCGAGTCGGATTTGGTTCTCGTTTGTACCGGGCGCAAACCTCGCACTTCCGGGCTCGGGATTGAAAAACTTACGCTTAATCTCGAGCGCGGCGCGATCGTAACCGATTCTCATATGTTCACGGGGCAAAAGGGCGTCTACGCTATCGGCGACGTCAACGGAAAATCTATGCTTGCCCACACGGCGTATAGGGAAGCCGACGTTTGCATTAACGCCATATGCGGCGAAAACGACGAAATGGACTACAATTCCGTTCCGAACGTAGTTTACGGCGTGCCGGAAGCCGTCTGCGTAGGCGAAAGTGAAACAGACCTTCTGCGTTGCGGCGGGCGCGCTTTCGTTAAACAACTTCCGATGACCTATTCGGGGCGAGCCGTCGCGGAAAAATCGGCGAAAAACGGCTTCTGTAAGCTCGTTTTTGACGAAAACAACGTCCTTCGCGGTGCGTTTATGGTCGGCGAATACGCAAGCGAAATAGCGCTTTTCCTGTCCGTAACGATATCCGGGCGCTTCACCGTGGAAAAAATGAAAAAGATAATTTATCCTCATCCCACCGTCGGCGAAATAATTCGCGAAACGCTTTACGTTTCGGGCGTAGAAGCCGTCGCAGAATAATCGTTTGAGGCGGACGAAGCGGTCGATCGCGAAAAAATGACTGAACCTTTTTCCATCCGATAAAAGTTTACTCGAAAGCATTTCTTAAAAAAAATATTGGCAGCAACCTTGCGGTTGTTGCTTTTTTATTGTCATAAAATCGATTCTGCCGACATTAAATAGGGTATGAGCACGCGATCTTACGATTTTTTACCCGACGCGCTGAAGCGGTATTGCGAAGCGTGCGGAAAAGATCTTTTCGAATTGAGAATACGGGCGGACAAGCCGGTCTATGCGAACGTTTCGGGTGAGTATCGCGAGGTCGTCTGCAAAAATCGGCGGATCGTTCTCGGGAAAAACGAAATAAACGAAGTCGTAATGAAAGCTTGCGGCGGTTCGGTTTATGCGTTCAACGATACGATACGAAACGGCTATATCGTCAAAAACGGAATAAGAATCGGTCTTTCGGGGCGCGTGGTCAAAGATGACGGGCGGATAATAACGCTCGACGAATATTCGTCTTTATGTATTCGCATTCCGCATGAAATAAAAGGGTGTGCGGAGTGCGTGCGGAGTATGATTGAAGAGAACGGAAAATTAAAAAGTTTGCTCGTCATTTCTCCGCCGGGCGTCGGGAAAACGACTCTTCTGCGCGATCTTGCCCGATTGATTTCGCAAAGTTTCAAAAAAAACGTGCTTATAATCGACGAAAAAAACGAGTTATATTCCGAAGATTTCGATCTCGGCGACACGTCCGACGTCTTGCTCGGCTGCGACAAAAAGTTCGGATTATACACGGCTGTTCGAAATTTATGTCCCGACGCATTGATAACGGACGAGCTAGGTTGCGCTTCCGACGCGGACGGGCTTACGTTTGCGAGAAGTTCGGGCGTTGCCGTTTATGCGTCGGTTCACGGCGCGAGCGTAAAAGACGCGGAAAGAAAAGGCTTTTTTGACGAATGCGCATTAAAACGATGCTTTGACGAAGCAATCGTGCTCGAACGCGAAAACGGAAAAGTCCGGATTTGCGAACGCGCGAGTTTTTCGTCCGATTGATTGATTCATTGCTTGCGCGCCGTTGCGAACGGAATCGTCCGACCAAACGCGCGTTTCGGCTGGCGAAAACGGGAGGACTTAAATTGACTGAAATTCTTCTTGCGGTCTGCTGTCTGACCGCCGGATTATGCGTCGGGATAAAATTTTCCGAAAAATATACCGAAAAATACAAGTTTTATAAATCGTTATGCGAATTCAACGAGGAATTTTATTCGGAAGTCGTTTTTTTTCGCAAAGGCATACGAACGCTTGCAGATCGACCGTATCAGTCGACGCCGTTCGAAAAACTTCTGAAAGCGTTTATCACGAAAAATCAAAGTTCTGCGGCGGGACTCTCTTATCCGTCATTTCTCAGTGAGTCGCAAAGGGCGGGACTTATCGCTTACTTCGACGCGCTCGGCAAAACCGACGCCGCAACGCAAAGCGAATTGTATGAAAACAGCAAGAAAAAATTCGCGTCGGAGTTATCCGTAGCCGAAAACGAACAGTTCCGTTACTCGTCCGTCTGCAGAAAAACGGGCTTGATCGTCGGGCTTATCGTGTTCGTATTGATTGTTTGAAAATATGAGCGTAGACATAATTTTTAAAATTGCGGCAATCGGCATTCTCGTTACCGTAATATGTCAGATTTTGAAAAAATCCGATCGCGACGACATAGCGACGCTCGTTGCTGTGGCGGGGCTCGTCATCGTGCTTACGATGGTTGTTTCGATGGTGTCGGATTTGTTCGAAGAACTAAAAAGACTGTTTGAGTTGTATTGACGGCTGCTCCGTAGTCTTGCTCTCGGACGGCGCGTATGCGAATTCCGTGCCTGCCGACGTAGCTTGAACGGTTCGTGTCTCGAACGGGTTTTACGATGAATAATAACCGAAATGATTTATAAAATAATAGCCGTCGCCGTCGTAACTGCGGTTCTTGCGGCGTATTTAAAAAACGTAAACAGCGAGTTTTTCGTGCCGGTACTCATCGTCGGCGGCGTTATGATAACCGTTTTCTCGTTAGGTTATCTGACGGAAATATTAAGCGCGTTCAACGAAATGGCGGGGCTCGGCGCCGTCGATTCTTCAATAGTCGGGTTGTGCGTCAAAATAACGATCGTCGGTTTTCTCGTTGAATTCTCTTGCGGCGCGATCGACGATTGCGGAATGAAAAGTCTGTCGGACAAGCTTGCGTTTGCGGGGCGGCTGATAATACTTTGTATGGGCGTGCCCGTGTTCGTATCGCTCATAGAACTCGTCGTTTCCTTTCTCGGTAAATTATGAAAAAACGAAAAACACTCAAAACGAAAAAGATAATCGTTTTGCTGATCGTATCGATAGTCCTTGCGTCGATTCTTCCGGCTCCGCTTTCGTTCGTCTTTGCGGATGACGACGATTCTTATTCGGAGCGCGTCGACGATCTTATTGATTCTTTCGATTTTGAAATATTGGACGAAGCTTTGGGAAAATATCTCGAGGATTTCGAATACGGCGGACAATCCTTCGTTTCGCTTCTGAAAGAATATCTGAAAAGCGACAAAAGCGAACTAACGGATACGGGGAACTTTTTCGGGTATATCGCGAAAATATTTTCTTCCGAATTCAAAGGACTTTTGTCTGTTTTCGTTTCGGTATTCGCAATAGCCGTGCTCTCGGGACTTCTGCGCTCCGTCGGGCTTAAAAACGGCGCGATGAGCGAAACGGCGGGGCTCATCTGTTCCACGGTCGCTTCCGCGCTCATATTCGGCGAAACCGCAACGATCGCTCTTTCCGTTCTCGGCTTCGTTTCGGAAATAATCGGTACGATGGAAGCGGCGACGCCCGTTTTCGTCACATTGTCGGCTTTGAGTGGCGGCGTAAGTAAAAATAACGCGCTTACTCCGGTGTGCTCGTTCGCCATACAGGGCGTAAACGTCGTCGTTTCGAAAATACTTTTTCCCGCCGTCGGTGTTACTTGCGCCGTTACGGCGATAGCGCCGCTTGCAGACGGAGATGCGGCGGGTAAAATAAGAGATACGATAGCCGATGCGTTCAAATGGTTCGTCGGCATATCGGTGTCGCTGTTGTCGCTCATAACGGCAATTTCGGGAATAAGCGGCTCGGTCAAGGACGGAATATCGAGGCGCGCGCTGAAATACGCGGTCGGCAACGCCATACCCGTCATCGGCGGGTTCGCGAAAGAGGGCGTGGACGTTGTTCTCGTGGCGTCGCAGGCGGTAAAAAGCGGAGTCGGCGCTCTTTTTTCGCTTATTCTGTTGCTCTCGTTCATGAAGCCCGTATTAAGAATTCTTTGTTTTTCCCTCGGGCTGAAGTTGCTCGGCGTAGCGGCTGCCCCGGTTGCGGAAAAGTCTTTTTCGAATCTTTTGTCGGGTTTTTCAAAGGTCGTGGACATGCTCGCAATATTGCTCGTCGCAATACTTATTCTGTTTTTCTTTTTAACTTATTCGCTTTTATTGTTTCAGGCGTAACCGTTCCGATGCTTACCGAAAAATAATGGAGCGCTAAAAACATGTTTTCGGTAAATCGGCGATAAGAAAGGGGATTCCCGAAATAAGAGGTACAAAATGTCGGACGTTTTCAGATACGCGATCGGATTTATCTGTATCACGGTTTTGTGTCGGTTATTAAAACTTCTTCTTCCGGACGGAAAGACTGACAAAGTCGTGTCGTTCGTGCTCGGACTCGTCACCGCGCTTTCCGTTCTGACGCCGTTATTTGCGTTGAGCGCGGGAGCCGCGGACGTTTCGTTCGACTTCGGGCAATCGCAGATAAACGAACGGATAGAAGAAACGGAATCGTCGGTCGCCGAAAGATATTGCTTCTACAGTGTGAAAAGCGTGCTAAAAGAAAGAGAAATTACGATAGAAAAAGCGAATATAGAACTGAAAAAAGAGGGCGGAGTTTATTCGCTGAAAAAAATAATAATTTATTACGCCGATCTGGGATATTCGGGAACGGACGAGAATATAAATATAATGTCCGTAACGAAAGACGTCGTAAGCCAAAATTTTAACGTCGATAAAGAGGCTGTCGTGATTTATGGATAAAAAAATCAAATTGTCGTTAAAGAAGATAAAACCGGAGTATCTGATAATCGTATGCGCCGTCGTCGCGGTGATGATATTGTTCTTTTCTTCGTTTGCGAAAAACGAACAAAAAAGCGACTACGGCGTAAACGAATACGTGACGATGCTCGAAACCAAGCTTTCAAACAGACTGTCGGAGCTTGACGGAGCGGGTAAGGTAAAGGTAATCATTTCGGTGAAAAGCGGGCTGAAAAGCGAGATAGCGACCGAAAAACAGGTGAGCGGAATCGGCGGAGGAAAAACGACGGAAACGCCCGTCCTCGTTTCGGGGAAACCGCTCGTTCTCGGCGAGATATACCCGGAAATTTGCGGGGTTATCATAATGGCAAAAGGCGCTTCCGACATAAAAGTCAAGTTGTCGCTTATCACCGCCGCCCAGACCTTTCTCGACGTAACGAGCGACAAAATTCAAGTCCTTCCGATGAAATAATAATCCGATGAAATTAAAAAAACGGTTTAACCGTATATAAGGAGAAAAGCTATGTCAAAAAGAAAGAAAATCGTAATACTGTCATGCATGGTGCTGTTGCTTGCCGTAACCGCGGTATGTAATTTTCTGCTGACGAGTAAAGACACAAACGGCAATACCGTTGCCACGGCGAACTATTTCACCGAATATCGTACCGAACATACGAGAACTCTGAACGAACAGATTCTTCGTCTTGACGGCATAATTTCGGATGCGAATCAGGATTCGAAAGCAAAGGAAGAAGCCCTTCAGAGCAAACTCAAACTCACCGAAATCATCGAAAAAGAACTGTATCTCGAAAGCCTTATAAAGGCAAAAGGTTACTCCAACGCCGTAGTTATGATCGGCACCGATTCCGATAACCTTACGGTAGTCGTGGAAGATAAAGATTTCACCACCGACGACGCGGTCGCGATCTATACCGTTCTTTTCGAAGAAGTGAAAGCTTCGCCGGAAAACGTAAGAATAATTCCTTTGTCGTAAACAAAGCGCTTGGTAAAGCGAAGAAAGTTCGCCCGGGGCGGCCGGTTTATTCCGATCGGTCGTCGGAAACCGATGCGTCGGGCGTTTAAAAAAAATAATAAAACTGCATAAAAATACTATCAAAAAAAATAATTATGTGTTATAATATTTTTGCATAAGTATTCAGGAGTCGAACGATTCGTCGTTTCGTTTGGTGGTAATAATGGCAGCAAAGAAAAACAAAAACGTAACTTCGGGAAAAGTTATATATAACGGCAGCATCGTAAGAGGAATCGTCGTGCTCGCGGTATCGGAAGTTGACGGCGTCGCGTCGGAGAAAAACGGCGGGAACAGACTTTCCTCGAAAGACGACGTAAAGCTCGTTTTTTCCGACGATAAAAACGTAGAAGTGGACGTTACCGTATCCGTTCGGTACGGGTTTTACATTCCCGACGTTGCATACAACATTCAGCAAAGCGTAAAACACAACGTGGAAACGATGTCCGACTACAAAATAAAGAACGTAGACGTTCACGTCGTTGACGTTTTGTTCGACGAAAAAGATTACGAATAACGAAGGGATCCCTAAGCCGCATCAACGCGGCTTTTTGGTTTTTCGGATAAATAAATATTTGGATTTATAGTTTATTATGAGAAAAGATGCAAGAGAAGCGGTTTTGGTTTTACTGTACGGCGATTTATATATAGATCCGCGCGAAGAAAACGACGTCAACGCGTTTCTGCGCGAGCGCAAGCTCGGCGACGCCGACATGGCGTTTGCCCGCGAATTATATGCGAAAGTCAAGGAACACGAGGATTCGTTGCTCGAAACGATCGGCGAGATAGCCAAAGGTTTCATGCTCAACAGAATTTTCCCCGTCGACAAATGCGCTTTGCTTATCGGTATGTGCGAATTGACTTATTCGCCCGACGTGCCCGCAATCGTCGCAATCGACGAAGCCGTCAATCTGTCGCGCAAATACTCGACGGAAAAAAGCAGCGATTTCGTCAACGGAATACTTGCCGAATACAAAAAAAGGCTGGACGGTGCGTTTGCATGAGCATAATCATAGACGGAAAGGCGGTCGCCGCGGAGGTCAGATCGCAGATTAAAGAAAAATGTGACGAAATAGTCGCAAACGGCGGAAAAACTCCCAAACTTGCGATACTTCTCGTCGGCAACAATCCCGCGTCCGAAGTTTACGTATCTTCGAAAGAAAAAGCGTGCGCCGAAACGGGAATAGAGTCGCTCGTCGTAAGATTGCCCGAAAATTCCGAAATCGACGAAATAATATGTGCGGTAGACAAGCTTTGCGCCGACGAAACGATCGACGGAGTAATGGTTCAGCTTCCGCTTCCGGGCGGAATCGACGCAAAACCCGTTCTCGATCGGATTCCTTTCGAAAAGGACGTCGACGGGTTGAACTCGGCGAGTGCCGGGCGTGCTTTCCACGGCGAAAAATGCCTTATTCCTTGCACGCCGAAAGGGATCGTCAGACTTCTTAAAAAATACGAAGTTCCGCTTGCGGGAAAACACGCGGTGATAATCGGACGAAGCAATCTCGTCGGAAAACCGATGTCGATTCTTCTCCTGAACGAAAATTGCACCGTAACGATTTGTCATTCGAAAACGGAGAATCTCGAAGCTTACACGAAAAGCGCGGATATTCTCGTCGTTGCGGTCGGTAAGCCGGGTTTCGTTACGGGCGACATGATAAAAAAAGGCGCCGCGGTGATCGACGTCGGAATAAGCAGAACGGAACGCGGTCTTAAAGGCGACGTCGATTTCGATTCTGCACTCGAGGCGGCAGGGTATATCACACCCGTTCCGGGCGGCGTCGGTCCGATGACCGTAGCAATGCTTCTCGAAAACACGCTCGAAGCGTTAACTTTAAAATAAGCGAAGTTTTCCGATCGTTGCCATGCGTCTTGATAAATATCTGTACGAAAACGGTTTTTATCCGTCGAGAAACAAAGCGCTCGAGGGAATAGAAAGGAACGAAGTTTTCGTCAACGGAAAAATCGCCGAAAAACCGTCTTACTCCGTCGTCGATACCGATATCGTAACCATATCGGAAGAGAAAAAACCGTACGTTTCTCTCGGCGGCTACAAACTTGAAAAAGCAATAAATTTTTTCAGCCCGAAAATCGACGGAAAAGTTTTTATCGACGTCGGCGCTTCGACCGGCGGTTTTACCGATTGTCTTTTGCGCTTCGGAGCGAAACGTGTATATTGCGTTGACGTCGGAAAAGATCAGCTCGCTCCCGAACTTGCGGCGGATTGCCGCACTCGGGTTATGGACGGCGTAAACGCGAGATTTCTTTCGGAACGCGATTTCGACGAAAAAGCGGACGGCATCGTCGTCGATTGCAGTTTCATTTCGCTCGAATACGTTCTTCCGCCATTGCCCGAGCTTATTTGCGCCGACGGATACATTCTTGCGCTGATAAAGCCGCAGTTCGAAACGGGCGGCGCGGCGAAAATGAAAAACGGAATTTTGAGAAACGACTCCGAGCGCGCTGCCGTCATAAAGCGCATATATTCTTTCGTCGTTTCGCAAGGGCTGTGTTTCAAAGGAATTTGTCTTGTAACGACCGATTCCAAAAAGAACAAAGAATATGTCGCTTATATTACAAAAAGCGGGGAAAGTATGCCCATAAAGGAACTTTTGTCCGCGATTTAAAGTTGTCTGCATAAAGATAAAAAAGCGAAATTCTTTTGCCCATCGGGGATAATTTCAATGAAAAAGATAGGTTTAATCATAAAACCCGACGCCGTGTCGGAAGAAACGGCGCAAGCGTTCTGTTCGGGCGTCGCCGCGTCGTTTTATAAAATCGATCCGGCGGACTCATTGCCGTCCGGCGGCTTCGACGCGATAGCATGTTTCGGCGGCGACGGAACTTTTTTGCGAGCCTCGACTCACGCCTTGCGCTTCGAAGTTCCGTTAATATCGGTAAACACCGGGAACCTTGGTTTTCTCTGTTCGTTCGATCGTTCGGATAAGGCTGCGTTTTCGGACGCGATTCTCTTCGATCGTAACGAAATCGTGCATTTGAGCGTTTTCGAAGGTCTGATCGTCGGCAAAACTCGCGCAGGATCCGATTCGTTTCATTTTATCAACGACGTCACCGTCGAGCGCAAAAAAGGCGAATCGTACGGCGGCTCTGCGATTTACGCAAGCATATCCGTAAGCGGCGACGAATGTTCGACATTCATTTCGGACGGCGTAATCGTTTCGTCTGCCGTGGGATCGACGGCATATTCGCTTTCGGCGGGCGGCTCGGTTTTATCGCCCGACCTGAACGCCGCTGTCATTACTCCGATATGTTCACATTCTTTATCGGTCAGACCGCTTGTCGTTCCCGACAGCTCCGATATATGCGTCGGGCTCGGCTCACGCTCGGGCGAGTGCGCGGTATATTCCGACGGGCTTTACCGCGGAACGCTTTTCGGCGGCGAAACTTTGGCGGTAAAGAAAACGCAATTAAGCGTAAAAGTCGTTCGCGGCAAATTCAATTTCTACAATAAACTAAAGAAGTGGGGAGAGGTAAGATAAATGTCAAAGATCAAACGTCAGCAAAAGGTTCTGGATGTAATAAAACAGTATGAAATCGAAACTCAGGAAGAACTTATCAGCGTGCTGAAAAGCGTGGGCTTCGACGTAACGCAAGCCACCGTTTCGCGCGACATAAACGAACTTCAGCTTATAAAAATCGCGGGCACGGCGAAAAAATACCGCTACGCGCAAGTCACGCAGGGCAAGTCTATCGACAACGCGAAATTTCTCACTCTTTTCAAAGCCGCCGTCGTGTCCATCGAAGCCGCGTGTAACATAGTCGTCGTAAAAACGCTCATAAGCAACGCCAACCCCGTCGCCGCAACGGTCGACAGTCTTAACTATCCTGAAATCGTCGGGAGCGTCGCGGGCGACGACACGCTCCTGATCGTTACTCATGACGACGCCGAAGCCAAAAACGTGGTGGCAAAACTTAACGCTTTGCTTTAATCTGTTAAGCGGCATCGCTTTATGACGTAAATCTACGTAGAGGAAGATGATTTTCAGATATGCTTAACGAATTACGACTGAAAAACATAGCCTTGATAACCGAGGCGGAAATAACGTTTGAAGACGGGCTTAACGTTCTCTCGGGCGAAACGGGTGCAGGAAAATCGGTAATACTCGATTCGATCAACTTCGTTCTGGGCGCAAAAGCCGACAAGTCGATGATTCGCTACGGCGAGCAGTTTTGCCTTGCCGAAGCGCGCTTCACCGATCTGTCCGACGAAGTGAAGAAAATTCTTATCGACTTCGACGTGGAAGACCCGGACGATATAGTAATCAAGCGTAAATTCGACGTAAACGGCAACGGATACATAAAGTTGAACGGCGAAAACGTGACCGCTACGATGCTGAAAAAGATCACGTCTTTTCTCGTCGACGTTCACGGGCAGAGCGACCATTTCGTATTGCTTTCCAAAACGAAACAACTCGAGTGCGTGGACCAGGGCGCGGGCGTCGACGAACTTAAACGTTCGTTAAAAAAGATATGCGAAGATCTGTCGGAAATCGACGAAAAGCTCGAAAAACTCGGCGGCGACCCCGAGGTAAGGGCGCGGAAAATCGACATGCTCGATTATCAGATCGACGAAATTTCTTCTGCCGATTTAAAAGAAGGCGAGGAAGAAAAACTTTTGTCCGTCAGAGATCGGCTGCTCAACGCCGAGAAAATTAAACAGTCTCTTTCGGTGGTATATTCTTGTCTTTGCGACGAAAACGGCGCGACCGACAGCGTTATTTCCGCCGAACATTCTATAAAGACGATTGCAAATATAGACGAGCGCTTTTCGACGATTACAGATCGTCTTAATTCTCTTCGCGAAGAATTGTCGGACGTCGGCGAAACGGCGAAAGACATTCTCGACGAATTTGACGACGACTCCGTCGATCCCGACGAAATCGAACGCAGACTCGACGTTTATAAGAAAATAAAAAGAAAATACGGCGCTTCGCTCGAAGAAATAACGAAATTCCTGAACGATGCCGTCGCCGAGCGCGACGCGCTTTTAAAGTGCGACGACGAAATACAATTTCTTGCGACTGAATCGGAAAAGAAAAAAGACGAATACTACCGTGTCGGCGTTAAAATATCCGAAAAGCGCAAAGAATACGCGAAAACTCTGTCCGATTGCGTCACCCGCAAACTATCCGATCTCGGAATGGCTCACGCGAAATTCGTCGTCGATTTTTCGCCGCTTGCAAAAAAAGAAGAACTCACGACCTTTTCGGCAAACGGGCTTGACCATGTCGAATTTATGTTCTCTGCGAACGCGGGCGAAGAAGTCAAACCTTTGTCGAAGATCATAAGCGGCGGCGAAATGAGCCGTTTCATGCTCGCCTTGAAAACGCAGGCGGGCTCCCCGTGCGATACGTATATTTTCGACGAAATCGACGCGGGAATAAGCGGTTTGACCGCCGGCATCGTTGCCGAAAATTTTGCCGAACTTGCTTTGAACAAGCAAATTATCGCAATTTCGCACCTTGCTCAGATCGCTTCGATGAGCGACAGATCTTTTTTGATCGAAAAAAACGAAAAAGACGGAAAAACGTATACGAGCGTAAACCCGTTGAACGAGGAGCAAAAACTATACGAGGTCGTGCGCCTTATCGGCGGAAAAAATACCGACGTGACCGCGCTCGATCATGCGAAAAATCTGATCGGTTCCGCAAAAAAATTCAAAACCGGCGTAAAAAAACAGGGCAGGTAAATTTTCCCTCCGTTTTTTGTATAAGCGGGATATCGGCCGATAATATCCTCATCTCATTTAACCTATATAAACATAGCTTCAAGGCAAGTATGAACAAGTATGCATCTGTTTTGTGATTATAAAATAGGCGAGATACCTCATTCAGAATACCCGCGACCGCAGTTCAGACGCGACGACTACCATTGTCTTAACGGCGTGTGGCGTTTTGCCGTGCGAAAGGCGGGCGCGCCGTTATGCAACTATGACAAAACGATAGTCGTTCCTTTTTCGCCCGAAACGTTAAACTCGGGCGTGGACGGAATGAAGCGCGTTACCGCGAGCGATCGCTTATATTACGGAAGAGATTTCGTTGCCGAAAGGTCGTGGCTCGACTGCGACACTTTGCTTCATTTCGGCGCGGTCGATTACTACTGCGACGTTTACGTAAACGGCAAGTACGCCGGGTCTCACGAAGGAGGGTACACTGCGTTTACCGTCGATATAACGAGCTTTATCGAAGAGGGCGACAATTCGCTCGACGTCGTCGTCTGGGATTCCACCGAGGAGTCGCAGGGCGGGCGCGGAAAGCAAAAGACCGAACGAGGCGGCATTTGGTACACGGCGCAAAGCGGTATCTGGCAAACCGTCTGGATAGAGAACGTTCCCAAGAAACGAATCGAAGATTTTACGATCACTACCGACGCGGAGAAAAAGGAAGCCTACGTCGACGTCGTTTGCGAGGGTGAAACCGAATATTTCGTTTACGACGGGAAAAAACTTATTTTATCGGGTAAATCGAACGGCAGAATCTCGCTCGGATACGACTTTGAGCTCTGGACGCCCGAAAAACCGAAGTTGTACGATCTCGTTCTCGTTTACGGGGACGACAAGGTTTATTCATACTTCGGCGTCAGATCGTTCGGTATCGCGACGGACGTAAACGGCATAAAGCGTTTCACGCTTAACGGAAAACCATATTTTTTCAGCGGCTTGCTCGATAAGGGCTACTGGCCGGACGGTTTGCTTACTCCGCCTTGCGATTCGGCAGTCGTCAACGAACTCAAATGCGTAAAGCGTATGGGGTTCAATACCTTGCGCAAACACGTAAAAGTCGAAAATCTGCGCTGGTATTATCACTGCGACAGATTGGGTATAATCGTATGGCAGGACTTTGTCAACGGCGGCGGAGAATACGTTTTTTCTCACGTGGCTCTCGCTCCGTTTCTTGGCGCAAAACATAACGATTCCGACTACGCATATTTTTCGCGCACCGACGAAAAAGGCAGAAAACGTTTCACGTCCGAGTGGCAGGAAACCGTCAATCAGCTTAAGAATTGCACTTGCATAAGTCTTTGGACGATTTTCAACGATGGTTGGGGTCAGTTTGACAGTGAAAAAATCGCTTACGCCGTAAAAATGACCGATCCGACGCGCATTGTCGAAAGCGTAAGCGGCTGGCACGACTACAAAAACAAATGCGACGTAAAAAGTTTGCATATATACTATACGAAACTGAAATTGCCTCGCGATCCGCGCCCGATTTCGTTAAGCGAATTCGGCGGCTATTCGTACAAGGTTGCCGGGCACGTAGCCGACGAAAAGAAATTTTTCGGATACAAAAAATTCAAATCGAACGAAAAATACGTTTCGGCGATCAAAAAATTGTATTCGGGCAAGGTTGCTCCGCTCATAAAAAAAGGCTTATGCGCTTGTATATATACGCAGCTCAGCGACGTTGAGGACGAACTGAACGGAGTCATAACGTACGACAGAAAAAAGGTCAAAATCTCTCCGAAAGTCTTTTTTGCTTTGAACGGCGAGCTGTATGCGACCTTTAAAGAGGCTGTCCGAAAGACTGCGGTAAGAAAAAAGAAGTAAGTTGTTGGGCGATATTGCTGTGAAATGCCTAATAACTGCAAAATCAAAGTCGAAAAAACGGTGCTAAAAGCCGAAAGGGCTGAATTTTTCTTGCAAAAATGCAAGTATTGTTGTAAAATAAAATCACTGTGTTAAAGGAGTATTAAGTGATATGTCGGTAAAAACCAGCAACATATACGGCAATATATCAATTTCAAACGAAGCCATTGCACGCGTTGCCGAACATGCCGCTCTCGATTGCTACGGTATAGTCGAGATGGTAAATAAACGGTTTTCCGACACCATAACGGGGTTACTGAAAAAGAACGGCCCGAAAGGCGTGAACGTAACCACCGAAGGGGACAGAATTTATATCGATCTTTACGTGATCATAAAATTCGGCGTCTCCATTTCCGCAGTCGCAGACAGTCTTAAGCAATCCGTCAATTATAACGTAGAGAAGTTCACGGGTATGCTTGTCGAACGCGTAAACGTCAATATTGTCGGCGTGAAACTGTGACGACTGTAATTATACGGGAGTTTCTTTATTTTTATGATAAAATCCATTAAAGGCGCTACGTTTACGAGGATGATCGTTTCGGCGTCAAGACTTCTTGATGCAAATCGTACGAAAATCGACGCGCTTAATGTTTTTCCCGTTCCGGACGGCGATACCGGAACGAATATGTCTTTGACGATGCAATCCGCCGTAAAGGAATTAAAGAGCGGCAACAGCAACAGCCTGAGCAGTATAAGCGACGCCGTCGCTCGCGGCGCACTCCGCGGAGCCCGCGGTAATTCCGGCGTTATTCTGTCACAGATTCTCAAGGGGATCTGCACCGTAATAAAGACAAAGGAAGAAGTCGACACCCGCTTGTTCGCAAAGGCGATGAAGAACGCCACCACCGTGGCATACGCCGCCGTCAGCAAGCCGAAAGAGGGTACGATGCTCACGGTTTCCCGTCTTATGTCGGATGCCGCGCAGAGCGCTACGAAACATCGCGATTTCGAATTATTCTTCAACGAAATAATCGCAAAAGGCGAGGAAGCCTTGGCAATGACGCCCGAGCTTCTGCCCGTCCTCAAAAAAGCCGGAGTCGTCGATTCGGGCGGTATGGGACTTATCACCGTATACAAAGGCATGCTGAAAGGGCTTTTGGGTGAATCGATCGAGTCGGACGAGGAAGAAGAAACGACTTCGACCGCCGCCGTCGACGTAAGTTCGAGCAACGTCGACATAATAAATCTCGGCGAAATCGAATTCGGCTACTGCACGGAGTTCTTTATCATAAATCTGAAAAGAAGAACGACGCTTGCGGACATCGACAAACTTCGCGAATATCTGATGACGATCGGCGACTGCGTTCTTGTAATAGGCGATCTCGAATTCGTAAAAGTTCACGTCCACACGAACAATCCCGGGCAAGCATTGTCGAAAGCGCTCACTCTTGGCGAAATCGACAAGGTCAAAATCGAAAACATGCTCGAACAGCATCGTCAGCTCGTCAAAAAATACGAAGCGGAAAAGAAAGACATGGCAATGCTCGCCATATCGCAAGGCGACGGTCTTGCCGAAATCTTCCGGGAACTTATGGTTGACCGCGTAATCGAGGGCGGGCAGACCATGAACCCGAGCGCGAGCGATATTGCCGACGCGATCGCGAAAATAAACGCCGATAATATCTTCATATTCCCGAACAACAGCAACATAATACTTGCCGCCGAGCAGGCGAAATCTCTCGTCGAGGGCAAGAAAATTTTCGTCGTACCGACCAAAAACATTCCGCAAGGTTTTGCCGCGGCTCTCGCGTTCAATCCCGAAGAAAGCGCCGAAAACAATTTGCTTAACATGTATCACGAGATCGAAAACGTGGTCACGGGGCAGGTTACTTATGCTGTCAGAACAACGAAAATCGACGGGTTCAGTCTTAAAAAGGGCGATATAATCGGTCTTAATAGCAAAAGAGTGCTCACAAAGTCGACAAACGTCGAGGAAACCACGTTGAAACTCGTCGACAAAATGAAAGACGAAGCGCACGCGCTTATCAATTTATATTACGGAAAAGACGTCAGACAGGAAGAAGCCGAAGCATTGCAATCGAAGCTCAGCGAGAAATATCCGGAATGCGACGTTGAAATATATTACGGCGGTCAGGATATTTACTATTATATCGTATCGCTTGAATGAGTTAATCGCGCCGCTTTTGCGGCGCTTTTCTTTTTAAATTATTTCATTATGGAACTGATAAAAATCAAAGGCATATCCGACAAACGTATTTCGGAACTGAACAAAATAAATATTTTCACTGCCGAAGACCTCGTCCGTCATTTTCCGCGGAACTATCTCGATCTGACTCACGTGATTCCGCTGAAATATGCGGCGGCTTGCGAATACGCCTTCACGAAAGCGCGACTTGTTTCGCTTCCGAAAGTAGTCACTTCGGCAAGGCGGCTCAAATGCGTAAAAGCCGTCTGCGAGCAAGACGACGAAATATTCGAAGCCATCTGGTTCAATCAGCCGTACGTCGTGTCGAAACTTGTGCCCGGCAACGACTATTTCTTTTACGGCAGAGTTCAGAAAAAATTCGGAAAAGTATCGATGGCGAACCCTACGTTTGAACCGGTTGACAAAAACGACAGACTGAAAGGCATTCTTCCCGTATATACGGTTACGCCGGGAATGTATCAGCGATCGATGCAGTCGGCGATTCTCGACGCGCTTAAAAAAGTCGAACTCCGCTCGCTGATTCCCGCGACGTTTATAAAAAAATACGAACTCGGCTCGCTCGAGCGTGCATATTCGGAAGTTCATTCGCCGTCATCGTTCGAAAGCAAAGATCGCGCTTCGGACAGAATTGCGACGGAAGAATATTTTCTGCTCGTTTCTGCTTTTAAAATGATAAAAGGCGACAAACAAAGCGTTCGGACGCATTCATACGGCGTTTCGTCCGATGACGTCAAGTCTTTTACCGGACGATTCGGTTTCGAGTTTACCGACGGTCAAAAGAAAGCGGTAAACGAGATTTTCTCCGATATGAAATCGCCGCACGTTATGAACAGACTTTTGCAGGGCGACGTCGGTTGCGGAAAGACAGCCGTTGCGCTGTGCGCGGCATATCTTGCGCTTAAATCGGGATATCAGGTCGCATTTCTGGCTCCTACGGAAGTACTTGCCGAACAAAATTACAAACTTGTTCAACGCTATCTTTCTGAATTCGGTTCGGCGTTTTTGTCGGGCTCGCTTTCCGTAAAAGAGAAAAACGCGGTAAAAAAAATGATATCGTGCGGGGATGCCGATATTGTCGTCGGAACCCACGCGATCATTCAGAAAAACGTCGAGTTTGCTCGGTTAGCCCTTTGTATTTGCGACGAACAGCACCGTTTCGGCGTGGCTCAACGT
>CAKQKN010000104.1 GCA_934249215.1 uncultured Clostridia bacterium
TGCGAAGCATTTTTGCGGCGAAGAAATCGCCGTCTTGCGGTACGGTTTTTGCAAGGCAAACGACCGAAATCGTACTCGACGTACGTTGATGGGAGTTTAACGCTGCAAAAACCGATTTATTTCCGCAAAAATATTTAGTGATGACGAATGGAATCCCTAATGTTTTTAACCGAGCAAACAACACGGAGCAAACAATGAATTTAGGAGAAAAAATACGATCGTTGCGCCAAGGGTGTTACCTGACGCAAGAGGAACTTGCCGACAGATGCGAACTGACGAAGGGCTATATTTCGCAGATAGAAAACGATCTTACCAGCCCGTCGATCGCGACGCTCGTCGATATACTCGCCGCCCTCGGCACCACACTCAAAGATTTCTTTAACGAGAACGAAGAAGAGCGAGTGGTTTTCGCCGAAGAGGACTTCATCGAAAAAGTGGACGGCGGAAGAGTTACGAACTGGCTTATTCCGAACGCGCAGAAGAACATGATGGAGCCGCTCCGGATCGAACTCGAACCGGGCGCGGAAACTTACGAGGACGTTCCGCACGAAGGCGAAGAATTCGGATACGTGCTCGACGGACAGATCGTTCTTCACCTAGGCAAGAAAAAGGTCGTCTGTAAGAAAGGCAACAGCTTTTATTATAAGGCGGACAAGACGCATTATTTATCCAACAACGGTAAAAAGACGGCGGTTTTCATCTGGATTTCCTCTCCGCCGACTTTCTGATAAATTATCTCAATATATCAATAATCGACCTATAGCTTAGTTTTCGATTAACAAAGGAGAAACAAATGGCAGAAAAAATCATCGAACTCATCGGAGTTACGAAGTCGTATGACGGTGTTACCGTCGTGGATAACGAAAACCTTTATATAAGAAAAGGCGAATTCGTTACCCTTCTCGGTCCGTCGGGTTGCGGAAAAACGACGACCCTCAGGATGATCGCCGGGTTCGAAATGCCCGACAGCGGAAAAATCCTTCTGACGGGCAAAGACATAACGAACCTTCCCCCCTATATGCGTCCGGTCAATACCGTTTTCCAGCGTTACGCGTTGTTCCCCCATCTGAACGTTTACGACAACGTCGCGTACGGTCTGAAACTCAAAACGAGAATGGTTACTTACGAAAACCAAGCGGGTAAAAAGATTAAGAGGAAAGAAAAACTTTCGAAAGCGGAAATATCCGAGAAGGTCAAGAAAGCTTTGAAAATGGTCGATCTCGAGGACTTTGAAAATCGCGACGTGACTACCCTTTCGGGCGGTCAGCAACAGCGTATCGCGATCGCCCGAGCGATCGTAAACGAGCCCGAAATTCTTCTTCTCGACGAACCGCTCGGCGCGCTCGATCTCAAAATGAGAAAAGACATGCAGCTCGAACTTAAGGAAATGCACAAAAAACTCGGCATTACCTTTATTTACGTGACGCACGATCAGGAAGAAGCGCTGACGATGAGCGACACGATCGTCGTCATGAAAGACGGCGTTATTCAGCAGATCGGAACGCCAACCGACATCTATAACGAACCGAAGAGCGCATTCGTCGCGGACTTCATCGGCGACAGCAATATTTTCAGCGGCACGATCATCGGCGACCGCAAAGTGCGTTTTCTCGGCAAAGCGTTCGACATGGTGGACGATTTCGAACTCAACGAAAAAGTTGACGTCGTGGTCCGCCCCGAGGACGTGTTCCTCGTCGACGAAGGGCTCGGACAGGTCGACGGCGTTATCACCTCGAGCATTTTCAAGGGCGTGCATTACGAAATGGCGATGCAGATCGGGAAGAGCGAACTCGTCATTCAGGACACCGTCGAAAGAAAAGCGGGAACGCGTGCGAGCGCGATTATCAAGCCCGACGATATTCATATCATGCACAAGGAATTCGTTTCCAACGTGTATGACGGAATCATCACAAAGCACAATACCGTCGAGTTTGCCGAGGGCGAATTCGAATGCGACGTTACGCAACTCTATCCCGGTTCGCATCTGGACGAAGAAGAATATCTCGTTCTTCCGAGCGGCGAAAAACTCGATCTTACGGGCGTCGAGGTCAAGGTCGAAATCGGACTTAAGGACATCGAGATCATCGACAACGAGGACGACGGCGAAGCGTGCGGTCAGATCGTTTCGATCATCTATAAGGGCGACCACTATCAGGTTATCGTGAGAACGCCGGAGGAAGAAGAGGATTTCGTCATCGATACGGAATACGTTTGGAACGAAAACGACAAGGTAAGCGTCAAGGTCGCGCCCCAAAAAATCAAATTAACTTTAAAGGAAACGGATAAGAAATGACGGCACTTAAATTTTCCAGAAAACATCTGGGCATACCCTACGCGGTGTTTTTGGCGGTGTTCGTGATACTCCCCCTCCTTCTCATCGTGTATTATGCCTTTACCGTTGACGGCAAGTTCTCGTTCGCGAACTTTTCCGATTTTTTCAGCGGCAGCACCAATCTCACCGTACTTTTGCAAAGCTTTTGCATTGCTTTTCTGACGACGGTTATATGCCTCGTCGTCGGCTACCCCGTCGCGTATATTCTCGCAAGAAGCCCGCTCAAACAAAAAAGCGTTTTTCTGATGCTGTTCGTTCTCCCCATGTGGATCAACTTCGTTTTGAGAACGGCGGCAATGAAAGAACTGCTTTATGCGCTCGGGTTTTACGAAAGCGGCGAACTCAGTTATCTCAACACGATCATCGGTATGGTTTACGACTATCTGCCGGTAACCATACTCCCCCTTTATACCGTTCTTATAAAGCTTGACAAGAGCGTGCTCGAGGCGTCTGCCGATCTCGGTGCGAAACCCGCCACCACGTTCGTCAAAGCCACCCTGCCCATGTCTATGCCCGGAATCGTCAGCGCGATTACGATGGTCTTTCTTCCGACGACAACGAGCTACGTTATTTCCGACACACTCGGCAACAGCAAGGTAACGATTATCGGTAAACTCATCGAAAGCAAGTTCAATTCGGGCGCGACTAACGCCTGGAACGTAGGATCTGCGATCGCGCTCATTCTTCTCATTCTCATCTTCGCAACGATGCTCATAAGCGGCAAGTTCGGGGACGAAAACGCCGAACAAGCGAGGGGGAACGGATTATGGTAAAAAAATTCATAAAACGCGGATATATATTCCTCGTGCTCGCGTTTTTATACGCACCTATATTTCTTCTCGTCGTATACAGTTTCAACGGTTCGAAAGAAATCGGAACCTGGTCGACGGAATGGGGCTTTCAGCACTATAGACTGCTTTTCGAGGACGAACAGATTATTTCCGCCGTGTCGAACACGCTGATACTCGCGTTCGTGGCGGCGACACTTTCGACGATTCTCGGCACGATCGGGGCGATCGGCTCGTTCTATTCCAAAAAAAGCACGCAGAAACTTCTCGGCGGAGCGACGCAGATCCCCGTCATCAGCGCGGAAATCGTTACGGGGCTTTCGCTCGCGATGATATTCGTGTTCTTCGGGTTCAACGGAACGTGGGCGTCGCTTATCGTCGCGCATATCGTGATCTGCTTCCCGTTCGTGTATCTGAACGTTCTGCCAAAACTCAAACAGCTTAACCCGAATCTTTACGAAGCGGGGCTCGACCTCGGCGCAACGCCCGCAAAAGCCTTGTTTACGATAATCATTCCGGAAATACTCCCCGGCATTTTCTCGGGCTTTCTGCTTGCGGTGACGATGTCGCTCGACGACTATATCGTTACCACGTTCACGAAACCCGACACGCTCGACACGATTTCCACCTATACTTACAACGCCTACGCCAAAGGCGGAGCGAATACCTCCGTCCCCGCACTGCGCGCCCTTTCGACGATTATTTTCATCGTCGTCATTCTCGTGATCGTTCTGATCAACGTGCGCGCCGCAAAACAAGCGAAAAAGTATAACCGCTGACACACATAGGAGAAAAATCAATGAAAAGAACTTCATCTCTTTTTGCCGCGGTACTCCTCGCGCTCCTGTCGTTCTGCTCCGTTTTCGCGGGGTGTGCGGACGAAGGCGAGAAAGATACCCGGCTCGTACTCAAAGTTATGAGCTGGGAGGACTATATCGATAACGAAGATTACGAGGACGAAGAAAACGATATTTACGAAGGCGCCGTTATCTACGAGTTCGAAAAATATTGCAAAGAAACGCTCGGACTGAACGTCAAAGTGGAATATTCCACAGTCGGGACGAACGAGGAAATGTACACGAAGATCAACCTCAACAAGGAAAGTTACGACCTCGTCTGCCCGTCCGAATATATGATTCAGAAGATGATCGACGAGAACATGCTCGAACCGATCGACCGCTCGAACGGCAAGATGGAAACGTATGACGAAAACGTTTCGGCGTATATTTCCGACCTCTTCAAGCGCACGAGAACGGACGCGGACGACGAAAGCACTTCGCTTTATAACTACGCCGCCTGCTATATGTGGGGCACGATGGGCTTCGTTTATAACCCCGAATTCGTCGAAGAGGACGAAGTGAAAAACTGGTCGGCGGTCTGGAACAAAAAGTTCAAGAACAAATGCACGATCAAGGACAGCGTTCGCGACAGTTACGTTCTCGCGCTCGGGTATGCTTATCACGACGAACTTATGAAATACGCCGAGGATTTAAGCAACGCGCTTACTTCCGACGAGGAAAAAAATGCTCGGCTCGAAGCGGAATATAACGCGAACATAACCGCACTTTTCAACAGCGTTTCGGACGACGCGATCGAAAGAACGGGCAAACTGCTCAAACTCCTCGCCCCCACTCTTTACGGTTACGAAGTGGACAGCGGCAAAAAGGATATGGCGGCGGGCAAGATCTGGATCAACTTCGCCTGGAGCGGCGACGCGGTGTATGCGATGGATTTCGCCGAAGATCCCCTCGAAGTCGGCGACAAGACTGCCGAACTTAACTATATCGTTCCCGAAGAAGGAAGCAACATTTTCTTCGACGGATGGGTTATGCCCAAAGGTGCGAACGTCGATCTCGCACAGGAATATATCAACTTCATTTCGCAGCCGCACTTCGCACAGCGCAATATGGACTTCATCGGATATACGACCTCGATCGCGAGCGACGAAATTTTCGATAACGTGGTCGAAAACTACGGATATACGGGTGTCGAAAAGGACGAGAACGGCGCTTATTTCGCGGAGGGCGAGGACGGCGAAAAAATCGAAGTGTTCCCCGTCGATCTCGGGTACCTTTTCCGCAAGGACGGCGACGAAGAGGACAAAAGTTACGTCGTTTATACCGACACGCTCGGACGGCAGTTTTCCGCACAGTACCCCGACTATGAAACGGTCAAGCGCTGCACGGTTATGCGGCACTTCACGGACGAAGAAGTAATCAAACTAAACAAAATGTGGGACGAGTCAAAGCCCACCGCCTGGCAAGGCGTGTTCATCGCTTCTATGATCGTTCTCGCGCTTCTTATCGTGGCGTTCGTCGTCATAAAACTCGTCGGCTCGGGCTCGCTTACGCTGCCCGTGAGAAAAGGCTATAAGGTCGTCGGCAAAGAATAATAACCGTAAAACCGAAAAACGTATGAAAGCGCCGCTTTCCGATAAAAGGAAGGCGGCGCTTTTTGACTGTGGTGAGTTTTTTCGATTGTGACGAGTTTTTTATGCGTAAGTCTAATTGCGTGAGTTTGATTATGTTTTACGCATCAAAACGGGGAGCATTACACTGTCGAAAAACGAGTTGAAGTCGGCTTCGAGATCGGCAACGGTGGCGTTGTTTCCGTCGTATACGAAGTCGTAGTCGTACTTTTCGACGTCGTCGTCGGCGTGGTTGCCGAACGCTTTGTTTTTGTGTCTGAAAGCGTCGTCGTGGCGGCGAATGAGCAAGGTGACCGTTTTTATAAGAGAATTGTCTACGATTTTTTTGATTTCCTCGCTCTCGCGGCAATGGACGAACATTATTTCGTCGGAACTTTCCGAAAACTCTTTTTCTTTTTTAAGCACGTATTTGAGCGGCAGATCGTCGTATTCGATGAAAACTTGCTTCAAATCTGCAAGCATTTTGCGCGCGGCATCCGTTTTCTCGCCTTTCCAGCCGGCAAAAGACGCGATTTCCTTTATCGGATCGACCGTCGAAATATTGAGCACGCCGAAACGCTTCGCAATGATTTTGCATACGGTGTCTTTCCCCGAGCCGCCTTGCCCGTTTATTACGATTACTACCTTATCCATATTCTACCCCGTCAATTATCTATAGTGTGAACTTTTTGTCCAAGCAGACGACTTCGAGAGTTTTCAAGCCCCTGAACGCGTTGTCGCCGAATTTTACGTGCGAAAATTGTTTCATCGTGCCGCTAAAAACGAGCGTTCGAAGGGAAACGCAACCGGCAAAAGCGTATTCGCCGACGTATTCGACCTCGCCCGAAATTACGATCTCCTTGAGCGAGGAGCAGCCGTAAAACGCATAATCCGAAATATATCGCAGCCCGCCTTTCGAATAATACTCCCCGTAAAGACCTTCTAGTTTTTCGCAAGCGAAAAAGGCATGTTCGCCAACCCGATCGAGAAAACCGTCCGCTTCCATACGCACAAGGCTTTTGCAACTGTCGAAAAAATGATCGGGAACGTCGCAGACCGGCGAAGCTATGCGCGCGTCGGCAAGTTTTTCGCACCCGGTAAAAGCACCCTCGCCGAGGAGCAAAACACTCGGAACGACGACGGATTTGATCTTCCGAAGCCCGCAGAACGCAAAATTTCCGATCGCGACGAGGCCTTTCGGAAGCGAAAGGTCTTTTACGTTAAAACAACCCGAAAACGCCCAGTCGTCGATTTTCAAAAGCCCTTTGTTAAAGGAAATTTCCTTGAGTTTTTCGCACCCGCCGAACGCGCTTTTTCCGATCGTCCGAACGTTACTTCCGAAAACGACGGATTCGACGTCGGATTTTTCATAAGCCGAATCGGGAACGTCGGCGCGTTCTTCGGTCACGGTCGAAAGAACTTTTTTCATTTCTCGTCCGCCTCGGCGGTTGCATCCGCACTTTTACCAGCTTTTCCCGCCGTTTCGGTTGTTCCGATTGCTTTTGCGGTTCCGACCGTTCCGGTCGTTCCTGCCGCTTCGGCGGGCTTTTTAACAAACGCACTGAAATCGAGTTGCGCGAGAATTATCGCGATGAAGATCAAAAGACAACCGATATATTCCTGCGCGGTCATAAGTTTCTGATAGAAAATCCAGTCGGCAATGAGCGAGAACACGCATTCGAGCCCCATAAGAAGAGGGGCAATGTGCGCGGGCACGAATTTTTGACCGACCATTTGCAACGTGTAGCCTATTCCGCAAGAAACGACGCCGGCGAAGAAAATCGCAAAACCGGCGGCTTTTATGTTCTCCCACTGCGGATTTTCGAAAATAAACGCGAGAATCGTGCAGGTTACGCCGCACACGATAAACTGTATGCACGACAGACGAATCGCGTCGGTCGCGGGAGAATATTTGTCGATCACGAGAATGTGAATCGAGAAAAAGAACGAGCAGACGATTATGATGAGATCGCCTTTGTTTATGCTCAGATCTTTCAGTTCGCCGAGATTGAAGCACAGCAAAAACATTCCGAGAATGCCGATCGCAACGCCCGCCCAGCCGTTCCAACCTATTTTTTTGCCGAAAAAGACGGTGATGACGGGCACGATTATTATGTACAGCGCGCTCAAAAAGCCCGCTTTCGTTACCGTAGTTTCCTTGACGCCGTATTGCTGAAGAGTGCTTGCCAGCGTCATAAATACGCCGCAAAGCAGCCCGCCGACGAGAAGAAATTTCTTGTCCTTGGGGTCCTTTACGCCGAGAACGGACGGCTTTTTACCCTTGATGAGATCGGATATGACGATTACCGGAACAAGGAAAACGGCGCCGAGCAGACTTCGAAGCCCGTTCATCGTGAACACGCCGATATAGTCCATCGCCGACTTTTGCGCGATGAACGCAAAACCCCAGATGCAGGTCGTTATCAGAAAAGCAAGAACGCCGAGGGCTCTTTGCTCCGCAAAAGTTTTTTTATCTTCGGTAATTGCCTTATTCACAGCAAAACTCTCCCAATTAAGCGAAAAACGTCGTTTATATTTGCTTTCGGGCGGCAGTTTTTCCCCGCCGCTCCGATTTTTCATGCAAACGATCCATTTGTTATTATAATATAATCGGGCGGGTTTTGTCAACATAAAAAGCACGGACAACGCCATTCGCCGCATTCCTTTTGTCAGGCAAAACGGCAAGCGTTATCCGTGTGTTTTTTAACTATGGCGCCGCGGTAAGGCGCCGGTTATTTGCGGTAGTTATTGGCGGGTGTGTTTTTTTGCGGCAGTTATTTGCGGCGCATTTTCTTTCCGAACAGGAAAATCGACAAAACGCCGAGCGCGACGGTATACGCCGCGACGACAGCAACGTTCAAAAGCAAGCCGTCGGTCGTTCCCGAGATGATTTTTCTTCCCGCTTCGACGGCGTGAACGAACGGCAGACAGTATGAAATCGTCTTGAAAACGCCGCCGACGAGTTCGAGGTCGAACCACGTTCCCGAAAGCCATGCGGTGAGATTCGTGAACAATGCGCCGCATATTCCACCGACCTGCTTTACGTTCATAACGCTGCCCGCGGCAAGCCCCACAAATATGAACATAAAAGACACGGGTACGATGAAAAGTGCCGCTATAAGCGCGTTAATCGACAGTTGGAGGCCCAAAGCAAACGAGAGCGCATAGCAGATCAGCGACTGCAAAAAAGCCAACGGAAGGATCGGCAACGTGTAGCCGAGGATGAAATCGACGGGGCGCATCGGCGTCGTGCATAATCTCGAAAGAAGCTCGGACTGACGATCCTGCGCGATGACGGTCGCCGAAAAAAGCGTCATGAACGACAAGCCGAAAACGGCTATGCCCGGCGTGAGTTTGCCGAGTTCGAACAGCGGAACGGGAACGTTGCTTTGTATTACGGTCAGAAGAATCAGCAAAACGACGGGGAAGCCGAGCCCGAAGCAGACGGTGAGCGGATCGCGGACGATTTCTTTAAGCGTTCTGCGCGCAAATATCATCGTTTTCATTTGTTTTCCTCCACGATTTTTACGAATGCGTCGTCGAAACTCGACGTTCCCGTCTTTTCGATCATCTCGTTTGCAGTTCCGATAGCGATTATTCTGCCGTTTTTCATGATGCAAAGTCTGTCCGACAGTTTTTCCGCTTCTTCCATATAGTGCGTCGTGAGAACGACTGTGATTTTGCCTTTGAGCGACTCGATTATCCGCCAAAGTTCGCGACGAGCGAACACGTCAAGCCCCAAAGTCGGCTCGTCGAGAAACAAAACTTTCGGCTCTCCGATAAGCGCCATCGCAATACTCAGCCGTCTTTGCCAACCGCCGGACAATTTGCCTGCATATTTATCACGCACTTCTTCAAGCCCGAATTCGGAAATCAGTTCGTTGACCTTGCGTTTGCGCTTTTCCTTGTCGAAACCGTGCGCGCCCGCCATTAGTTCGAGATTTTCTTTTACCGAAAGATTTTTCGCGACGGCAGTTTCCTGCGGGGAAATCGCGATCACTTCCTTGACTTTTTCGGGTTCTTTTATAACGTCGCAGCCCAGAACTTCCGCACTGCCCGAAGTCGGCAGAATCAGACACGACAGCATTTTCGCAAGCGTTGTTTTTCCCGCGCCGTTCACGCCGAGAAGGGCAAACAACTCGCCCTTTCCGACAGAAAGCGTCAAATCGTCGACCGCAGTTACGTCCTTATATCTTTTCGTCAGATTTTTTATTTCGATTGCATTATCCATTTTAAACACCCTTCTTTTTGCTTTTTTGTCTTAAATCGAGCCCCTCGGCGACGTCGGTGGTAATTTCCGCGATTCGTTCCTCGTCGAATTCGAGAATTTCCGCCGCAATCATGCTCGCGATGCCGTGGCAGAAAATCCATATCTCGACGAAATAGCCCGCGGCGGCAGCGTCGTCGATCCCGTTGCGCTCCTTTATAAAGCCCATGCTTTTCTTCGTCATATCGACGTTTATGTCGCTTTTTTCGTGAGGTTTTCGCATATATAAAAATCTGTAAAGATTCTTTTCTTCCGCCGCAAAGCGGATATACCCCATTCCGATCGCTTTATTCGCCTTGTATTTGCCGCTTTTGAGTTCTCTTTCCATATACTCGTCGAGAACGCCCGCAACCGCTTGCCGCACGGCGTCGTCGAGTTCGCCCATATTTTTGAATATAGAATACAGAGGCTGCGTCGAACAATTAAGCATGTTCGCGATATCTCGGGCGCTCAAAGCGTTTTCGCCCTTTTCCCTTATCAGGTCGAGCGCGGCGTTAAGCACGTCTTGTTTATGAACGATTTTTTTCGCCGGCATTTATCATCTCACCGCCTTTTTTTGTTACGACTAAGATAACCGTCGTTATATATAACATATGTTATTATATTTTTTTAAAAAAAATTGTCAAGCGTTTTTACGCGCCCGACAAAAGATCGTAAGCGATGACAAATAAATCCGCGAAAGCGAATTTCCTAATATCTCGATCCCGGCTTTTTCGCGCGGACTTCGCGGTATATTCTTCGACCGGAAAGTTCGAGCGGCAAGTGTTTTCCGTCCGCGTTTTCAAACTCGACGAGTTCCCCGCCCGCGCGCCTTGCGACGACTTTGTCGGTTGCGACGCAGACGTAATCGACACCGAATACATGTGAATAAAACCCCGCGGAAATCTCCTTGATTTCGGTAAGAAAGTCGGGATATAGGTCGATTATCAAGCCACAGCCGCAAAAAACGAGCGACTTGACGAGGTCGCAGTCCAGCCCGTCGTTGCCGATGAGGACGCCGATTTTTACGCCGCCGATCGAAAAGGTTCCGACGCCGCAAGTCGAGATATATTTGCCGTAGCCCTCGTTCATGTCAAAGATCGCCGTGAGTTTTCCCGCGGTGAAAAGATATGCGGAAAGCCGCTTTAATCCGTGATTGTCCGACGGGGCGCAAAACAGCGTGCTGCCACCGAACGATTTGGACGATTTGCCGAGAAAAACGAGATCTTTCGTTTCGCCGCTCAATTCTTTTTTGTAATCGATCTCGCCGACCGCGCCGAATTTCACTATCGTAAGCTCCGCATCCGCGCGATTCTTCTTTTCGCCGCCGTCCGAATTGTTCGTCACTTCCGTTATATTTATGCGCATATTACTGACCGCTCCCCGCTCATTATATTCAAGTGGCGTGAAAAATGTTTGACGGTGAGATCTTTTTGGCGGTTTTTTGCGGGTAAAAAGACGGAAAAACGCGTCGAACGTTGAACAACATCAATCGTATGCGCATATCATGACAATGAACGGCAAGCGGTGCGAATCGGTGAGGATCGCCCGCCGCGCCGCAACGCCTTTATCGGATAAATGGCGAATATAGGACAAAAGAGGACGTAATATGTGCATGCGAACGAATAATCCCGGGTGCGGATTCCACAGAAGAAGATGCCCCGTACGCAGAAGATGCTGCGTAAGGCAAAACGGAAGATGTCCCTGCCCGACGCTGCGACCGATCTTTGCCATTATTAACGGCTTAACCTAAAAAAATGCGCCGCAAATTGCTTTGCGGCGTTTTCCGTTTCGTCTTGTTTTTTTACGCCCCCGCTCTGACCGTTTTTCAGAAGCCCAGATATTCGATTCCTTTGAGCAAAACGTCGCTTATGAGTTCGTCTTTCAAAGAATAATAAATGATTTTGCCGTTCCTGCGCCCGACAACCGCACCGAGATTTTTCAAAAGGCGAAGCTGGTGGCTGACGGTCGTCTGATTGATGCCGAGCAGCGTCGAAATATCGGTAACGCACATTTCCGAAATGGAAAGCGCGGACAGCATTTTCAGCCGCGTGCAGTCGGAAAAAATCGTGAAAAAGCCAACGAGATCGCCGAGCAAACGTTCGTCCGGAACGTAACTCATCACAAGATCTTTCACTCTGTCGCTGAGTAAAAACGGCTTCGGCTCGACTATCGGTCGATTCTCTCTTACGGCGCTATCTCTTAATTGTTCTCTTAACATAACTCATCCCCCTTGGATTGACAGCATATTATTTACGCGTGAACATAAAGCGTTGCGCGGAACAACTCGTCGTTGCTTTAAACGCCCGGACGTTGCGCGGAATTGCTCGTTGCGCGGCGCGCGGCTTTCGGTCAGCGTAAAATGCATACGCATTGCCTTTTTTCTTCTATTTTATACCACAAAAGAGTATATGTCAATGCGTGCATAAAAGAGATTTTGTCATATTTTGTCTAAAACGGAAGTATATTTAAGAATACGGAGGCTTTTATGAGTACAAATCTCGCGTTTTTCGGGCTTTTGCTTATTCTTGCGGGCAACGGGACGATTACGTCCACTCAAACGTTTCTGCTCCTTGCGCTGCTGACGACCGTAACGTGTCCGAATAACAATTCCAACAACCGCTTCTTTAACAATACCGCGAATAACACCGTAACCTGACCGATTTTCGACGGGCGCGGCTAATCGAACGAAAAAAAAGAAAAAAATGAGCCCGAAAACCGTGCTCATTTTTTTCTTTTGATAATTTAGTTTTGTACGCGCCGAACTTGCCGGAGTTGCGAATAACTCTGCGTTCTTTGCGTTATTCAAGTTATTCGAGAATATTCGTTGTGATATAATCGACGCCGTAGGAAGCGAGTTTTTCGGCGTCGGCGGCGTCGTTTACCGTCCAGCAGTTGACTTCGATTCCGCGCGACTTCATCAGCGCGACGTTTTCTTTCGTCAACGCGCCGTAGCCGCAATCGATGCCGAGATCGTATTTAACCAAGAAATCGATTACGCGATCGCTTACTTCGCAAGTAAGGAATTGCAGTTTTGCGTTCGGCAAAATCGCGCGCATTTTAACCATAACCGAGTCGAAGAAAGAAATGTAAACTATGTCGTTCTGCATTCCAGCGGCTTCCACTTCGGCGACGATTTCACGCAGTTGTTCCTCCGAAAAATCGACTTTAAGCTCGAGAACGCTCACCTTTCCGTATTTTTTGCACACAGCAAGATATTCCGAAAGCGTCGGAATGACCGTATATTCGGGAACGTAGCCGTTTTCGTCCTTTCTTACTTTGCGAACTTCGTCGAACGTCAGATCGCGGATGAAAACGTCTTTGCCGAATATGCGAGCGAGGTTCTCGTCGTGAGAAATCACGTATTTGCCGTCTTTCGTTGCGTGGACGTCGGTTTCGATGCCGTAATAACTTCTGTTGCCCGCAGCGACGAACGCGCACTGCGTGTTTTCCGTTTCAAGTCCGCTAAGCCCGCGGTGAGCGACCATTAAAACGTTCTTTTTTTCAATCTTTATCGTATCCATTTTCGATCTCCGTAATGCCTTTTATCTCACACGATTATCATTCGCGGTTCGTGCGATTTTCGCGCCGCCGCGATTTTTTTGCGATTTCTTTTAAAATATCAATCGGACTGCCGAAAAGCGACAGCCCGATTTTTCTTATCAGATTTAATTAGTCGAGTTTTTCGAGAAGTTTGAGGTCAACGCCTTTTTCGCTGATCTTGATGATCTCGACCTTAACTTTGTCGCCGATGTTGAGAACGTCCTCGACCGAGTTGATGCGTTTGTCGCTCATCTTGGAAATATGAATCATTCCGTCTTTGCCCGGAGCGAGTTCGACGAACGCGCCTTTCTGGGAAAGAATGCGGGCGACGGTCGTTATGAACATATCGCCGACCTCGAGGTCGCGGGTGATCGCCTGAATAATATCTTTCGCGCGTTCAGCCTGGTCGATATTCTCGCCGACGGTAGCGATGAACACCTGTCCGTCGTCGTTGATGTCGATCTTGACGCCCGTTTCGGCAATGATCTTATTGATGGTCTTTCCGCCGCTTCCGATGACGTCTTTAATCTTCTCGGGATTGATCTGAAAGGTGATGATACGCGGAGCGTATTTTGAAAGTTCTTTGTTCGGTTCGGGAATGCACTCGAGCATTTTGTTGAGAATGAAGTGTCTGCCCTCGTTCGCCTGCTTGATAGCCTGACGGAGAATGGCTTCGTCGATTCCCTTGATCTTGATATCCATCTGGATAGCGGTGATACCTTTTACGGAGCCCGCTACTTTGAAGTCCATGTCGCCGAGGAAGTCCTCAAGTCCCTGAATGTCGCTGAGAACGGAAACTTTGCCGCTTTCGGTGTCCTTGATAAGCCCCATAGCGATACCTGCAACGGGGCGTTTGATGGGAACGCCTGCGTCCATAAGCGCCATCGTCGAACCGCAGACGGAAGCCTGCGAAGTGGAACCGTTGGAACTCAGAACTTCGGAAACAAGACGGATCGCATAGGGGAACTCGTCCTCGCCGGGGATGACCGGTTCGAGCGCTCTTTCGGCAAGCGCGCCGTGACCGATTTCTCTTCTGCCGGGGCTCTTGAGTCCTCTTGCTTCGCCGGAAGCGTAACCGGGCATGTTATAGTGATGCATGTAACGCTTTGCGGTTTCGTCGTCAAGACCTTCGAGTTTCTGAACTTCGCTCATCATGCCGAGCGTGCAGGTCGTCATAACCTGTGTTTGTCCTCTCGTGAATACGGCGGAACCGTGAACTCTCGGAAGGATTCCGTGTTCACACCAGATAGGTCTGATTTCGGTGAGCGTTCTGCCGTCCGGACGAACGCCCTTTTCGGTGATTTTCGCTCTTACTTTCTCTTTGGTTATATAGTAAAGACTATCCTTGATTTCCCTTTCCATATCGGGATAGATATCCGCGAAATGTTCGAGGCAGTCTTTTTCGACGGCGTCCTGACGAGCGGATCTTTCCTGTCTGTCAAACGTGTCGAGCGCGTAGTCGAGTTTTGCGCCTGCATACGCTCTTACGTCGGCGTCGAGGTCGGCGGGAACGTGGTAAAGTTCCATTTCTCTCTTGGGCTTGCCGACTTCGGCAACGATGCCCTCGATGAACGCGCACTGTTTCTTGATTTCTTCGTGACCGAAGAGGATCGCACCGATCATTTCTTCGTCGTCGATTTCCTTGGCGCCCGCTTCAACCATCATGATGGCGTCTTTCGTGCCGGAAAGATTCAGATGAAGAGTGCTCTTTTCACGCTGTTCGTTGTCGGGGTTGATCACGTACTTGCCGTCAACGAGCCCTACGGTAACGGAACCGGTAGGTCCTGCCCACGGAATGTCCGAAATGCTGAGCGCGATCGACGAACCGAGCATCGCAAACGGCTCCGGCGCAATGTTGGTGTCGACGGACAGCGCCGTCGCGATAACCGTTACGTCGTTGAACAGCCCCTTGGGGAACAAAGGTCTGATCGGTCTGTCGATAAGACGAGAAGTAAGGATGGCTTTGTCGCTCGCTCTTCCCTCTCTCTTTTTGAAGCCGCCGGGAATTTTGCCTACGGCGTACATTTTCTCCTCGTAATCGACGCTGAGCGGGAAAAAGTCCATTCCCTCACGAGGCTGCTCGCTCATCGTCGCGTTTACCATAACCACGGTGTCGCCGCATTTGATCACGCACGACCCGTTTGCCTGCTGGGCATACTTGCCCACGTCCACGGTGACTTCCCTGCCACCGACTTCGGTCTTGAAGATTTTGTGATTTTCCAACATTTGTTTACTCCTTATATACTTGACCTTTTATATTGCTACATTAATCGTTCGCAAGTTTTATTGTTTGCAACTTTCCCCGATCTTACCGCGTTTTTCCGAAAAATCCGCCCTTAATCGCCGCTTTTTACAGTCGGACACGAAATATTCCGACCGAGGCGACGGGACGATTCGAACGATATTGCGACAAAACTTGCGATATTCGTAATTGCGATTATCAAAATTTGCGATGCGCGTAATTGCGATTATCAAAATTGATAATAGTTAAAAACGGGCGAGCGTAATGCTCCCCCGTTTTTTCCGATTACTTTCTGAGACCGAGTTTGCCGATAAGCTCTCTGTACTTGTTGATATCTTTGGATTTAAGATAATCGAGCAAGCCCTTTCTTCTACCGACCATTTTCAAAAGACCGCGACGAGAATGATTGTCGTTGGGGTTTTCGGCAAGGTGCG
>CAKQKN010000105.1 GCA_934249215.1 uncultured Clostridia bacterium
TCCGACATGATTCGTTTCATAAACAGACACAACGCACTTTCGGGCAGAATCGGAAAAAAGCCCGACTGACCGCTCCGCCCATCCGATCAACTTCGAAAAACATCGATAATCGCCCTATAGCCCGCCATTTAAAAAACGGAAGCGCCCCGCTCCCGTCCTTTTGCATAATAAAATTCTCCAACTTCCCGCACTCCCGTCATTCTCTAACTTCCGGCCTTTTTCTCCCCCGTCATCCCGAGCTTTACTTCCTTGCCCGCACTTCTCTCTCGTCATCCCGAGCCAACCCGCCCGACGGACTCCCGAGGGATCCGGGGCGCAGCCCCGTACTTCCGACCCATCCCCTACGGACGACAAAAAAAAACGCCCCACCGCGCCCCTTATCCAAAAGAAACGCATCCGAAGCATCCCAACACACTTTTGACAAAACCTTACCGACCGAGAACGACCATTTTCCCGTCCGCCAAAGACTTTTCGGCAAGATCGGGCGCAGCCGTCCAGACCGCGCAAACGACGACGATTTCGTTCTTTTTTAAAAATTCGTCGATACTTTTTTCCGCTTCCGCATTTCCGCAGGCATACCAGGCGGCAAGTTCCGAAGTCGTTTCAAACGGTTTTTCGGGCATAGTTCTCGAACCGCCGAACAGCGCCGTTTCGCCGTGATAAAATTCGACGGCGCAAAGCTCCCCCGAAAGGAATTTTTCGGTATGCGCGACGAGATCGTTCTCGTCGCCGTAAGCAAACCGCGCCGATTGAGTTGCGAACTCCATCGTCATATTCTCGTCGCCGAACGTAATTGCAAGATTGCTTTTTCCGTTTTCGTTGAGTACCGCGACGAACCGTTGTCCCGAATATTCATATATTTTCGCGCCCTTCGTTTCGAGCGCTTTTGCCACATATTCAATTGCCCGTTCTTTGTCCATCGAATTCTCCTTTTAAAAATAAACCCTGCATTTTCGGCCCTATAGCCCTACTACTTACCAAAATTATTTTAATTCACACGCATTTATCTTGCGTTTATTTCGGTCTTTATCCCGGCTTTTATCATGTCATCCCGAACCGGTTCCTTTGTTTATCTCCTTTTCGTCATCCCGAGCCTTGCTTCCCAGCCTGACTTCCGAGGGATCCGGGGTCGCAGCCCCGCACTCCCATTACAATCTTACTTTCCGAAAACTCACGATGATCGACCTATAGCCGCACTCCCGTCATTCTCTAACCTCCGCCTTCCAAAATTCGGAACGCCCGCCCAAACCGACCTTTATCTGCCCGACCTCTTAAGATTAAGCCTCGACAAAAGCCTTGCGTTCCCGCAAATTTTGCCCGCACCGCAAACGGTGGCGAGCTCGGGATTTTCGCAAAGATTGGCGCGTATTCCCGAATTATAGCGGAAATATTGTTCGAGCCCGACGATTTTCGAACCGCCGCCCACGAAATAAACGCCCGCGCGCCTTATATCCGCAGAGATTTCGGCGGGCAATTTCGCCATAAGCATATCCGCAATACGGAACAGCTTATCGTAAAAAATCTTGATCGGCTCGTAAATATCACACGAGCGAACGGCAACCGCACGCGGCCTGCCACTGTCCACGTCCCTTCCGTTGACGAGAATTTCCGTGCAATCGTCGGACAAAAGGCTCCCGATCTGAATTTTCATTCGTTCCGCGGTAAGCAGTCCTATCCGCAACCCGAAATTATCGTCGATAAAGTCCACGAGCATACGATCGACTGTCTTGCCTCCCATATTCACGCTGATCCCGGAAATCACGCCTCCGAGCGAAACGGACGCCATTTTCGTGCTTCCGCCACCGAGGTCGATAAGAAAACACGGATTGCTTTCCGTAATCGGAACGCCCGCCCCGAGCGCCGACATAACGGGCGACTCGACGAAAAACACGTCGTAAACCCCGCATTCGTTGAGCACTCGCTCATATTTTTTAATGACGGCGTTTTCCGCCCCGCACGGAACCGAAAACAAAACCGGCGGCCTTTTTCCGAGCCTTTTCATCGTAACCTTGTTCAAAAACGCGTCGGCCATAAGCGCGGCAGAGCCTTCGTCGTTCACGTACCCTTCGAAAACGGGCGCACGCACCGACGTTCCGTCCACCGTCCTGCCGATGAGATTTTTCGCGTCCTGTCCGACGGCGCGAACGATACGCCTTGCGCTCTCGTCAAGCGCAATGTAACTCGGCTCTTCGAGTACCACGCCCGTTCCGAGCTGATACATTCTCGTATAAGCCGAACCGAGATCTATTGCCAATGAAGGAAGTTTCATAACAATCCACCTTTTTACAGAGTTTCCGTTTCCTACCGCAAGCCGGTCCGGGATAACAAACGAAACCCTTGTGCTCCATTTTTAAAATCATCTATATAAAGCGCCGATAACGGTGCTATAGCGCGACTTTTTGAAAAAACTTAAAGCAAAACGTCCCTTTGCGATCCGTTTTTACCTTATTTGCAAAAACTCGTTTTTCTCTTCGAAACGTTCAAAGAAATCTGTTTAAGTCCGAATTCATCGAGAAGTTTTTCGAACTTTTCTTGCGGAAAGCCCACCACGTTCGAATAACTTCCGTCGATTTTTTCCACAAGTCCGAACCCGTCCTGAATTCCATAGCCGCCCGCTTTATCGAGCCCCAGCCCGCTTTTCACGTAAGCGTTCACGAGATCATCCGACAACTCGTTAAAATACACGTCGGTAACGTCAAAACCGCTCGTCTTTTTTTCCGGCGTAAGCAGGGCAAACCCGGTGCAAACTCTGTGCTTCTTTCCCGAAAGTTCACGAAGCATTCTTCTTTCGTCATCGTCGTCTTTCGGTTTTCCGAGTATCTCGTCGCCGAGAACGACTATGGTATCCGCTCCGATAACCGCGCAATCGGGGAACCTCCCGAAAACTTCTTCCGCCTTCGAAAGTGCTATTTTCCGCGCTATTTCGCCCTTTTCGAGCGAGCGTTCCACAACCTCATCTCTTTCCGCGGGCACGATATCGAAATCGACGCCGAGTTCTTTAAGTAATTCTTTCCTTCTCGGCGATTTGCTTGCAAGTATTATTCTCATAAATTATTCGGTCGTCCACCGTTATCTTCATTATACAATATAGTTCGGCGTTTGTAAAATATTTTAAGCGTTTTAGAGTCCTATCCCGCGTAAGTCAACGCGGAATCCGAACGATTTTCAGCCCCGAAAACGCAAAAAGTTCGTCCGCATCGTCGATAAGTTGTGCATCGAACGCCTTTACGTCTGCTTTTTCGGCGGAAACACCGTCCCTTTCCGAAATCATATCGGCAAAAAGGTCGAGCCCCGAAAAAGTCGTAAGATTGCCGTGCTTTTTTGTTTCTTTGTCCGTTCCGTTCGTATAAACGCCTTTTCCGCCGACCGTCCTTATTCCGCGCAGAATTTCCTGTTTTTTCGCGGGAACGTAGCCGTCCGTTATCATGCACGCGTTCCACCTGTAATGCTCGCACAAAGCAAAAATTTCGCGGAACTTTGCAAACGCCTCTTTCCCGATTCCGCCGTTGCTGCCGACGATTTTCGGGCAAATTTTCTGATTTTCGTCCTTCACCACGGCAAGCCCGAGCGCGGCGCAATAGAAAACAAGCCCCGAAAACGCGCATACGGACTGTCTGTCATCTCCGAGCGCATCGCCCGCTTCGCCAAGCGTTTTTTCGAGTATTTCTTCGAACGGAACGAACTTTCCTTCTCTTTTTTGCTTTTCCTTAATATATAACGCGTTACGATACGCCGCGAATCTGCGCACTCTTTCGCACTCGTCCTCGACCTTTTCGAAGCCGAAAACGCCGCCCGCAAAACCGCGACCGTCCGAAATCTCGCTACCGACGCATTTTTTTCCGAAACTTTCCGGGAAAGAATCGTAAACGCATTTCCACCGTCCGTCCGTCAATCTGAAAACGACCGTTCTGAACTTTTCCTCGGCTTTTTTCGAATCACCCGAACCAAATAAATTGCCGGAATCGTCCGAACCGGACGGATCACCCGAACCGGACGAATCGCGTAGCCGCGCCGAAATTTTTTCCGCCGCCTCGCGCACCCGCCTTTCGTCCTCGTCGTCGTCCGCGAGCTTTTCGTTTCCGATAAAGACGATATTGAGCGACGGTTTTCCGCTTTCCGAAAGATTTTCGAGTTTATCCGCAACGCCCCCGCGGTTTTTCCCGCGGATAAACGAGAAAGAAAACGGCATCGGCGCTACCGGCAGATATTCGTCCGCCGATTTCCCGACCGCTTCCCCCGCATTTTTTGAACTCACGGCGCTTTTGTCCGCGTTTCGCCCTACGTCGGAAAGAAAATCGCGATAACGATAAAAGCCCTTTTCGAATTCGGCTTCGGCGGCATCCGCGGTTTTCTCATCGCAAAAAGCGAAATAGTCGATCGCAAACGGAACGAATCGGTCTTTGCGTTCTTTTCCGAACTCTTCACCTTTTTTTCCGCCGCAATCGGCAAGTCCGCCCCGCTTTTCGCCATACGTATCGGCGTATCCGAAACGATTATTACCTTCGGGCGCGAGAAACTGAACGCACGACGCCAGGTATCTGAACGCCTCGCGCGAAAACTCGTTAAACCCCGAAAACAGAACGTTTATGCGAACGCCCCTTTTAAGAATCGGAAGTTCCTCCTGCCGAAACCCGTCGGGAACGTAATTCCAGAGCGGTTGAGCGACTGTGAAATCGATTGCCGCCGCCCGTGCCGAACGGCTTTTCATCCGACGCGCCTCCGTCAATTATACAAAAATCCGAAATACTCTTTCAGATCGATTTTTCCTTCGCTGAGGTCGCGGAGTTTATCTCTGTATTTAGCGACGACGACGAAAGTAAAATCGATAAGATAGGAAACTACTTCTTCGCCGATAAGGTTCTGACGATAGCAGCAAGACATCTGAAACGCCCCCGCTCCGTCGGCGAAATCGGTAACGAATCGCCCGTCGGCAAGCCTGTAGTTCGTCTGGCAAATCGCCTTAACGTAAGCTTCTTCGTTCTCCGTTACAAAAAACGGCATCGCGGAATACAAGAGCAAAAGCTGACTTTGCGGATCGACGATAAAAGTCAACGGAATCGACTGTCCGTTCCCGTTCACCGAAAGTCTTACCACGAGATTTTCTTCGTCCTCGTCGAACTGCCAACCTCTGGAATTAAGCGTGCAAATCACCAGATCATAAACTTCCTTCGCGCGTTCAAGCGCCTTATTATCGCTCATTTTTATTCTCCTTAATCGGTCAGTCTGAAGAAGTCGCGAAGAGACACGACTTCCTTGATAAGAAACACGAACCTGTCGTTATATCTGTCCACGTTTTCGAACGCCGTGGAAATCATATACCCGAAAAGATCCTTTCCGACCAGGCTGTCGGCGTACCTCGTCGTCATTCTGAATTCCAACTCGCCGTCGAAGCAATCGATCAGAAAATATCCGCCGGTAATCATCGTATTCAGTCCGTTCACGGCAAGCGCAAGCTCGAGAACTCTGTCCTCGGGTACGTGCAGCGGCAACACGGACGACAGATACACTATCTGCAAATCGGTGTTAAGCCTGATTACGATCGAAACGTCGAGATCTTTCCCCCTGACGTCAAACTTGACCGAAAACGATTCCTCGTTTTTCTCATAATGCCATTTAAGGTCGTCAAGATAAGAACAAAGCGTTCCAAAAACCTTTGACGCCTGAACGACGTTATCGTTTTCCATAATGATTTCTCCTTTTCGTCGGAAGCGCCGTTTGTTCGGGGCGCCCCCGCACCTTCTCAATATTTTTATATCCGCCCCGACGATTTTTTCGTTTTATCGGAGCTTCCGTTTGAAACTTTTATATAAACCCGATTCTTATACGAATCCGATTCTGTTCTTTTTCTTTTCGTCGAAGGAGAAATCTTTCTCGCAAATCGAGCGATCGAAATCGTCTTTCGTAAGGACGAGCGTTTTCTGATGCGCGAGCTGCACCCGAAGCGCGGCTTTCGCCCACACTCTTTCATAAAGGTTACGGACGAAACGAGCGTTGCTGAACTCCTTGGACTCGAGAACTCTGTCGGGAATGGAATCGAAAAATTTCTTCGCCGCGGGCAGAAGTTTATCGTCGCACCCGAAGGTCTTGTTCACCATCGAGCAGAAAATATCGTAAAGCTGTTCTCTCGTAAAATTCGGGAACTCCACGGTATAAGGCATACGGCTCTTAAGCCCCGCGTTGCCTTCCATAAGCTTGTCCATCTCGTCGGTATAACCCGCCATGATGACGAGCAGATCGTCGCGGTGGTTTTCCATTTCGGCGATAAGCGTATCGAGCGCTTCTCTGCCGTAATCGTTCGTTCCCGTATACTCGCTGTAAAGCGAATACGCCTCGTCGATAAACAGCACCGAACCGTAAGCGTCGCGGCAGATTCCCGCCGTTTTCGGCGCTGTGGAACCGATATACTGTCCGCAAAGATCGCGCCCCGCATACTCGTAAAAATTCCCGAGCCGCAAAAGCCCTTTTTCCTTGAGAATCCTTCCGATGATTCTCGCGACCGTCGTTTTACCCGTTCCGGGATTGCCAACGAAACGCATATGTATACATGGCAGTTCCCCGTCCGACGACGAACGCGCAAATTCTATTTGATTTACGATCTCTTTGATTCTGTCTTTGAGTTTTTCGCCCACAAGCTCGTCGAGCATCTGCATTCCCGAACCGAAAGAGGCGGAGGCCGCGGTGCACACCGAAGCGAAATCCTTTTTGCCGATCGTCTTGTCCGACTTGCCGCGCCGAGCGTTATAAAGATTTTTATTATACAGCACGTCGTAAGCGATCTTGTTTATCGTCTTGACGCCGTAATACCGTCCGTCGCTCTTTTCTTCCGCCACCTTGTCGAAGAATTTCTGCCATGCTCCGCGCGCGACGGTAAAGCCGCATCTTAAAAACTCCTTTTCGGCGACCGCTTTGTTTTCCTCGTTGGAAAGCGGCTCGAAAGACACCGTGCGGAAACTGAACATATCGTTGAGCGATTTTTCCGTTTTCAGAAGAATTTCCTTGTTCACGAACGGAATTCTGAACACGAGGAGATTTCTGCCCATAATCCCGCCGACGTTCGAAAGAAATTTTCTGAAATCCGAGCTGTCGATCGAATCCATCCATTCGCTTATATCGAGACAGAACGCGCGCGGTTCGCCGTCCGACTCGCCGAGCGTTTCCGCGATCGTCGCTTCGTATTTCGCAAAAGGCGGTTCGTTGTTGCTTCTCGGCTTTTCAAGTCTGATCTCTCTTGCCGAGCCTTTTCCGAGCGGCAGTATGCCGAGTTCGGCATAAACGGAGCAAAGGGTAAAGAACGCCGAAGAAATTCCGCAACCGTCGTCCACCGAGAAAAGATATCCGCGATTAAGAACCGCTTCTTCGCATTTGTTCTTTTTAAGTTCGGGCGCGACGAGCGTAAGTTCTTCCACGAGCGACTTAAACTCTCTCCACCCGACTGTCGCGTCGAGCGATTTCTGGCCTCTGTAAGCGGGCTTTTTCTCTTCGTCGCGGTTTTCCGATTTCTTTTCGCCGTCGGTTTTTTCGCCGCCCGTCTTTTCGTCGTCGGCTTCTTCCGCTTCTCTTTCGTCTTTTTCGCGCGCGGTTTTCTTTTTTCCGAAAGAGGACATAAAACCGTCGAAAATCTTTTTCGTAAAGTCGGCTTTTTCGTCTTGACCTTCAGTCTCTTCCTCGTCGTCCGCTTCTTCGCCGTCGGAACTTTCGTCCCCGGAATTCTCGGATTCCCCGTTTTCTTCGCTCACGATCTTTTCGTCATCCTCGTCACCCGACTTCCCTCCGGATTCTTCCTCGTTTTTCCCTGAAACGTTTTCGTCCGTAGAAAAGAGCGAATAAACGCCGTCTTTTTTGCATTCGTCATATTCGGACGAAAAGAACCCGCTCACGGACGATTCGACGTCGCTCTCAGCAAGAACGGCGTCGTCGAATTCGAGCGAAACGCAGGAAACGCCGTCCCCCGTCACGTTTGCTTCTTTTCCGAAAGTGTCGGAAAGAAATTTCGCGAGCGCATCGGCGGGCAGAACCTCGTCTTTTCGGCGTCTGCGCACCCATGACGCAGATAAATTGATCTCGATTTTCTTTTTCAAAATATTACTCCTCTCGTCGCGAACTCCGTAAAGTATGCGACCGATTATTTTATATCACGCCGACGGGTTTCCCTTTCGGCGGTTCGATTACGTTTTTAATTTTCGTCCGTTTCGGGTGGAAAGCCGATTGTGTCGGCTCGTTTCATTCCGCAAAAAACTCGTGCAATTTTTTGCCGTGAGCAAGACAAACGCACTTTGCGATCTCGCACGTTCTCATGGCGTCCTCGTCGCTTCTGTGCGTGCCGCGCGGGTCGTTGCCCGTCCGCTCGGTATATTCGATATCGAGCTTTTTCGCCTTTCTGTCGTCGGCGATCTCGATGAGTTTTTGCACGTCGAAAATTTTCGCTTCGATTTTTTCAAGCCCGTACCGCTTGCAGTCGTCCGCAAGAAAGTGCAGATCGTTTAAAATGCCGTACCCGAAGCAGATCGTATCTTCATCCGTCATAAGCCTTTTTATCCTTTCGTAAAGTCCGTCGAACTTCGGAAACGTTTTGAAAATTTTCTTGTCGTACGCAAGAATGTTTTTTCTCACGTACGGATCGAAATTGCTCGCGGGGTTCATAAGGATATCCTCCGGCTCGCCGATAAGGTTAAATTTTTCGTCCGTCAGAACGTACCCGAAACTATATATTTTGCCCTTGCCCGTATAGCAATTCGAGCATTCGATATCAAAAAACAAATATTTCATAATTATGGTAAAAAACGAGCGTTTTTCGGTCGGTTTTTCAAAAAAAATGTCAAAAACCGAGAGTATAAATGTCAAGTTTAATAATATGGCAAATCGTCAGTCGAGTCTTGTTCCGTCGCCGTATATTTCGGCAAAGCGCGCCGCGAAAGACGGTTCTTCCCCGCCCGCGTAAAGGTGCGAAAGATCGCCGAATCCCGTACAGCGAAAGACGGCTTTTCCCTCTCTCCGCTCCTCGGTAACGAAGGTCGTGACGGACGTCGGAAGCGCGCAGAATCCTTGAAAAAACGGGTATGGCGACACTCCGAGAAGTCTTGAAATAAGCACGCATTCTACCCCGAAATGACAGA
>CAKQKN010000106.1 GCA_934249215.1 uncultured Clostridia bacterium
TTTATATGCAGACTTTGTCGGTCGGAAAAAATTTTTCGTTCGGTTTGAAAATTGCATCGCTATATCGTTGACAAAGAGCGGGCGGATTACTATAATAAGAAGCGAACATATGTTCTAAAATATAGCTTTGCGCAACGTTACGCAAGAGGGGAAGCCGAGGCGTCGAACGGGAAATTTGAAAGCCCGCGACGACGGACTTTCTTCGCGAAGGAGGGAACAAAAATCAATTTTGTAAAATAAAAATAAAAAATTGTCAGTTATATGTTGAAAAACTGAAGTAAAGCATTTATAATTTGTAACGTAGCGCAAAGAGGCGTTTTCGAACGTGTTCGGGGGAAAATTATGAATGTTGTGATCAAAACTTTACTTTACAGTTATCCGTCTTTCGACGAGGTAATCAAGGCAACGGACAAGCTTGTTTATTATAAGGCGCTGTCGTCTTATAAAGACAACTTAAAGACTTACGATCAGATGAACGAAATTGTTCTTCTTAACGAGCGTTCGGCACGGATTGTGTGGGTTAAGGGTATTATAGACAAGCTTATCGCGGAACTTACTCCGTTTGAAAGACAGCTCGTCGAGTATAAATATTTTCATATCAAGCAAGGCGAGGACTTCGATTCGACCTCGCGGGCGTATTTTCGGAAGCAACTTAAGCTCGAGAAAAAAATCGACAAAAAGACCGCCTATCTTGCGCCCGACGAGGAATGGTTTATGAAAAATCTGGGGGATATTTATTTTCTTCGCGCAAAGTATATGCGCATCAGAAAAATGGCGGACGAGGGTAAAAAAAATTCCGCAACGGAGAGAAACGTTTAATTATTTACAAAAATAATAACGCGTTAAAGCAGGTCGTCGCGATCATGCTCGGTGAAGGCGAAGCGCCTTTTGCGGTCCGGGCGAAAAAGAAGATAGACGACGCTCAGTGCGACGAGGGATACGGCAAGGACGATAACGGTTTTTATCGTCGAGTCGATACTCGTTGTGCGGGGCGTCGTTTCTTTTGTCTGATTTTCGGGGGCGGGTGCGGAAACCTCGTCGTCCTTTTCGTCGTTCAGCGGTAGCGGGTGATCGGGAATCGGCTGACCGACAAAAGCGTCGGCCCGGACGTAGCCTACGTAGCCGTCGGAATATACGCAATAATAGTTCTGACCGCCGACCGTGAGATAGCCGTAGAAAACGCATGTGGACGTGGCGGCGAGGACGGTTTTCGGAACGGTCGCCGAAGAGTCGGAAAACAGCACTTCGTCCGTTTTTACCGTCAGTTTGCACGACGGGTATAAGAGGGCGGGCGGCGTTTCGGTGTAGGCGTAGTAATGCTCGAGCAGAATGAAACCCTCGCGCGCGGGAAATACGTCGGAGTCGTCCATGTATCTTACGCGGACGGATTTTTCGCCTGTCGAAACTACTTTTAAGAAATAGCCGCAAGGAAGAACGAATTTGGGAAGAGTGCAGTTCGGATCGGCGTAAAAAACGGTTTCTTCGTCCTTGATTCGCGCAAAACCGGCGGTCGCGTCGGCGGCGGCACTCAAGACGGCTTTTTTGGCTGAAAAAGCGCCTGCCTCGGCGGACGGCCTCGCGGAGAGGGCGGACACCTCGTGAATCTGTGAAAAGGCGGCGGTTATCGTGAGCAGCATTGCGCAGATTGTTTTTATTACTTGGCGAGATAAAAGAACTTTTTTCATATCGTGCACATTATATCATTATTTATTGCGCCGAATTTGTCGAAATTGTTCGACGTTACGGAGGTTTTGTCGGAATGAAAGAATTGATCGGAAAAATAAATCTTATCGAAAACGAGCAGAGGAAAAGAGTTAGTCTGCTCGACGGATATAATAAAGACAAAATTCACTTAAAACAGATGGCGTTTCACAAGTGCCAAAAGGCGAACAGGTGGGTTTTCGGCGGGAACAGAAGCGGAAAAACCGAGTGCGGCGCGGTGGAGTGCGTGTGGCTTTCGAGAGGGATTCACCCGTATCGGAAAAACAGAAAAAATACTTTCGGATGGGTGGTTTCGCTTACGCAACAAGTGCAGCGTGACGTTGCGCAGAAAAAGGTTTTGTCCTATCTTTCGAAGCGCGATATCGTCGACGCGGTTATGCTTAGCGGGCGCAAGGATAGCCTCGATAACGGTGTTATAGACCAACTTTTCGTTAAAAACGCGTTCGGGGGCGTGTCGGTGATCGGCTTTAAGAGTTGCGATCAGGGGCGGGAAAAATTTCAGGGGGCTTCGCTCGATTTCGTGTGGTTCGACGAGGAACCGCCCGAGGATATTTACGAAGAGTGTAAAATGCGACTTCTCGATAAGCGCGGGATAATGTTCGGGACGATGACGCCGCTTAAGGGGCTTACGTTTATTTACGACGAAATATATCTCAATCGGAACGAGTCGCCCGACGTGTGGTACGAGTTTATGGAATGGGGAGATAATCCGTATCTCGATCCCGAAGAGGTGAAGAAAATGACCGAAAGTCTGCCGAAAGACGTGCTCGATTCGAGAAGATACGGGCGGTTTAAGGCGCAATGCGGCGAGGTTTATCCCGAGTTCGACGAGTGTCGGCACGTCGTGGAGCCGTTTGAGGTGCCGTATGACTGGCAGACGACGCTCTCGATCGACCCGGGACTTCACAATCCGCTTTCCTGTCATTTTTATGCGGTGGATTACGACGGGAACGTGTATGTGGTCGCGGAACATTACGAGGCGGAAAGGACGATTTCTAACCATGCGCGGGCAATCGAAAAAATCGCCGATTCGCTCGGATGGCATCGACGGTCGGACGGTCGGATCGAAGCGCTTATCGACAGCGCGGCGAATCAGAAAACGCTCGCTTCGTCGAAAAGCGTTACAGAATTGTTTTTCGAAGAGGGAATTGCGTGTAATCCCAATGTCAATAAAGAGAAGTTTGCGGGGATCGCGCGGGTGAAAGAATATTTTGTCGCGGATAAAATACGGATTTTTCCGAATTGTAAGAATCTTATCAGGGAAATTAAAAATTACAGGTGGGGCGACGACGATTCGCCGATCAAAAGGGATGACCATGCACTCGATGAGTTGAGATATTTCGTTATGTCGCGACCGGAGAATAAGCGACCGCAAAAGGTTCTTTCGGATATCGAAAAGGACAAAGCGCGGCTTATCAGAAAGGTTTCGAGGATGAAATAGCGGCGTGTTCGTTGATGGGTATTATATGCGATAATCGACTTATAGGCGGGGGTTTGAGGATAAAATCGTTGGTTGTGCGGCACTTAGTGCCTAGATCCCTCGGAAGAAGAGCAAGGAAGTAAGGCTCGGGATGACGGGAGAGAAATAAAGTTGCGGCGAAAATAGCCATTTTTGTTGCCCTCATCCGTCGGCAAAGCCGACACACTCCGCTTACGCGCGGCGCGCCCCTTTTGTCGCGTTCCGCGACATTTCCCCCGTTTGGCGGGGGAATTGCCCCGAATTGGGGAAGGCTTAATGGTAGGAAAAGTTCATTTGCTTGGATTTTAAAAAGGCTTAAACTTGGAAAATGCGGCGAGTGCGGCGCTTGCGCGCCTGGATTCCTCGGAAGAATGGCAAGGAAGTAAGGCTCGGGATGACGGGAGAGAAATAAAGTTGCGGCGAAAATAGCCATTTTTGTTGCCCTCATCCGTCGGCAAAGCCGACACCTTCCCCGAAAGGGAAGGCTTAATGGTAGGAAAAGTTCATTTGCTTGGAATTTAAAAAGGTTTAAAGTTGGAAAATGCGGCGAGTGCGGCGCTTGTGCGCCTGGATTCCTCGGAAGAATGGCAAGGAAGTAAGGCTCGGAATGACGAAGAGAAGTTCGTCAAGGAAGTAAGGCTCGGGATGACGGGAGAAAAGGTGCGGCGCGGAGCGCCCAGATCCCTCGGAAGTCCGTCAAGAAAGAAAGGTTCGGGATGACGGGAGAGGATGATCGGATGGCGTCATGTGACGGACTTGCCGATAGAATAAAAGAGTTAAAAAACAAGGCATAGTCAAAAACTCCCCAAATTAAGTTGCGGTAGTTGCTTGGCAAAATAATTACGGGCATTCCAATCGGCAGCGTTAATTATTTCAGCGAAAAAACTGTCATATCTTGCTTGAAATATGAAAAAAGTGCGGTATTATAATCGGCGTGACGAGGGCTTCGGTCATAGAAGCGAGGAGGTGAAAACGAACGGGGAAACGTGATATGAATAACAATGCCGTCGAGAGAATCAGGAAGGCGCTCCTGAAGCGCGCACTCGGATACAATTCGACGGAAACGGTGGTGGAATATTCGGGGGACGGCGAAGAATGTACGGTCGTGCGGAAAAAAGTTACGGAAAAGGACGTGCCGCCGGACATTTCGGCGGCGAAACTCTTGCTTGAGAAATGGCAGACGGACGATTATTCGACGATGACGGACGAACAACTCGAGGCGGAAAAACGACGATTGCTGTCGTTGCTTAAAGGCGAATGCGTCGAAAAAAACAAAAACTTCGGTGAAACCGAGGGCTTTGGGCAAGCCGAAAAAGCGGGTGAAACCGAAAACGAAGAGGAAGCCGAAAGCGCGGATGAAAACGAGGGGAGCTTCGGAAGCGTTTCGGAAAACGACGGCTTGATCGGTTCGGACGGCGCAAACGACGAACTTGCCGAATCGGTTGCGAGGACGGGGAAAGGCAAAGGGGGAACGAAGAAAAAATGCAAAAATTGAAAATTGTCGATAACGAATACGGAATGGTATGCGATATCAAGGGGTGCGATCGTATGGCGGAATACAGGCTGATAATGGACGTCGGCGGGGACGAGCAACTTTGCATATGCTCGGAATGCTTGAGGGATTTTCATCGCGAGGCATCGAAGAAAATCAATGCGGAGGTGAAAAAGAATGCAAAACGAAAGGAAAAATGATGAAAACGGAAAAAACGGCGTAAGCGGCGCGAGCCTAATGTGCGAGCGGGAGCGCGAGGATAAGACGGAAAATGGAACGAGTCTGTCCGGGATCGAGCGGACCGTTGAGCGGGAACTTGCGAAAGAGGTCACGGAAGATTATGAAAGGCGGAGGGAAGAACGGCGGTCGCTCGAACAGCAGTGGAAACTCAATCTCAATTATCTGATGGGAAATCAGTATGCGGAAATCGCGCCTACGGGGGAGATCGACGAGGAAGAAAAGGACTATTTCTGGCAGGGGCGGAACGTGTTCAATCATATCGCGCCGATCGTCGAAACGAGGATAGCCAAGCTGTCGCGCGTGCGGCCGATTATGTCGGTCAGAGCGTCGGGCGAAGACGAACGCGACCTTAAGGCGGCGAAAATGGCGAGCGCGCTTCTGTCGTCCACCTTTTCGCGGCTCGAGATGAGCGACGTCATTTATAAGGCGACGCTGTGGAGCGAAACTCTCGGTACTTCTTTCTATAAAGTAACCTGGGATTACGAGGGCGGAAAACGGCTCGGAGGCACGGAGGGCGGTAAGCCCGTTTACGAGGGGGACGTTAAAGTCGAGGCGTTGTCGCCGTTCGACGTTTACCCGGACAGCCTTTTCAAAGAGGACGTGGACGATCAGAAAAGCATTATCCATGCGAGGGCGATGAACGTGGACGACGTGGCGGCGATTTACGGCAAAAGGCTGAAAGGCGGAGAGATCGACGTTTTCTCGATGGAAAGGAACGGAATCGGTTCGACTTGCGGCGTTTCCAAACGATTGACGAGCGGAACGCTCCGCGACAGCGTCGTGGTTATCGAAAGATATGAAAAGCCGAGCGAAAAATATCCGAATGGGCGGGTGGTTACGGTGGCGGAAGGCGAGGTGCTTGCCGTCGGCGAACTTCCTTATGTGAACGGCGAGGAAGATCGCAGAGTGTTTCCGTTCGTTCGGCAGGTGTCCGTCAATCAGACGGGGTGCTTTTTCGGCGTGAGCGTGATCGACAGGCTCATTCCCGTGCAGAGAGCTTATAATGCGGTCAAGAACAGAAAACACGAGTACCTTAACCGAGTGAGTATGGGCGTGGTTACGGTCGAGGATGGTTCGGTCGATACGGACGCGCTCGTAGAGGACGGGCTGTCGCCCGGGAAAGTGCTCGTGTATCGTCAGGGTTCGACGCCGCCGAGGTTTATGGCTTCCGCTTCGGTTCCGCCCGATTTTTCTTACGAGGAATCGCGGCTCGAACAGGAATTTAAAAATATAAGCGGCGTGAGCGAGTTTTCGAGAAATTCCGACCTTTTCAATTCGAATATGAGCGGGGTTGCGCTCGAACTCGTCGTCGAACAGGACGAAACGCGGCTCATAACGACGGCGGAAAACGTAAGGCGGGCGGTCAGAATCATCGGAAAACAGATAATCAGACTTTTCCGTCAGTTTGCGAAACCCGCGCGGATGATGCGGGTGGCGGGGCACGGAAACTCGGTCGAACTGTATTATTTCAATTCGGACGATCTGACGAGCGACGACGTCGTGTTCGACACGGAAAACGAACTTTCTTACAGTCCCGCGCAGAAAAAGAGCGCCGTTTACGATATGCTTAAAGCCGGGCTTTTGTCGGACGACGACGGAAAAATGAATCAGCGTACGAAGGCGAAAATTCTCGAACTTCTGGGGTTCGGTACGCTGTACGGCGCGCAGGATATAACCAATCTGCACATAGACAAGGCGCAACGCGAAAATATCTTTTTTTCCGAAAAAGATTGCGAGCCGGAGGAGTTCGACGATCACGCGCTGCATATTACCGAGCATACGAGGTTTTTGTTGTCGGAAGATTTCGACGGCAAGGAAAAAATCAAGAAAAGAATCGTTCTGCACGTTCGCAAGCACAAACTTATGCTTGCGGGCGGGGATGCGCTTGCGGGGAATGCCCTTGCGGAAAACTTTGCCGCGGAAAACTTTGGCGGCTTGGGAAGTAATGGCGGCGAAAAAGCAGTCGGCAAAAGCGTGAATGGTGCGGTAAGCGGCGGGAAACCGCTTGCGGATTGAAATTTAACGGAAATATAATCGGAGGAAATGAACGAAGATGAAGAAAAAAGACGGCGCTTCCGGAAACGCGGGCGGAAAAGATATACTTTGCGAAGAGGAACAAGGCGCGATCACAGCTGCAGCCGACGCGCCCTCCGTCGGAAAATTTGCCGACGCAGAGGCTCTTTTGAAAGCGTACAACGAGCTTGAGTCTGAATTTACCAAACGCAGTCAGAGGCTCAAGGAGTTGGAAAGGGAAAATGCCGAGCTCAGACGGGAACAATCGGAAGATCGCGCCGAATCGGAAGCCGTACATGATGAAACGGGGAGTGCGGCGGAAGAAAGGGCGATCGGGGACTCCCGAGGGAACGGCGAGAACGGGATTTTCGTCGACGAGGTCGAACGCTTTTTGAAAAACAATCCCGAGGCGAGAGAATATGCCGACGAGATCGTCGAAAAAGCCGAACTTGCGGGCGAACCGGAAAGCGGGTTTCTTGACCGCGCGTACGTATGCGTATTGAAAGATACGTTAAGGCGCGAACGGAAAAAAATCAACGACGATTTCATACTCGAAAAGGCGAAAAACATCAAAGCCGTGAGAGATGAGATCATCCGCGGTTATCTTGCGGAACTGTATTCCGCAAAGGGCGAAAGACTTCTCGCGGGGAGTAGCGGCGAAACCGCGATTGCTCCGCCGATAAGACCGTCGTCCATCGCCGAGGCGGGAAAAATGGCCGTTTCGGTTCTTAAAAAGAAATGATAAGGAGAAAAAAATGGTAACAATGAACAGCGCCGATAACGCGCTTAAATCACTCTATCTCGGAGTAGTTTCCGAGCAGCTCAACACAAGCGTCAACCCTTTGCTTGCACGAATCAAACAGACCACGCAGGACGTTTGGGGCAAAGAAATCCGCAGACTCGCGCAGTACGGCATTAACGGCGGTATCGGCGCGGGAACGGAGGACGGAACTCTTCCCGCCGCCGCGGGCAACAATTACGATCAGTTCGTTCTGACGCTCAAAAACCTTTACGGCACGATCGAAATTTCGGATAAGGCGGTAAGGGCGTCCGAGAACAACGTCGGCGCGTTCGTCAATCTGCTTAACGCCGAAATGGAAGGACTTTTAAAGGCGTCGTCTTTCAACTTCGGAAGAATGCTTTTCGGCGACGGCAACGGTACGCTCGGCAAGGTTTCGTCGATCGACGATAACGGCGTCGTTACGCTCGATTCCGTCAAGAACGTCGTCGAAGGAATGGTCGTCGATTTTCTGTCGTCGGCGGGCGCTGCGATTTCCGGCGCCGCGGCGAGAAGAATCACGGGGGTGGACCGCGCGAACAAGACTATCACCGTTTCTGGCGATAAGCTGACGAGCACTGCCGTTCCCGCGAACAGCATCATCACCGTTCAGAATTCTTACGGCAAGGAAATAACCGGTCTTAAGGCGATTTTCTCGAGCACGGGAACGCTTTACGGACTGGACAGAGCGACGCACAAATGGCTTATTCCTCACATGAAATCGGACGTCGGCACGATCTCCGAAACGGTTATTCAGGAAGCAATCGACACGCTCGAAGAGAACGCGGGCAGCAGAGTAAACTTCATCGTCTGTTCGTCGGGCGTCAAGCGCGCGTATCAGAAAGCGCTCACGGCGTATAAGCGCAACGTGGACGTGATGGACCTTAAGGGCGGATATAAGGCGCTTTCTTATAACGGTATTCCCGTCGTGTCCGACAGATTCTGTCCCGAAGGAACGATGTATCTTCTTAATACCGACGACTTCGCGCTACATCAGCTTTGCGATTGGAAGTGGCTCGAGGGCGAGGACGGCAGAGTTATCAAGCAGGTGGCGAACAAGCCCGTTTATTCGGCGACGCTCGTCAAGTATGCCGACCTTATCTGCACAAGACCGTGCGGACAGGCGATGCTTACGGGTATTACCGAAGCGTAAGGCTTTTTCGGTTCGGGTTTTTGCTCGGTTCGGGGCGGCGGGTTGCCGCCCCGAAAATATTAACAAACGGAAAACGGAGGGAAAACATGACTGTTAAAGAAATGCTCGGGAATGCCGCCCGTCTTGTCGGCGAAAAGGACGTTTCCGACTTTTTATCGGACGCCGTGCCCGATGACCGCGCGTATGCGGAGGAGTCCGCAACGCTTTTGAAGCACTGTTACGACGTCGTCGTGGACGAACTTGCGTGCGAGTATCTGCCGCTTAAAAAAACGGAAAGTTTCGACGTGAGCGGCGGAAAAATTCCTTTTTGTGATTTTTCCGAAAAGCCGATCGCGATCGATTGCGTGAAAGACGGAAACGGCAATAAGCTCGCCTATAGCACGATTATCGACTGTTTGGAAGTGAATGCGCGGAAAGTTTCGGTTACTTACGGATTCAAGCCGAAAGCGCAGGTTCTTGCGGACGAGGCGTATTATGCGGACGGGATAATCGGCGAGCATGTGCTGTCGTACGGGATCGCGGCGGAGTATTGTCTTGAGCGGGGAAGGCTTTCGGACGCGGAGATATGGAACGCGAAGTATGCCGGTGCGCTTAAGGCAAGGCTGGCGGAAAAAAGGCGGCTTAAGATCAAGGTCGGGAAGTGGTGCTGATATGTATTACGATAAAAGGAACATGGTGAGCGGCGCTGTGCGGAAAATCGTCGTGCGGGATTTCTCGTCGGGGATAAACGGGAACAAGGACGAAGAGCGGCTTTCGCCCGGGGAGTGCGTTTTTTCGTATAATTTCGCGCTGTCGGGCGGCACGCTTAAGGACGCGGGCGGCGTGAAAAAAGCCGATTTCGGCGGAAAATGCCCGAAGTTCGACGCTGCGGGCGTTACCCCCGAAAGACTGTATTATTACAAAAGATACAACGAAACGACCAAGGTATACGACGAATTTCTGATGATTTACGGCAGCGATCACTACGTTTATAAAGCGGCGATGACCGACGACGCGTTTTCCAAAATGCCCGCGCTGAATTTTGAAAGCGCGCCGACCGCCGTTCCGTATAATTACGACGGAAAAGACGTGATGATTTTCTCGTGCGCGAAAAACTATCGCGTGTATAACGGCTCGACGGTTACGCTCGTCGGGGACGTGCCGCAGATCACGTCCGCGTGCATTCACGCCGAAAGACTTTTTGCGACCGAGGGCGGGAGTAAAACTTCGCTCTGGTTTTCGGACGATTTCAATCCGCTTAACTGGAAAGTGTCGCTCGACGACGCGGGGTTCATCGATATACGCGAGGGAATCGGAAGTCTTGTCAAGGTGTTGTCGTTCGGCGGCTACGTTTACGTGTTCGGGCTGTACGGAATCGTGCGGGTTACGGCTTACGGCGATCAGACGGAGTTTTCCGTCGACGGAATCGCCGCCTCGTCGGGAAAAATCTTCGACGGAAGCATTGCGGTGTGCGGTGACAGAATAATTTATCTTGCCGAGGACGGGTTTTATTCGTTTTCGGGCGGGACGCCGACGCGAATTATGTCGAAACTCGACGAAAAACTCGCGGGGATCGACAATTCGGACGCGAAAGGCGTGTACTTCGGCGGCGCGTATTATTGCAAAATGACGATGACGACCGATTGCGGCGTTTTGCCGGTGCTTTTAAAGTATGACGTTCATCGTCGGACGTTCGTCGTGATGCGCGGGCTGAACGTAAAAGATTTTGCCGTGCGCGGCGGAGAGACCGATTCCGAACTGCTGCTTCTGGTGAAAGGAAAAAATTATCCCGCGACGCTTTCCGGGAAAGGCGAATGCTTTTCGGTGCCGCTTCAGAAAAAGTGGGTGAGCGGGAAAAGCGACTTCGGCACTACCGAAACCAAGCGGGTGACGAGGCTTGCTTTAAGGACGATTACGGACGTCGACGTGACGGTAGAAAGTGAGCGCGGAAGTCGATTATTGCACTTTTCGGGTTCCAAAGAAAGGCAGTCGTTGCCGATCGGATTAAAGGGCGATTCGTTCACGATTACCGTCGAATGCGGCGCCGCGGGGGCGAGCGTTTCCGCGCTCGAGATCGAGTATGAAATCTGACGGACGCGGGGGGGAAGCGGCGAGTTTTGCAAACATTTTAAAGTTAGCGGGAATTGTAAGCATGGGGGTGCGGATATGGCGAATGCGGTAAGTTTCGAGCGGAATCGTTTAGCCGAAACGGAAGAGAACGCGAAACGGATTCTGCGGCTCGAAAAGATCGTCGGGAAAGGGAATTTCAACAGATACGAGGCGGAAAGGGAGTGTCCGGACGAAGCGACGTTGCACCGACTGAATTTTCTTATCGAAGCGAAGGACGATTGCCGACTGCGTTTTGCGGTCGGGGTGAAAACGGAATGCGAAAACTATCGGCTTGCGATAAAGATCGACGGGGCGACGGCTTTCGACGGCGCGCTGTCGGGGAATGCGGAAGTGTCTTTTCTCGCCCCGCTCGGCAAAGGCGAAAGAACGATTTCGGCGGAACTTTCGGCTCAAGTCGCGTTCACCGCGAAGTCGTTCTCGATCTCGACCGAGGGGTGCGTGGACTATCCCGAAACGGAATATTTTCTGACGGTTTTAAACGAGGAAACGCAAAGCGTGATCGCGTTCGCTCGGGCGGGCGAATTACTCGTTAAACGATATATAGGCGGGGATTTGCAGACAAAAATCCGTATCGGAGAAATCAAATCGGGCGTCGTTTGCAAGCTTGCGGACTTTTATGCGGCGGTTTTCGTGAACGCGGACGGCGACCTTAAATGCAATCTTTACGATTCCGATTTCGCTTACGTGAAGGGTTGCACGCTCGACTCGTCGGTTGCGAGCGCTGCCGCTATTTCAGGCAACCCCGCGACCGTTATTGCGGTGAAAGGTAATTGCATTTATAAGTATAAGATAGACGACGATCTTAATCTCGTAACCACGGCTACGTCGTGGAATGCATGGCGAGTTTTCTGCGATCCGTCAATTTCGAATTATTTTGTGGCAACCGATCATTCCGGCAACGGAAAAATTATCAGAAATATATAATCTAAATCGAAATAATTAAAATCGTAGCCGACTTTTCTCAAACGGAGGCACTATGATAAAGAGAAAAAACGGAAAAGCAGTGAGAATGACGTCGAGCGAAGGTAAAATTTCGCTCGTCGTCGTGCGGAAAGACGGAAACTTGGGAACGAGCGAGTATATGAACGGGGTTCTTACCGCGTCCGAACCGTTTTATGCGGCGGACGACGCGGTGAAACTCTTCGACGGAAAAATGCTCGTGAGAATAATGGACAGATTGTTCGTTATGGGGTGAGTTTTTGCGGCGGTTTGTCGGACGATTTTGTTCGACAGACCGTCAATAAAACGACAAAAAGCCCGTTATAGGTCGATTATCGGCTGTTTCGGGGCAATTAAAGATAAAAATCAAGTCGGCGGCGCCGACAAATATCGGAGGGGAAAATGAAATTTAAAATACCGATTACCGCGGAGCGTTTCGAGGCTTTGAGGCAAAGCGATGCGGCAAGCGAAGAAAAGAAAAAACTCGACGAGGAACTGAAAGAACTCGGAAAACTCGCGTCGAACGCGGTCAACGAAGCCGTGAGAAAGGAATACGGCGCGGAGTATATGAAAGGCGACGAGCGGACGGACGATGAACTCGAAAAGCAAGCGGAAGAAAACGCGCGTAAAAAGGTCGAAAACGAAAACCGCGAGCTGGAAAAAACGACGGCGGAAAAGATCGGCGATCTTTCGGGTAAGGCGGAAAACAAGAAAAACGCGCTTTCCGAATCCGAGCGTGAAATAAGCGCGCGTTACGACGAGGCGAAAAAACAAGCTTCGAACGAAGCGCTTAAAAGGGGGCTCGGAAGAAGTTCGATAATTCTCAACCTTATCAAGGAATACGACGAGGGAAAATTTAAGGATATCGGGGAACGAAAGTCTGTTGCGGCGAAAGAACTCGAGGAAATCGACGGCGAGATCGAACGGCTCGGCAAAGAACTCAAAAATTCGCTCGAAAAAACGGACATGAAAACGGCGTTTGAGTTAAACGAACTACTTACCGAACTCAAAAAGTCGCGCGACGAAGCGAACGAGAAAGCGCTCGTTTACAATAATACGCTCGCGGGAAAACTTGCCGATTTCAGAAGAAAGATCGAAAACAGCGGAGATCCCGAGATGATCGTCGAAAACGCACGCGCTCAAAGCGATGCGTATTACGACGAAATGCTCAAAAAAATCGTCGCGTATTATTCGAAACTCGATTCCGATTCCGTCGCAAAAGACTTCGAAACGGGCGGATACGATTCGATTTTTTCGCCGGAAACCTATAAAAAACTCAAAACTTACGTTGCTTCGCGCAAGTAAGTTGCGTAAAGAAGTTGCTCGGGCTCGGGCAGAACCGTGAGGGGTGTTTTGCCCCTCTTTTTTTTTGTAGTGCGGTTTCATTTACGTGGGGCTTTTTCATTTTATTTATACATGTGCAAGCGCGTGCGGTAACGAAAAGTAAAAAGAAGTGAAAGAAAAGCCGATCGGAAATCCGGTTTTTCAAAAAACGGCGTTTTTGCGCTTGACAAAAGCAATCCTTTGATATATTATTTCGGCGAAGGTTGATGGGAAAAGTGCGAGAAGTCCCGCAATCTTGCGCCCGTTTGCGCCGAAAAGACGCAGAAATGCACCGTGAAAGTGCGAAATTATCGTGTTTTTCGATGAAAAATTCGAAATAACGCGAAAGCGGATGATCGGAAGACGGACGATAATAAAAAAGAACAAAAAAAGCAAACTAAATACGTAAAGAGGAGTAGTTATGAAGAAATCAGTTGTGAGCCGCCGAAAGGAGGGGTTTACGCTTGTGGAACTCGTGATCGTTATTGCGGTCATCGCGGTTCTGTCTGCCGTACTTATCCCCACGTTTGGCGGCATTATTAATAATGCGAAGGTTACGAGCCTCAAGGCAAGCCTTAATGCGGTCAACGAAAATCTGCTTATTCGTTCGCTGAACGACAACAGAAGCAGTTATTCCGCGGACGAGATCAAGCAAGTGCTCGAAGATCTCGACTTCGACCGCTCGTCCACGCCCGAGGGTTATTCGCTGTGGTACGACAAGAGTGTCAACAATATCAGATTGTTCTCCAACGAATCGGCGTTCTCTTCGGCTTCGCCGTCGGCTGACGCGGACGCGGTGAAAACCGTTTATGCCGCCGATGCGGTGATTCAAAAGGGCGACAGACCGATCGAGGCGCTCAACCCTTATAACAGAAATCTTTATTATATCGACGATACGATCAAGGATATTACGAACGCGATCAACGAGATCAAGGGCGGAACGACTTCCGGTATCGTTTCCGATGCAGAGGACAGAGGCAGCTCGGCTGCGAACATTTCCGCGCTTATCAAAGAATCGTTCACGAACAAACTCGCGGCGATCGTTTCTTTGCTCAACGGCAAAAATAACTATCTGGCGCAAAACGATCTCGTCGCCGCGTTCGATATCGACAACACGTTGTTCATCGGCAACAAAGGAATGTATCTTCCGTCGTTCGACTCCTCGAGTTCGGACAGACCAACCGTAACTTGCACCAACTCGCTCGTTGACGGAAGCGTTTTCGAAATAACCAATCAAGGGCTTTCTTCGGGCAAGTCCGCGGCTAACCTCACCGTCAACGTGACAATCGTTATCCCCGCGAAAGTAACGCTTATCGAGGGGAGCGCGTTTTCCAAACTCGGCGAGAACGGCGAAAGCAAAGTCAAACTCGAGATCGGCGTCGACGCCACGTTTAACGAATCCGGTATTTCCGGCGCTTCGATAACGGTTACGAGATCGACTTCCGTCGTCAACGAAAACCTTATCAAATACGGTAATGCGGATATCGTTTACGGAAGAGATTACACTTGCGAATACCCCGACGATTGTCAATATATGTACGTTGACAAGGACGGAATGAAAACCGGCAGACTTACGAGCGGACAAACGCTTAACGACGTCGGTAACGGCGTTAAAGTTAAATACCTCGTTCCCGTTTTCAATATACTCGTGAGTGAAGACGGGTTCTTCAAGAGTTTTAACAATATTTCCAAGTTATACGTCAACAGCGTCAAGTCGGGTTCCGTTACCAAATATAACGCGATCATCCTTATGCGCGACGGCGACGTCGTGAAAGGGTGGAAGTTCTCCAACGTGGGTTATCCCACCGGATTGAATATGTATACTTATGAGAACTATGACGTAATAAATCACCGCGGAAATAAAGAAGCGTTCCCGCAGACTTCGAAAGCAACGATCAAGGTTGCTCTTGCCAACTCCGTCACGGGGCTCGATAACTATCTTACCGAAACGACGAACGGAAAGAGAACTTCTTCCCTCAACGTAAAGGTTACTTATAAACCGGTCGTAAATGTTTACAGACAGGATTCGCTTCTTGACGGAACGGTGTATTATTCTCTCAACAGTACGACGAATTATACGGGTGACGCGCTTGTCGGCGAAGCCGTATATGACGAAGCACTGTCCGCGTTTAAACTCGAGATCGGTTCGAACGGTATGACGCTCGGCGATTACTGCACGTATAGCGCGGTCGTCGAAAAGGTCGAGGTTTATGCGGGAGAAAAACTCGTTCTCGTCCGTAACTATTGATCGGGAATTATTAAATTTCGATAGAAAAGCCGCGGGGCGGCAAAATCCCCTTTGGCTTTGCTAAATATTTTCGAAAAATCAAAAAGGAGAAGCAACAATGAAAAACAAATTCAGACTTACCGTTGCGATCTTGCTCGTAACGCTCGTCGCATCGCTTTTTTCGGGATGTTTTCTGTTTGAGGACATACAGTCCATCTCTCTTATAGGACAGCCGAAAACTCAGTATAAGGTAGGCGAAGAACTCGATACCGACAGCTTCAAGATTAAGCTTCAGTATAAAACCTCCGCAAACGACAAAGAAGTCGGATATTACAACAATATCAACGTTCAGTTCGAGAATAACTTCTCGTCGGCTAAAGTCGGAACTTACAAATGCGTAATCAACATCAAGGGCAATTCCAACATCAGCCTTTCTTTTGACTACAGCGTTGTCGAAGGTTCCGTGTTCGAGGAAGGCGACGGTTCGCAGAGTAATCCTTACATTGTCACGACTGCCGCGCAGTTCGCGAAAATCGGTGCGGAAGCCGGTAAATATTACGAACTCGGTAACAATATCAGCCTCGAAGGAAAAACTTATTACAACACGAATAAAAATGGCTTTGTCCTCGACGGAAAAGACTTCAACGTTGATATCGGTGGTGACTGTGCATATGCGTTTAGATGGGCTAAAGATGCTACGATTAAGAATCTTACGCTTAAAGTAAGACCTGGCGTTGCGTTTGAAACCGTTCTCGTGCTTGACCTTAGCGGTGAAGTAACGTTTGAGAATATTACGACCGAAGGTACGATGGAAGCCGACATGAATACAGGTATGCTTGCTTGCCGTACTCTAGAAGCCACAAAAGTAACTGTTAAGAACTGTGTTAACAAAGTAAACTTCACCGGTACTTCGCCTTACTGCGGCGCGTTTATCGGACTTGCCGATTCGAGATTGAAAGAAATTACATTCGACGGATGTACGAATATGGGTAATTTCGAAGCGACGACCGCTTGGATGTTGGTTGGAAACTGCGCAGGTGAAATTGGTTCGATTTACGTTAACAATTGTAAGAACGAAGGTAAGTTTACGAGTGCCGGTAACGGTTTGCTTAACTATGATGGTTCTTTGGCTACGAAAGCATATTTAACGATCGATGAATATAAAAATACTTACTCGAAGGCAAAGAATATCAAAACTCTCAATGTGACTACAAATCGTTCGGATTTCGTTATCATTCCGCAACTTATTTCCAAAATGGTTGGCGATAAAGTAAAAGACGCGACGCTTGTTAAGGATAACGGTACTGTTAAGTTTGCTTCGACCGTAACGGCTAAACTTGATGAAGAATTCGGGGCAGGCAACTACAGTGTAGTCGCGTATGTCCGTGATTGGGTTATTTACGATACTGGAACGATGCATATGTACTCCGATAAATTCGGCATGGATTTTGCTGCTCCTTATTCCGAAGTTACGGCAGGAACCGAAGATGCGGAAAAACCGGCTGGCGCAATAAAGATTGTTGACGGTAAACTTGTCTTGGCTAAAACTGTTAAGGGAATAACTGCTACGCATCAGGGAACACAATATCAATATTATTGCTATTTCGTCTACAATGCTCAAGGCGAAATGAAGTATTGCGGACAGATAGCTTATAAGGATATTCAGAACGCGTAATCAAAAGATATTTTACGGTGGGGCTTGCGCCTTGCCGAATAAAACGACCTTTAAGCAAGGCGGAACGAATTTCGTTCCGCCTTGTTTTTGGCTCTATGTCAAATGTTGGGGTGTGCCCATAGATCCCTCGTCGGTCGGGGAGGTGGCTCGTCTCGGGACGACGAGCGGTGTTTGTATGGGGTGTGTGTCTAAAATTGTAGAACAAAAAAAAGCACTTTCGAAAGCCGAAAGTGCTTTTTTTGTTGGTGTCGAGAATGAGACTTGAACTCACACGGTATATACCATACGCCCCTCAAACGTACGCGTCTGCCAATTCCGCCATCCCGACGAGTGCAAAAGCGAATACATTCACAATGCTTACCTATGATACATTTTTTCTTTGCGATTGTCAAGAAAAAACAAGCGCATTGTTGATATTTTTCTAAAAATTTGAGCATATCATTGATATTTTTTTTGAAATATGTTATCATACGCAGAGAACGGCGGTTAAAATACCGCAGGAGGCTTTTATATGAACTGTATAATGGAAAATATAGTAACGAGAAGAAGCATTCGCTCGTTCGTAAACGGCAAAAGAATTCCCGAGGACGTCTTACGCGACGTGGTGACCGCGGGAATGTTTGCGCCCACCGCACTCAATCGTCAGCCGATTTTGTTTACCGTCGTCGCTGACAAAGCGCTTATCGGAAAACTCGCCAAAGCGGTCGGAAAAGCCGCCGGAAAAGGCGAAAACTACGATTTTTATAACCCCGAGGCGATAATTCTTACTTCTTGCGACAAGGCGAGCAGATTTATCAAAGAGGATACATCGTGCGCCCTTGAAAATATGTTTTTATACGCTCATTCTGTCGGCGTCGGCTCGGTCTGGATAAATCAGCCCGCAACCGTCTGCGACGACGAAAAAGTCAGAGCGGTGCTTGCCGAACTCGGAATCCCCGAAAACCATGCGCTCGGCGGAATGGCGGCGCTCGGCTATCCCGAATCGGTTCCCGAAAACGATCTCACACGCAAAAGCAAAGCCAATTATATATTATAAGGTTATAAAGCGGAATCGTTCGCGGTCGACTCGACGGTTTGGTTGATCGGCGGTAGTTTTCGCACCGTCGGAGATTGTCGTCGTTTGACTTTAATCGTAAATAAACGGCGTAATTTTACGCATGATAATTGCGTATGCTAAACGAAAATGCCGAAAAACTGTTGACGATCGTCCTGAAAGAATGCGGCTCGGACTATAAAATTCTGACGGAGGAAGATTTTTCTTCCGTGTCGGAATATGCCGAGGTGCTCGACGTTCTCGACGGAGCGGGGTATATCAACGTAAAATATTCGGGAAACGGTGACTATCTCGTCGCTCCGACGTACAAAGCCCGCGCTTATTTTTCCGAAAAGGAAAAGGATTTCTATCTGCGCGCGGTACTCTGCCGCAAGGTCGGGTTATACGCTTTCGTCGGCGCGTTGACGGGCGGGCTTGCGGCGATTCTCGTCGCGCTCGCGTTGAGAGGTCTTTGTGCTTTCTAAAAAGGAATTCGAGATATTGTCCGCGGCATACCGCTCGGGAACGGGCGGGAAGTACCTCGTTTCGACCGAAAAACTCAAAACGGCTTTCGGGCTCGGCGACGAAAGAAAACTCCTCGGTTCTCTTGCCGAAAAGGGGCTTGCCGACGTCATTTACACCGATCGTCACGGCGAGCCGTACGTCTATATAAAGATTACGAACGCCGGAGCCGAAAAGGTCACGTCGAAAAAACGCAAGCGGCGCGAGGTCGGAATCAAGGTCGTGTTTGCATGCGTGAGCGCGCTCGTAACCTATATCGTCGGGAAATTGTTATATTTGATTTTTAAATGATTTCCCGTTGCGGCGCGGTAAACGAAACGAAAACGAAAAAGCGGTCTATGAGTCGATTATCGCGCAAAAATAATTAGTGATGACGAAAGGAATCCCTATAAAAGGTAAAAAATGAAAATATCCGAAATTGACAAAAATTTTGCGACAAAAAAAGTGTCGGACGGCGAATTCGACGTTTATTCTCTCCCGTGCGAGCCTTTCGGGCTTTACGGTTGTTACCACGATCCCGAATACGGTTTCATAAAAATCCCGAAAGCGGTTGCCGAATCCATAAGCTTGAGCGTCGCATGGGGCGCTCGTTGTACGGGCGGGGTAAGAATTACGTTCTCGACGAATTCGACGAAAATCGGTCTGAAAGGTCGCTATTTCGAAAAACTTCTGCTCGGGCATATGACTTTTATCGGAAGTTCGGGCTTCACTCTCTGCGAAACGTTAAACGGAAAAGAAGAGTTTCTCTGCAATCTCTTCAGCGATATCGTCGACAAAGAACAGGAATTTCATTTTAAAGCGGCACTTAAAAACGACGGAAAAATGCACGATTACGTCATATTTTTCCCGTTATACAGCGGCGTGGAGCAAATATCCGTCGAACTCGACCGCGATTCTTCGGTCGCAAAATCGGATAAATATCGCGGCAAAAAGCGCGTTATGTATTACGGTTCGTCGATAACGCAAGGGGCGTGCGCGGCTCGCCCGGACAACTGTTATCAGGCGCTTGTGTCCGAATGGACGGACACCGACTATTGCTTTTTCGGCTTCTCGGGCGCGGCAAAAGCCGAACCGCTGATGAACGAAATTCTGCGCGACACGCCGTGCGACGTTTTCGTTTGCGACTACGATTACAACGCGCCGACCGCCGAATATCTGAAAGAAACTCATATCGAGTTATACAAAACGTTCAGAAGCAAAAAGGAAAACGAGTCGATCCCGATAATCTTTCTATCAAAGCCGAATTCGCTCTCCGAACCCGAGGACAAGGAGAGATTCGAGATAATCAAACAGACTTACGAATACGCGGTTGCCCGCGGCGATAAGAACGTTCGGCTTATATGCGGAATGGACTTATTCCCCGCCGACGTAAAAACTCATTGTTGCGTGGACGGTTGTCATCCCACCGATCTCGGCTTCTATTTTATGGCTAAAAAAGTTGCCGAAGTCTTAAAGGAATTTATCTGAATGTCCGCCTGTAAGTCGATTAAACGGACGTTCACGGCTATTATCCGCACGGGATCATCATCCTCGTACGTAAAAACGATCCGATATCATACGTAAAAACAAGGAAGAAATGCAAGACGGAGAATTTAAACTTCATTCAAAATTTAAGCCGACCGGCGATCAGCCGCAGGCGATCGAAAAACTTGTCGACGGATTCAGAAGCGGTCTGCGGGAGCAGGTGCTTCTCGGCGTAACGGGCAGCGGAAAAACGTTCACGATGGCAAACGTGATCGAAAAGCTTCAGCGCCCCGCGCTCGTCATCGCGCATAACAAAACTCTTGCGGCGCAGCTGTGTAACGAGCTGCGCGAGTTTTTTCCCGAGAACCGCGTCGAATATTTTGTAAGTTACTACGATTATTATCAGCCCGAATCGTACATTCCGCAGACGGATACTTATATAGAAAAGGACTTGTCGATAAACGACGAGATCGATAAACTTCGCCACAGCGCGACTTTTGCGTTGTCCGAGCGTCGCGACGTAATCGTCGTAGCGTCCGTTTCGTGCATATATGGTTTAGGCGCGCCGGAAGAATATTATAATCTGGCGATTTCGTTGCGCCCGGGAATGAAATACGACCGCGACGCGCTGATGAGAAAGCTCGTTTCGATACAATACGAAAGAAAAGACATAGATTTTCAGCGTTCGTCTTTTCGCGTTCACGGCGATATCGTCGAGGTTTTTCCCGCGTCCAACTCGGAAATAGTGCTTCGGATAGAGTTTTTCGGCGACGAAATCGACCGCATTTGCGAAACCGATTTTCTCACGGGGCGCGTTATTTCCGAACTCACTCACGCCGTCATTTTCCCCGCGAGCCACTACGCCGTCGGGAGCGGAAAAATGAATTCCGCGCTTTCGCAGATAGAGAAAGACATGACACAAGAAGTCGGCGATTTCGAGCGGGAAAACAAACTTATCGAAGCCCAGCGGCTCAAACAACGCGTTTCTTACGATCTCGAAATGATGAACGAAATCGGTTATTGCAGCGGCGTTGAAAACTACAGCCGCTATTTCGACGGAAGAAAACCGGGCGAACCGCCTTTCACGCTTCTCGACTATTTCCCCGAAGATTTCATATTGTTCATCGACGAAAGTCACATGACGATTCCGCAGATACGCGCCATGTATAACGGCGACCGCGCGCGCAAACAAAATCTCGTCGATTTCGGTTTTCGGCTGAAATCGGCATACGATAACCGCCCGCTCAAATTCGAGGAATTCGACGCAAGAATCGGGCAACTCGTCTGCATTTCCGCAACGCCCGCAGAGTACGAACTCGAGCATGCGGGGCAGGTCGTCGAGCAGATCATAAGACCTACGGGGCTCATCGATCCGCCCGTCGAGGTTCGCCCGACTGTAAATCAGATCGACGATCTTCTCGGCGAGATAAACAAAGTCATCGCGTCGTCCGGTCGGATTCTCGTGACCACGCTGACCAAAAAAATGGCGGAGCGGCTGACCGACTATCTGAAAGAGCGCAAACTCAAAGTGCGCTACATGCACTCCGACGTAGACACGCTCGAGCGAATCGAGATAATAAACGAACTTCGTCGCGGCGACATCGACGTACTCGTCGGCATAAACCTTCTGCGCGAAGGGCTCGACATTCCCGAGGTAAAACTCGTCGCCATTCTCGACGCTGACAAGGAAGGTTTTCTGCGTTCGGAAACTTCTCTCGTACAGACGATCGGAAGAACGGCGCGAAACAGCGAAGGTCGCGTTATCATGTACGCCGACGCGATCACCGGTAGCATGGACAGGGCGATGAAGGAAACCGAACGCCGCCGCAAAATTCAGCGCGAATACAACGAAAAGCACGGTATAGTACCGAAAACGATAGTTAAGCCCATCGTAAACAGCCTCGAAATAACCAAGAAAGTCGACCGCACGAAGGACGTTTCGAAAAATGACATCCCCGACGAAATCGAAAAACTGAAAGCGCTTATGAAACTCGCGCAGAACAATCTCGACTTCGAAAAATGCATTGAAATCCGCGACACGATCGCCAAACTCAAGCTCAAAATGCGCGGCTGATTTTATGCACGGCTTGTTTTCGGTTTTTTCGCGTCAAAACGATTAAAAAAACAAAAAGTCGGGCTATAAGTCGATTATTCGCATTTTTCGGGTAAAAACCGACAGAGCAGGGAGCGTTTAAACATCAAAGACGTTTAAACTTCAAAAGATATAAAGAACCATATGCAGGACTACATTAAGATTATCGGAGCAAAAGAAAACAACTTAAAAAATATCGACGTCGAAATCCCTCGCGACAAGCTCGTCGTATTCACGGGCGTATCCGGAAGCGGAAAGTCTACGCTTGCCTTCGATACGATTTTTGCCGAAGGTCAGCGCAGATACGTGGAAAGTCTGTCGAGCTACGCGCGAATGTTTTTGGGACAAATGCAAAAGCCGGACGTCGAAAAAATCGAAGGGCTTTCGCCCGCCATTTCCATCGATCAGAAAACGACGAACAACAACCCGCGTTCGACCGTTGGAACCGTCACCGAAATTTACGACTATTTCAGATTATTATACGCGCGCACGGGCGTACCCCATTGTCCGCAGTGCGGGCGGGAAATCCGCCGCCAGACGGTAGACGAGATAACCGACAAAATAATGGCGCTCGGCGAAGGCAGCCGAATCTATATCAACGCACCCGTCGTCCGCGGCAGAAAGGGCGAATTTAAAAAAGAACTCGAAAGTTACAGAAAGAGTGGCTACGTCCGCGTTGAAATCGACGGCTCGACTTACGAACTCGGCGAAGATATCAAACTCGACAAGAACGTAAAACACACCGTCAGCGTCGTCGTCGACCGCCTTATCGTAAAGGACGGAATCCAAAAGCGCCTTTCGGACAGCCTTGAAACGGCGATCAAACTCACGGGCGGGCTCGTTTCGTGCAAATGCGGCGAAACCGAAACGCTTTTTTCCACGAAATACGCTTGTCCCGAATGCGGAATCAGCATAGAAGAACTCGAGCCGCGCTTGTTTTCGTTCAACAATCCTTACGGCGCGTGCGAGGAATGCCGCGGCATAGGTTTCAGAAACGAAATCTCGGAAGCGCTCGTTCTCGGCGACACGTCGAAAAGTCTTAATCAGGGTGCGCTCTGCATTTCCGGCTGGAATCTCGACAGCAGCAAATTCACACAGATGTATTTCCGCGCGCTGTCCAAAAAATACAAATTCAGCATGGATACACCCGTCAAAGACCTGCCGCGCGAAATCGTCGACATACTTCTTTACGGGAACGGCGGCGAAAAACTCGAACTCGAATACTCGTCGCGCACATTTCAGGGCAGTTACCGGTCGTCGTTCGAGGGGGTAATTCCAAATCTCGAAAGGCGTTACCGCGAAACCACGAGCGACTATACAAAATCCGAAATTCAGAAGTATATGGTTCAGAAACCATGCTCGTCATGCGGCGGAAAGCGACTCAAAAAAGAAGCGCTCGCAGTCACGGTCGGGGGAAAGAACATATACGAAATAAGCGAAATGTCGATCGAAAAACTTCGCGCTTTCGTCGACAAGCTCACGCTCGCCCCGACGCAAAAACTCATCGCCGAGCCGATACTCAAAGAAATTTCCGCGCGCCTTGATTTTCTGCGCAACGTCGGGCTCGAATATCTCACGCTGTCGCGAATGGCTTCGACTCTTTCGGGCGGCGAAGCGCAGCGCATAAGGCTCGCGACACAGATCGGAAGCGGGCTTCGCGGAGTGCTTTACATTCTCGACGAGCCGAGCATAGGTCTGCATCAGCGCGACAACGAAAAACTTCTTTCGACACTCAAAAATCTGCGCGATCTCGGAAACAGCGTCATCGTCGTCGAGCATGACGAAGAAACGATACGAAGCGCCGATTTTATTCTCGATATCGGTCCGAAAGCGGGCGTACACGGCGGTGAAGTCGTCGCGTGCGGCACGGTTGACGACATTATGGCGGAGCCGCGTTCGATCACCGGCGATTACCTTTCGGGTCGCAAAAAAATCGAAGTTCCCGTCGTTCGTACCCCCGTGAGCGGCAAATGGCTCACCGTCTACGGCGCGAAACAGAACAATCTCAAAAACGTGGACGTATCTTTCCCGGTCGGACTGATAACCGCCGTAACCGGCGTGTCGGGGAGCGGAAAAAGTTCGCTCGTAAACGGAATATTATATCCCGCGCTCGCGAACAGACTGAACGGTGCGAAAGAAGTCGAGGGCAACTACCGCGAAATCGACGGGGTGAGCAATTTCGACAAAGTCATCGCGATCGACCAGTCGCCTATCGGCAGAACGCCGAGAAGCAACCCCGCGACCTATACGGGCGCGTTCACTCCGATAAGAGAGTTGTTCGCTTCGACCAACGACGCGAAAGAACGCGGATTCACTTCGGGCAGATTTTCCTTCAACGTGTCGGGCGGCAGATGCGAAAACTGTCAGGGCGACGGCATAATCAAGATCGAAATGCACTTCCTTCCCGACGTATACGTTCCGTGCGAAGTGTGCAAAGGCACGAGGTACAACCGCGAAACGCTCGCCGTGAAATATAAAGGAAAGAGCATAAACGACGTTCTCGAAATGACTGTTGACGAAGCCGTCGTGTTTTTTGAGAATATCCCGAGAATATATTCCAAAGTAAAGAGTTTACAGGACGTCGGGCTCGGCTACATTAAGCTCGGTCAGCCTGCAACGACGCTTTCGGGCGGCGAAGCGCAGCGCGTAAAACTCGCAACCGAACTTTCCAAGCGCTCGACGGGAAAAACCATATACATTCTCGACGAACCCACGACCGGCTTGTCCACATACGACGTCGATAGACTCATCTCGATTTTCGATCGTCTGCGCAGCGGCGGCAACACGATCATCGTCATCGAACACAATCTCGACGTGATAAAAGTCGCCGACTACATCGTCGATCTCGGTCCGGAGGGCGGCGACGGCGGCGGAACGATCGTCGCGAAAGGCACGCCCGAAGCGGTTGCCGAAGTCGAAAAAAGTTACACCGGGAACTTCTTAAAGCGCATTTTTGCTGGAGAAATTATCGGCGGAAAAAAGTAATCGAACGAGCAAAAAACGGTAAATCGGCAAGCAAAAAACGCAAAAACGCAGGATAAAACGAGCGATCGATTCGCTCCGAAGAGGAAAAAATGATCAGAGATGAATTTAAGAACGTCGATAAAAAAACGCTCGACAAAAAAGAAAAGGCAGCAAAAAGCAACGTCAACGAAAGAGAATACTACGCAAAAAAAATGTCGCAGATAAACGATCTGTTCACGCCGGTCAAGTTCACGACGATATTCTGTCTTGTGTGTTTTCTCATTCTTGCCGCGCTCTACGTGGTGGGCATGATTTTAGACAAAGATTTCAAGGTGCAGTGGCACTGCGTTCTCGTTCTGACGCTCGCTTCGGCGCTTACTGTATGGACGATCGTGTGGTTTGCGTTTCTCGTCCCGCACCTTAAAAGAAAAGCCGCGTTTTACAAAAGCGAACTCGAACGGCTCAGCCGCGAATACGTGCTTAAGCGCACCGGCAGGTCTTAATCGTCGGTTGTCGTATTTGCCCGCGATGCCGCAAAAGTGCCGATAACGGGCTTATAGGCCCGCTTTTTATGCGCATGCCACGCGTCTTGGTTCGCGTTTTCACAAAAAAATAAATAGTCGGAACGAATTTCCGACGGAGAAAAAATGATCGAAAAACTTGAAGCAATCTACAAAAAATACCTCGAGCTGACCGAAAAAATTTCCGATCCCGAAGTTATATCGCGAATGGACGAATGGCAAAAAATTGCCAAAGAACGCGCCGATATGGAAGAAACGGTGGAAAAATATCTCGAATATAAAAAGGCAGAGAGCGATAAATCGTCCGCAGAAAACGAACTGCAAACGGAAACCGATCCCGAAATGCGCGCCCTTTACGAAGAGGAAATCCGCGAGTGCAAAATTAAGCTCGAAACCGCGACGGAAGAACTTAAAATTCTTCTTTTGCCCAAAGACCCCGACGACGACAAGAACGTAATTCTGGAAATCCGCGGCGGAGCGGGCGGAGAAGAAGCCGCGCTTTTTGCCTCCGAACTTTATCGTATGTACGTGCGATACGCCGAAAATCATCGTTTCAAAACGGAAGAAATCGACGTGAACGAAACCGAACTCGGCGGCGTCAAGGAAGTCACGTTCATGATAAACGGCAAGGGCGCATACAGCCGCCTCAAATACGAAAGCGGCGTTCACAGAGTTCAGCGCGTCCCCGAAACCGAATCGCAGGGCAGAGTTCACACTTCGACCGCAACAGTCGCGGTGCTTCCCGAAGCGCACGACGTGGAGATCAACATAGACGAAAAAGATCTCGTCATCGAAACGTGCCGTTCGTCGGGCGCCGGCGGTCAGCACATAAACAAGACCGAATCGTGCATCCGAATGGTGCATTTGCCCACGGGCATCGTCGTAAACTGTCAGGACGAGCGTTCGCAGATAAAAAACCGCGAAAAGGCGATGAAAGTCATGAAATCGCGGCTTTACGATTATTACAACACGAAATACAGAAACGAATACGCCGAAAACAGAAAGAGTCAGATCGGAACGGGTGATCGCTCGGAACGCATTCGGACTTACAATTTCCCGCAAGGTCGTGTGACCGATCACAGAATCGGGCTCACTCTTTACAATCTGGAAGATTTCCTCGCGGGCGATATCGACGAAATGCTCGACGCTCTCGCCATCGCCGACAGAGAAAAGAAACTTTCGGGCGAAAACGACTAAACGCGTAAAACGATCAACCGAAAAACGACAGACCTTTTGCGTCTGATCCCGAAAACGACTAACCGCAAAAAGCGACTGAAAAGCCGCGTTTCCGTTAGTCGCCGACGTCGATAAAAGCAGGCAAAAGCCCATAATGTGAAAAAATAGTCAAAAGTCGTTAAAATGACTTGAAAAAATCGGCGAAATAAGGTATTATATAGACACAAAAAGATTACAGACCGCAAACACGGAGGACTGATTATCATGATCAAATTGATTTACGGCGAAAAAGGAAGCGGCAAGACCAAAATCATACTCGACTCGTTGAACGACACGGCAAAGACCGCGCTCGGCAACGTCGTATTCATTTCGCAGAAGAAATCATATTCGGCTAACATAGATTTTAACGTTCGTTGCATCTATACCGAAGACTACGCAATAAATGGCGTTGACGGCTTCATCGGTTTCGTCGACGGACTTATGGCGGGCAACACCGACATCGAATACATTTATATCGACGGCTTGCTTCGCATCGCAGAAAGCGGACTTAACGACGTCGAGGCGTTCTTCGCCGAAGCTAAAAAGCTTTCCGCGGAATACGGCGTCAAGTTCGTACTTACGCTTTCGGGGACGAAAGAAGAAAAACCCGAATTTTTGTCCAAATATTGCGATTAAAAAGCGCGCGACCGACGTCGCGACGGGAAACTATGCGATTTTCGGCGGGAAAAGTTTTTTCCTGCCGTTAATTATATAATCGGCTTGTAAAATCGACGCATAATCGATCGGAATCGCTCGCTGCCGACGGCGCGGGCGCATTCCGCGAATGACAAAACCGGTTATCGAAAGCGAATTAAACGCAAATACGAACGCGAACGAAATGCAAACTGAAACTCGGACTTAAAAGCGGACGCTCGCGGAAGAGGTAGGGATATGGAAGAAAAAAAGAAATTATTCAGTGCGGTACAGCCTTCGGGAATACCGACGATCGGCAACTATATCGGCGCGATCAGGAATTTTTCCGCGCTTCAGGACAAATTTGAGTGTATTTACGCGGTCGCGGATCTGCACACGCTCACCGTCAGACAGGATCCCGCCGAGCTTCGCGCGCGGACGCTCAATCTGCTCGCTCTCTATCTTGCGAGCGGAATCGATCCCGAAAAATCGATCTTGTTCGTTCAGTCGCACGTTCACGAACACGCCGAACTCACCTGGATACTCAACACGATAACCTATCCCGGCGAACTTTCGCGTATGACGCAGTTCAAGGACAAATCTCGCAGTCACGCCGACAACGTGAACATGGGGCTTATGGATTATCCCGTGCTTATGGCTGCGGACATTCTGCTTTACAACGCCGCGCTCGTTCCCGTCGGAAAGGACCAGAAACAGCACCTCGAGATCGCCCGCGACCTTGCCGAGCGTTTCAACAACAGATACAGCCCGACGTTCGTTATGCCCGAGGGTTACATTCCCGAAACGGGCGCGAATATCATGAGTTTGCAGGATCCTCTTCACAAAATGTCGAAAAGCGACGCCAACGTAAACGCGTTCGTTTCGCTGTCCGACGACGAAGAAACGATCATGCGTAAATTCCGCCGCGCCGTAACCGATTGCGACGGCTCGATAAAGTGCGATAAAGACAGACCGGGCATAACTAATCTCATAAACATTTACTCGGTATTCAGCGGATTGACCGTCGCCGAAACGGAGAAAAAATTCGACGGAGCGGGTTACGGCGATTTCAAGACCGAGGTCGGAAAAGTCGTCGCGGCTACCGTCGTTCCTCTCGACGAAAAACGCCGCGAATTTCTCGCAAACAAATCTTATCTCGAGGACGTAATGATGACCGGGCGCGAACGCGCTTCCCGCATCGCGGCGAAAACTCTCGACAAAGTATACAGAAAGGTGGGGCTTTATCGTCCAGGTAAGAAATAATGTTCGGCTACGTAAAACCCTATGTCCCGTATCTGTACGTCAAAGACGAAACGCTTTTCAACTCGCTTTACTGTCAGGTTTGCAAAAGCATAGGCGGCAAGTGCGGGCAGTGCGCGCGTTTTTCGCTGACGTACGACATTGCGTTTATGTCCGCGATCGTGCATAACGTAACGGGCGTCGACGTAAAAATCAAACGCGAGCGCTGCGTGGCTCATCCTTTTTTCGGTCGGCCGATAGCCGCGCGCGACGAAATCTCGGACGCGCTCGGCGCACTGAACGTAATTTTGGCGTATTACAAACTGACCGACGATGTCGCCGACGAGGGAAAACACCGCGTTGCCCGCGCATTTTTGAAAGGCGGGTTCAGACGCGCCGCGAAACGGCACCCGAGATTCACGGAAATCGTTTCGTCGAATTACAAAAAACTTCGCGAAATCGAGCGTGCGGGGGATAAGAGTATCGATGAAACCGCCGATCCCTTCGCCGTAATGCTCGCGCAGCTTTCCGCCGAACTTCTCGGCAAGTTTTCCGACGAGTTTTCTTACAAATTCTTTTATAATCTCGGCAAGTGGATATATCTCATCGACGCGCTCGACGACTACGACAAGGACGTAACGAAAGGCAGGTACAACCCCTTCGCTTCGGTTTATAAAAGCAAGGATTTCGACGCTTTGAGAAAAGACAACGGCGAGGAAATTTCTTTCATTCTTTCCGCCACGCTTGCGGCGATCGCCGAGGGGCTTTCCGGCTTGAAATTCCGGTTTAACGCCGACCTTGTCAAAAACGTTGCCCTTCGCGGCACGACCGAGCGGACGAAAAAGATTCTGTCGGGCGACAAATCAAAGGAAGAAAAAATAAACCGTCGGAGATAACCGAGTAAAAACGGTATCCGTATTACGTTATATCGGGTATGCATTACATAATATAAGGAACAAAACAATGAACGATATTCAGAAACTTTACGAAATAATAGGCTGCTCGCCCGAAGCGACGGACGACGAGCTTTATTCCGCATATCTTGCTCTTCGCAACAAATATCAGAACGACAGATTTCTGGAGGGCGAAGCGGGGAACGAAGCCGCCCGCAAACTCACCGAGCTTAACGAGGCGTATTCGGATCTCGTCGAATATCGCAAGAATGCCGCGGCAAGCGGCACTTCCGCGCCCGGGTTTTCCGAAGTCGACGCGCTCATAAAAGCGGGCAAGATCGACGAAGCGCAGGCTGCTCTCGACAAATTCGACGAAAGAAACGCTGAATGGCATTATCTTCAGTCGGTCGTTTTCTACAAAAAAAACTGGGCCAACGAAAGCAAAAAACAGCTCGAAATCGCGATCGCCATGGACGGCGCGAACGAAAAATACAAAACGGCGTACGACAAACTGTGCAAACAGCTGAATTTTAACGAAAACGCGAAAAAAGAAAAGGGCGATTACGACAAATCGGGAAGCGGAAGATTCGGCGAAGGCGGCTACGAAGAGCCGTCCGACATGATGGGCGGCGATTCATGCATGGAATTTTGTTGCCGTTCGATGATTTGCAGCGCGCTTCTCAATTGTTGCTGTTCCTGCAGATAAAATGAAAAGTTCGAGGACGATCGCGCTGTCCGCCGTATCTGCGGCAATGGCCGTGGTTTTGCTCGTCGCCGGCGCGTATATCGAAGTTCTTGATCTGTCGTGCCTGTTTTTGGCAAGTCTTGCGCTCATGCTTCCGCTTGCAAAAGGCAGTCGGTTCGGCTCGTTTTTTGCCTTTCTCGCGAGCGCGATTCTCGGCTTCATCCTTTCGGGAATGCGTTTACAGATCATGTTGCCGTACGTTTTGTTTTTCGGTCTGCACCCCGTCGTGAACGATTTTTTCGAAAAGAAAAACGTAAACGCCGTCGTTGCGTACGCGATAAAAGCGGTATGGTTCATCGCGGCGATTTTTATAGTGTATAAATTCACGACGTTTTTCGTCGTGGAAAACGAAACGATCAAAAATTATATCGTTCCGATCATAATAATAGGCGGCGCGGCGTTCTTTCTTCTGTACGACTCGGTTATGCGCCGCATGCAGAAATATCTCAACGCGCTGATCGCAAAGTTAAAGATCTGAAGCGAATCGCCCGAAAACGGCGATAGCGATACTTAAGGAATTTCCGATGAAGAAAAACGACGTATTACAAGGAATTATCACCGGTTACGGTTCGGAGGGCGAGGGCGTCGTCAAAAGCGACGGCTTCGTCATATTTTTGCCCTTTGCGTTAAAAGGCGAAAAAGTCGAATTCAAAATTCTCAAAGTCGCAAAAAACGTCGCTTACGGCAAGCTTGAACGGATAATCGAAAAATCGGACGAAAGAGTGGAACCGCAGTGTCCCGTTTTCGGAAAGTGCGGCGGTTGCAGGCTTCTTCATATGTCCTATCCCGCACAGCTCGAATACAAGCGCGGGCTGATCGCAAGTTCGCTTTCGAAAATCGCTTTTTGCGAAACGGAAGTTATGCCCACCGAACCGAGCGAGCCGAACGTCCGCTACCGCAACAAATTGCAACTTCCTCTTCGCCGAGTCGGCGGAAGAAACGTCGTCGGCTTTTTCGCGCCCGACAGTCACAGGGTCGTCGAAACGAACGACTGTCTGATTCAAGGAAAATGGTGCGTGTCTGCGATCTCCGCAATCAAGGAATACGCCGAAAAATTCGACGTTCAGTTTTACGACGAAAGTGCCGATAACGGACTTATAAAGCACCTTTTGGTGAAAAAGGTCGACGAATCTTTTCTTGTTTGTCTGGTCGCGAAAAAGGATAAAATACCTCATCCGACCGAACTTGCCGAATTTTTCATGTCGAAACTCGGAAGCCGGAATCTGACGCTTACTCTGAACGTAAATCCCCGTCGGACGAACGCCGTGCTCGGCGAAAAAACGATCGTACTGTACGGAAGCGGCGTCGTTTACGGCCGTCAGTTCGGAATAACTTACGGCGTCGGAACGGAAAGTTTTATTCAGGTCAACGACGACGTGAAACAAAAACTGTATCGCGACGCGCTCCTTGCCGCAATCGCGGAAAACCCCTCGCTCGTCGTCGACGCTTACTGCGGTAGCGGGCTTCTCACCGCGCTCCTTGCCGAAAAAGCGAAAAAAGTCGTCGGCGTGGAGATTGTTCGCGAAGCGGTGGACAACGCCGTGAGACTTGCCGAAATCAACGGAATCTCGAACGCCGAATTTATATGTGCCCCTTGCGAAGAAGTCTTGCCGAACGTGGTAAGACGCGCTGACGGCGACGCCGTCGTCGTGCTCGATCCTCCGCGTAAAGGTGTCGATAAACGATTTATAGCGGCACTTTTGTCGTCGAAGATCAAAAAAATCGTCTATATCTCGTGCAACCACGCAACGCTTGCGCGCGACGTCGGATTGCTTACGGAAAAACTCGTTTACGACGGAAACGCGCTCGTCAAAAACGTCGAAGAAACCGCGCCGCGGTCTGGGGTTTTTACGGTCGAGTCTGTGAAAGGTTACGACATGTTCGCCGGTTGCACGGGTGTGGAAACTCTCTGCGTTCTCGTCCGCTCGTAATCCGAGTGTTTTATTCGTTGCGTTTTGCGGCGTCATCGCAATGCGGTGTCATTTCAATGCGGCGTCATCGCAAAGCGTAGTCGTCTCGATATAGTCTGAACAAGTGCGCATTTGCACACGCGAACTCCTTACCGCGTGCAAGCGCATTTTTTTATCGGCGCTTTTTATTGTCATTCGCGATAGTCGCGCTTACCGGCGCGTTTTTATCATTCGTTTTTTAGTTCGGCCGCAAATTTTTTTCGTTTAACGCCCGAAAAAAGGTTGCAATCGCTTTACGTATATGATAAAATGAAAACCGTTGTAAATTCACACTCGCATATCGGCGGTTTCGTGTCCCGAAATCCACTGAACGGGATAATGCCGCTCGCGCCGTGCTTTTTTCTGCGGAATACGGGTTATGCGGGGAGGAATTAACGGAGGTAAAAAAATGGCAGTAACAAGCATGAAACAGCTTCTGGAAGCCGGCGTACATTTCGGTCACCAGACGAGAAGATGGAACCCCAAAATGCGTAAATACATTTACGGCGAAAGAAACGGTATCCATATCATCGATCTTCAGATCACCGTCGGACTTATCGAAGAAGCTTACAAATTCGTCGTCGAAAGCGTAAAAGCGGGCAAGACCGTACTGTTCGTCGGAACGAAGAAACAGGCTCAGGAAGCGATTCAGCAGGAAGCCGAAAGATGCGGAATGTACTACGTCAATTCGAGATGGCTCGGCGGCACGCTGACCAACTTCAAGACCATCCGTTCGAGAGTCGAAAGACTTAACAAACTCGACCAGATGGAAAAAATGGGCGATTTCGATCTTCTTCCCAAAAAGGAAGTAATCGCGCTCAAAGCCGAAAGAGATAAACTTCAGACCAACCTCGGCGGTATCCGCGAAATGAGAAATCTCCCGGGTATCATGTTCGTCGTCGATCCCAACTGCGAAGACATCGCCGTCAAGGAAGCGAGAAAACTGAACATCCCCGTCGTCGCGATAACCGATACCAACTGCGATCCCGATATGGTTGACTACGTAATTTCCGGTAACGACGACGCTATCCGTGCGGTCAAACTTCTCTCTTCGATAATCGCCGATGCGGTAATCGAGGCTAAGCAGGGCGAAGACGCAGTCAGGCACGAAGCCGACGTAACCGATATGAGTGCGGTTGAAGTAACCGCCGAAGAAGTTGCTCGCGAAGACGCAGTTGCCGAAGAAGCGGTAGCCGCCGTCGAAGAAAAGAAAGAAAAGAACGACTGATTGATATAAATAAGGAGAAAGGATATGAGTTTTACAGCTAAAGACGTAATGACTCTGCGTCAGAGAACGGGCGCAGGAATGATGGATTGCAAGAACGCGCTTACCGAAACCAACGGCGACATGGAAAAGGCGGTCGACTATCTCCGCGAAAAAGGAATAGCCAAAGCCGCAAAGAAAGCGGGCAGAATCGCAGCCGAAGGTATCGTTGACAGCTACATTCATATGGGCGGAAAGGTCGGCGTACTTCTCGAAGTAAACTGTGAGACCGACTTCGTTGCACGCGGCGACCAGTTTAAAGCGCTCGTTCACGACATCGCAATGCACATTGCCGCAAGCAAGCCCGAATACCTTGCTCCCGAGGACGTTCCCGCCGAAGTTCTCGAGCACGAAAAAGACATTCTTCGCGCACAGGCAAGAGAAGAGGGCAAGCCCGAAGCCATCATCGAACGAATGGTTGAAGGAAGAATCAAATCTTACTACGAAGATAACTGCCTGCTCAATCAGAAGTTTGTCAAAGATACGTCCAAGACCATCGGCGAGCTCGTAATCGAAGCCACCGCGCAGATCGGCGAAAAGATCGCCGTAAGAAGATTCGTTCGTTTTGAAATGGGCGAAGGTCTTGAAAAGAAGAACGAAAACCTTGCCGACGAAGTTGCCGCACAGGTCGCTTCCGCAAAGAAGTAATTCTTAAAAACAATCGTCGCGGGAAACCGCAGATAAAATATGCAAACGAATGGTTGTTGCAAACGCGGCAACCTTTTTATTTTTGCGCATATTATAAAACGGCGCGCGACAAACCGACGATTGCTAAAACTGCGCTAAAAAAATCGGCGAACCCCGCGTTTAACGAGGAAACTCGAAGCGACTTTGAAAAGGTGAACAAAAAGCCGCTTTTTTGAAAAAGAAAACTAATTTTCGAAATAGTATTGACTTAAGTGCTTTTTGATGATATAATGCAACGACAACGTAGGAAATACCTTGCGCGTTTTGCTTGTGCGCGGATTTTTTGCGAATACGAACGATATAAAACGATATAATTCGGAAGGAGGGGTTACTATGAACGGTTTTTACGAACGTTTGCAAAGCGTTTCACCGGTTTCGGTGGTTATAATATCGATCGCGATAATACTTCTTTCGGGTTTTCTGATGACTCGGCTGACGAAACTTCTGAAACTTCCGAACGTAACCGCCTACATAGTTGCGGGTATTCTCATCGGTCCGTTTTGTATTAACGCCGTTCCGAAAAGCGTCATCGAAGGTTCTGCGTTCATATCGGACGTCGCGCTTGCTTTCATCGCGTTCAGCGCGGGCGAGTTTTTCAGATTTTCGTCTTTCAAGGGCAAAGGCAAACAACTCGTAATAATAACATTGCTCGAAGCGCTCGTCGCTTCGCTCGTCGTGTTCATTCTGTTGTTCGTCATACTCGGGCTCGATCTGAACTTTTCTCTCGTAATGTCGGCTCTTGCTTCCGCAACCGCTCCCGCGTCCACGCTCATGACCATTCGACAAACGAAAGCACGCGGCGATTTCGTCGATACACTCATATCGGTCGTTGCGCTCGACGACGTTGTGAGCTTGTTCGCTTTCAGCATAGCGATAGCGGTCGCAACTGCTTCGATTTCGGGCGCGGTCAGCGCAAGCACCGTGCTTCTTCCTCTTTTATATAACGTACTTTTGATCGCGCTCGGCGTTGGGCTCGGCTATCTTCTTTCCGTGCTTATGGCGAAGCGTTCGACGGACAATCGGCTCATCGTTTCTGTCGCATTGCTCTTCACCGTCTGCGGAGTAGGCGCGTCGCTCGGCGTGTCGCCCTTGCTCGCGTGCATGGTAATGGGTATGGTATATATCAACGTGTCCGGCGACGACAAACTGTTCAAACAACTGAACTATTTTTCCCCGCCGATACTGCTTATGTTCTTCGTGCGTTCGGGAATGAATTTCAGCCTCGACACGCTGTTCGACGTTTCGTCGCGCGTTGCGGGCGTACCGCTGCTTCTCATCGGTTGTTTATATTTCATAATAAGAATAGCGGGCAAATATCTCGGCGCGTTCATCGGTTGTAAGATCTGCAAAAAACCGAAGAAAACGACGAATACGCTCGGCTTGGCTCTCATACCGCAGGCGGGCGTGGCGATCGGGCTATCCGAACTCGCCGCAAGGACGATCGGCGGAACGCTCGGTCCCGTCATCCAGACGGTTATCATGTCATCGAGCATTCTTTACGAACTTATCGGCCCCGCAATGGCAAAACTCGCTTTGACCTTGTCCGGCTCGATCGGCGGCGGAGAAACTGTCGAAACCGTTCCCGCCGAACCCGAAAAGAGCGAACGCGAACTTCTGATCGAAAAAATGAACGCCATTCAGCGCGAAATCGAACTGCATAACTACGCTCGTTCGGAGGAAGAAAAAGCGTTTGCCGACGCGGCGGAAGAACCCTACGAAGGCGTTATCCCGGGCGAAAAAAACAGAAAATTCATAAACAGGCGATGACCGCAATTTTCTTCGCCATATCGAGCAAAAAGTGTGATAATCGACCTATATGGGGGCTTTTCACCGAATGTTCCGCAAAAATACAAAATATTGCTGTGATAAGGAGATATAAATATGACTGATGCAATCGCAAAATTACTCGGGGATTGGTGCCTCGGGTTCAACGCCTTCGGCATACTGTTTAAACTCGCCCTCGCGACTCTTCTGTCCGCGATCGTCGGTTGCGAACGCGCAACCAAACGCCACGCCGCGGGGCTTCGTACGTTCATTCTCGTTTCCGTCATCTCGACGCTTGCCGCAATGATCGACGGCTACGTAATCGGCAAACTCGGCGCGTCTTTTTCGCTTGCGATCGGCGCGACGATAATCGGCATCGCGATTGTCAGTTCGAACACCATATTATATAGCTCCAAAAGCCAGCTGAAAGGTCTTACCACTTCGGTCGCGCTTTGGGCTATGTCCGTCATTTCGGTGCTTATCGGGCTCGATCTTTACGTTGCCGCGCTCATTTCGTTCGCGGCGTTCATGATCTGTCTGACGCTGTTCATAAAAATGGAATGCGCGTTCAAAAACCGTTCCGACCACTTCGAAATTCACCTCGAACTCAAAAACAAAAACTCGCTTCAGGACTTCATCACCACGGTGAGGAAACTCGGACTTAAGATCGACGATATCGAACTCAACGCCGCGTACATGAACTCCGGACTGTACGTATATTCGATCGCGCTCTCGATGGTCCGCGGCAAAGCCAAAAAAGACAGGCTCAATCACCGCGACTACGTGGAGGCTTTTTCGGGTCTCGAATACGTGAACTACGTCGAAGAACTCGACTGACGCCCCCTTCGTCCGCTTTTTGCCGGTCAAAATAATATAAAGTCGTGCGTTCAATCGTTTGCAAACGCCGCACATAAGTGTTATAATATAAGCGAAAAAAACGATCAGGAGTGATTGAAATGAGAAAGCCTATTATTGCAGGCAACTGGAAAATGAATAAAACTCCCTCGCAGGGAGCGACTCTTGTAAACGAGCTCAAACCGCTCGTCGAAAACGCGTCGTGCGACGTCGTCGTATGCGTTCCGGCAACCGATCTTTACGCTGTAGGCGAGGCTGTCAAGGGAAGTAACATTCACCTCGGCGCACAGAACGTTCACTTTGCCGAAAGCGGCGCTTACACCGGCGAGATTTCCGCCGACCTGCTCTTGGAGCTCGGCGTCGAGTACGTCGTCATCGGCCACAGCGAACGTCGTCAATATTTCGGCGAAACGGACGAAACCGTAAATAAAAGAACTCTCACCGCGATTGCGAAAGGACTTATTCCTATCGTATGCATCGGCGAGACTCTCGAAGAAAGAGAAAGCGGAAAGACCGAAGAAGTTCTTCACCGTCAGATCGTCGAGGGACTTAAGGGCGTCGAAGATCTTACGAAGCTCGTCGTCGCTTACGAACCCGTCTGGGCTATCGGAACGGGCAAAACCGCAACCGCAGAGCAGGCTAACGAAACCATCGGCTACATCAGAAAGACTCTTGCCGAAAACTTCTGCGCCGACTGCGCTGCAAAAGTACGCATTCAATACGGCGGCAGCATGAAGGGTTCCAACGCGAAAGAGCTTATGGCACAGCCCGAAATCGACGGCGGTCTTATCGGCGGCGCGTCGCTCAAAGCTCCCGACTTTGCTCTTGTCGTAAACTACGATAAATAATTTTAAAAATAAGCGCCTCGCGGATTTACGCGGGGCGTGCTTAAGTTAAAACGGAATTGTTTGAGTAAAACGGAATTATTACGGCGAACGGATTCCAATGGAGAATGATTATGAAAATGAAAACGAGACCTGTATGTCTTTTTATAATGGACGGATACGGAATCAACCCCGAAACCAAAGGCAACGCGATCAAAGCGGCAAACGCCGGCGTTATAGAGCGTCTTGAAGCGGAATATCCGCACACCAAACTTTGCGCCAGCGGCGAAAACGTCGGTCTGCCGGAAGGTCAGATGGGCAACAGCGAGGTGGGGCACCTCAATATCGGCGCGGGCAGAATAATCCGTCAGGAACTTTCCCGCATAACCTACGAAATCGGCAACGGCGAATTTTTCACCAACCCCGCGCTCGTAAAAGTTATGGACGACGTGAAAAAGAACGGCAAAAAACTTCACTTATACGGTTTACTGTCTACCGGCGGCGTACACAGCCATATCACTCATCTATACGCGCTTTTGAAAATGGCGAAAGAACGCGGGCTCACCGAAGTTTACGTTCATTGCTTTATGGACGGTCGTGACGTATCTCCGACGAGCGGCGCGGGCTTCGTCGCCGAACTCGCTCAAAAAATGCAGGAAATCGGCGTAGGCGAGATCGCGTCTTTGTCCGGCAGATACTACGCTATGGACCGCGACAAAAACTGGGACAGACTTGAAAAAGCCTACGACATGCTCACCACGGGCGAGGGCGTAAAGGCAACCGATCCCGTTCAGGCGGTAAAGGACAGTTATGCCGCGGGCGTAACCGACGAGTTCATGCTTCCCACCAAAATATACAAGGACGGCAAACCTCTCGGCCTTATCGAATCGGGCGACGGAATCATATTCTTCAACTATCGTCCCGACAGAGCGCGTCAGATCACCCGTGCTTTCACGGAGAAAGATTTCGACAGTTTCGAGCGCAAAACGGGCTTTTTAAATCCCGAATACGTCTGCTTTACCGAATACGACGCGTCGCTTAAAAATCTGACGATAGCGTTCGGCAAACAGCACTACGCCAACACGCTCAGCGAATATTTGTCCGACAAGGGCTACACGCAGTTAAAGATCGCCGAAACCGAAAAATACGCTCACGTAACGTTCTTCTTCAACGGCGGCGTGGAAGCGCCCAACAAAAACGAGGACAGAATACTCGTTCCGTCCCCGAAGGTCGCTACCTACGACCTGCAACCCGAAATGAGCGCTTACGGCGTAACCGAAAAAGTTCTCGACGCGATCAACGGCGACAAATACGACGTAATCATATTGAACTATGCAAACTGCGATATGGTCGGGCACACCGGCGTGTTCGATGCCGCCGTCAAAGCCGTTCGCACCGTTGAGGAATGCATGGATAAAATCGTAACCGCCGTGCTGAAAAAGGGCGGCAGCGCGCTTATCACAGCCGACCACGGAAACGCGGACAAGATGATCGACGAAAACGGCAAACCGTTCACCGCTCACACCACGAACCTCGTTCCGTTCATTCTCGTCAGCGAGCAGTTCAAGAACGTAAAATTAAGACCTCAGGGCATTCTTGCCGACATCGCCCCCACGATGCTCACCGTAATGGGCGAAGAGATTCCCGCCGAAATGACGGGCGAATCGCTTATCGAAAAATAATCGCGCTCGAAAGAGACGAACGTTTTGCCCCCCAGAACCCGGACGGGAGCGGAAAAATGCGATTATTAGGGCGATTTTCGTGTAAAAAAGCGTGCGCCCGAGGCGCTTGATCGTCGAAAAAATATGATTTTGGTTTAAATAGCTAAAAAAATGCCAAAAACCGAAAAAACGCTTGAAATTATTCGATAGCCATGCTATAATAATTCGGTAAAAAGATGAATGCGCTTTGCGCTGATGGAGAATGAAATGTCTGCGATATTGAATGTTTTGGCAACTTCCGAAAATTTTGTATTCGATTTATATAAAGGATTAAGTCTTGCTTGCGTTATCCTGTCCGTAATCTGTGCGGTTTTCGTAATCATCGTCGTTATGATTCAGCCGGGCAACTCGAACGGAATAAGCGCGCTTGACGGATCGTCCGACACTTTCTACGGCAAGAACAAATCGAAAACCGTTGAAAGCAAGTTGAAAAAACTCACGGTTATCTGCATAACCCTTATGACGATCTTTATGATCGCGTTCTACTTGATTTCGATCCTTTACAAATAAGAATATAATAATCGAAAGCGGCTAATGTTTTGACTTAGCCGTTTTTTTTATCCGATAAGGTTGACTATCGGGCGCACGTAATAAATATTATAATTGAGAATGAATTTCAGACAAAGAATAATCGAAGAATTTAATAACGGCGGGTTCGACCGCGTTTCGCCGAAAACTCTTGCTGCCCGGCTCGGACTGAGGAGCGTTTCCGAGCGTAAAGCACTGAAAGACGTCCTGGTTTCTCTCGAAAAAGAGGGGGTATTGATTTCGACCGACGGACTATACTCGCTGTTTAAAGAAGAGAACTATATCCGCGGAAAAATCCGCACGTTCAGGCGCGGATTTGCTTTTCTCACCCCGGACGACGGCTCGCCCGATATGTTCATTCCGCCGCACTCGCGCGGCGGTGCTTATCAGGGTGATACCGTGCTTGCCAAAAAGACTTTCGAATCTGACGAAAACAGCGACGAAGCGGAGGTCGTCAAGGTGTTGTCGCGCGGAACCGAGCGCGTTTCCGGTAGTTACCATAAGCACGGCGGCTTGCCTTTCGTCGTTCCCGACGACGAAAATTTTGCCCCGCGCATTCTCGTTCGCGGCGGAAACCTTGCCGAAGCCGACCCGGGCGAGCGCGTCGTGTGCAGACTGACGCGGTTTCCCGTCGACGGCGATCCCTCCGGCGAAATAATCGAAGCCTGCGGCAATCCGAACGACGTTTTTTCCCGCGAAACGAGCGTCCTCGTCACGGCAGGCGTAAGAACGGAATTTCCCGACCGCGTGATGAAAGAAGCCGAATCGATCCCCCTTGCGGTCGACGAAAAAACGGCTCGCGGGCGCAAAGATTTCCGCTCGCTCCGGACCGTAACGATAGACGGCGACACGGCTAAAGATTTCGACGACGCGATCTCCGTCGAGCGCACGAACGACGGCGGTTTCGTCCTTTACGTCCACATTGCCGACGTGTCCGAATACGTGAAAGCGGGCGGCGCGATCGACCGCGAAGCATACGAGCGCGGAACGAGTATTTACCTTCCCGACCGCGTGATTCCGATGCTTCCGGAGCGGCTTTGCAACGGCATATGCTCACTTGTCCCGGGTGAGGACAGGCTGACTCTTTCCGTCGTGCTCACTTACGACGCGGACGGCGAAATAATCGATAAGTCTTTCTATAAGTCGATTATCAGGTCTTTCAAACGCTTGACTTACAACAAAGTGCAGGCGGCTTTGGACGGCGACGAAACCGTAAAGAGCGAATATCGCGAAGTAATGCCGATGCTTTATGCGGCAAAAGAACTAAAGGAAATCCTGCTTAAAAAGCGCAGGGAAGAAGGTTCGGTCGATCTCGACGTCGACGAGTGCGAAGTAAGGCTTTGCCCGGACGGCAAAATAATCGTCGATAAGCGCGAAAGCATCGAAAGCGAACGCATAATCGAGCAGTTTATGATCGCCGCCAACGTTGCCGTCGCGGAATTTGCATATTATGCCGAACTTCCGCTCGTCTACCGCGTGCACGAGAAACCGTCTGTCGAAAAAACTCGCGCGTTCGTCGACTTTTTGTCGGCGACTGGCATAGACGCGCCTTGCTCTTCGCTGAAATATCCGAAAGATTATCAGCGCGTGCTCGACGAACTGAAAGGCGAAAAAGTATTCCCCGTCGTGAACGACGTAATGCTCCGCAGTATGCAAAAAGCGGTCTATTCGTCCGAAAACAAAGGTCATTTCGGCTTGAACGAAAAATGTTATTGTCATTTCACTTCGCCCATTCGCCGTTATCCCGATCTGACCGTCCACCGCATTCTGAAAGGGGTGCTCGAGGGTATGACCGGCCCGATAACCGAAAAATATTCCTCTTTGACGACTGAAATCGCGGAAAAATGCACCGAAAACGAAAGAAAAGCCGATCTCGTTTCCCGCGACGTGGACGACGCCTACGCGTGCAAGTTCATGCGGTCTTTTATCGGCGACTTTTTCGAAGTTATCGTTTCGGGCGTTACGCCGGGCGGCTTATACGTCCGTCTTGAAAACTCCGTCGAGGGTTTTATTCCCGTCGAACGCATGCCCCGCGGAAGATACGACTTTTTCGAGCGCGGCTATGCTCTCGTCTGCGGTCGGAAAAAATATACTCTCGGCGACGAACTTCTCGTAAGGCTCGTCGCGACGGATATGTCGAACGGAAAGATATATTTCGAGTTCGTTGCCCGCGCAGGTGCGGACGAAAAACCGAGCAAGAGAAAATAAAAACCTGCCTATAAGTCGATTATTCACGATTTTGGAGAAAAACATGAAGATAATATGCGAAAACAGAGAAGCCCGTCACGAATATTTCATTCTGGAAACCTACGAGGCGGGAATATCGCTCGACGGCGGCGAAGTAAAATCGATAAGGCTCGGCAACGTGAACCTTAAGGACTCGTTTTGCGCAATCGGCAACGGAAGCGTTTTCATAAAGAACATGCACGTTTCCGTATACGATAAATCGGGCGCGTACAACGTGCGCGAAGCCAAGCGCGACCGCAGACTGCTTATGCATAAGTCGGAAATCCGCAAACTGAACTCGAAGATCCGCGAAAAGGGCTTCACGCTCGTCCCGCTGAAACTTTATTTCAAGGACGCGCTCATAAAAATAGAGCTTGCGCTTTGCAAAGGCAAACACACCTTCGACAAAAAGCAAGCCCTGATGGAGAAAGATCTCAAACGCGCGTCGGAACGCGACGTCAAAAACTACGGCTGAAACCGCCGAGATTAGCAACTTAAAAATCGGCGTATAAGTCGATTATCACGATATTTGCGTTAAAAAACGATAGGTTACCCGGCACACGGGGAGAGATATTTTTCCAAAACGGAACGAACTCTTTCGTTTCTTTTTGCCGCTTCGAAAAGCGAAAGATAAGTCTGCGTAACGTCGAAGCGCGCGTCGTGGCTCGCCGCGCCGTCGCCGAAAAGTTCGATGCTTTTCCTCGTCACGTCATAGTCGTAAATATCGTAAAACGCGGCGAGTTCGACGAGTTTCGGATATTTATATTTGCCGAATTTCGCGGGCGAGGGAATGGCGACGTCGTTTTTCAGTTCTCTCATCGTGTCGAACTTTTCTTTGTAATGAAAAATTCTCGATTCATACCCGAATTCCGCCGACATAAACGAAAAATCGAACGGAAAATTGTGCGCTACCGTAAGGTCCGCCGCGCGGAAATCGTCGTCGATCTCTTCAAGGAACTCGGAAAAAGTCTTTCCGTCCGACAGGACGGCGAGTTTTTCCGGCGTGAACCCGTGAACGGCGATTGCCGACGGTTCGACGAAGGGCGTGTAAAAAAAGAAATTTTTTCCTTTAACGTCCGTTTTCGTCGCCATTACGTAAGAAAGTTGGATAACCCGTCCGGGGCGCAACCCCGTCGTTTCGGTGTCGAATATCAATATCATCGTTCGTTCTCTTTATCGCAAAAATATGTCGCGGCGCGTTCGGATTTTTCGTTCGGACACATATTTTTTCGTCCGCAACGATAATTTTTCTGCCCGCTTTTGCGAGTATCTTTTTTTTTGAGCATTTTTTACTTTGATTTTATCGCCGAATAGGGTATAATAAATCATCGTAAGGGTAAGTAACGTCGCCCGCGCCATGGATTAGCACTCATCTGATTGACGCGCCATGGGTTAGACGCAGAGCGGACGATAATATTATAGCCCCGATCGTCAAATAAAGCAACGGAAAACCGCCGCGGTAAAAAAACAAACTTTTTTCCCGCTTGAGAAAAGCGGTTTTATCGGTTGTCCGAAAGAACGGACGAAATCTCTCAGAGGAGACGCCATATGAAATTTTGCACGCATTGCGGCACGTCGCTGCCGGACAGAGCGGAAATTTGCCCGGTCTGCAAGAGCAAATGCTCCGTCACGGACGCGAAACTCGCCTCGGAAAGCGCAGAAGCCGCCGCAAAAAGCGAATTAAAGGAAAATCAGAAAATATCGGAAGCGAAAGCCAAGGCCGAAGCGGAAAAGAAAGCCAAAGCCGAAGCGCACGCCAAGGCGGAAGCCGAAAAGAAAGCAAAGGCGGAAGCGCGTGCCAAAGCAGAATCCGAGAAAAAAGCCGAACTCGAAGCGGCGAGGAAAGCAAAAGAAGAAGTCGAGGCAAAAGCCAAAGCGGAATCTTTGTCGAAAATCGCCGAAAAGCCCGAGTCTGCCGCCGCGGAAAAATCGGAAAACCCGATAAAAACGGAAAACCCGATAAAAACGGAAGAACCGATAAAAACGGAAGAACCGAAGAAAGCCGAAAAAACAATCAAGAGTACCGATTCCCGCACTTTGCTCGTTCGTTTGAGCGTGATATTCGCCGTTATCGCGGCGCTGGTTTCGGCGGTGTTCGTAATGTTCCTCGGCGTTTCGGTAAAAATAACCGTTCCTCCGCGCGACGTCGATCCCGAAGTGTTTTACTATTTCGTCGAGCACGGCTTTTCATATTTCGTGAAATCGTTGGACGCGGCAAAAGCAACCGAACTCATAACGGAAACGGGTTTTTATCCCACCGAACAGCTTGTCAACGCATACGTAACGCTGTCTGTAATAAGATCGATCGTCGTGATCGCGTCCGTCGTCCTGATCTCCGTGTTCACCCTTATTGCCGTCATCGATTTTTTACGCTATGCAAAGAACGGCGATTCGAAATTTCGTCCGGTGTGGGCGATATCCGCCGTCGTAACTTACGTTTGTTGCGTCGTCGCCGTCAGGATGTTCGATTACGGCAAAATCGAGTTCGTGTTCAGAAGCGGCAATAAAACGATTTCCTCGTCTGAACTTTCGATGGACTTGAACGCTCCGACGATCATCGGGCTGTGTTTGTCCCTTCTTCTGTTGGCGGCTGCCCTCGTGACGGACTATTTGTCCGGAAAGAACGGTTCCGAACGCGCGGAGCAAAAATCTTCGTCCGTCGGTTTTGGCGATGGGGCGGGGTATTCGCGGAAAACGGAAGAATCGAAAAACCGCAAAACGTTCAGACTTGAAAAAGTCGCCGTTTATTGCGTGGCGGGGCTCTCGTTGCTGACGATTTTCGTGTCGGGTTTCACCGCCGTCAGTTCGACGTCGAAAGGTTTCGGCGAAACGGAGGTAAAGGACCCGCAGACCGGCGAATATCAAACGATGAGCGGCGTCCGCGAATATACCGAAACGATGCCGCTTACCTCGCTTCTTCGCAAATACTCGCTCGAAGAAGAAGAAACGCTTTACGAAATCGGCAACGTCGAAAAACTTCTCGCTCGCTATCCCGACAATCTCGATTGGATCATTGAAAAAGAAGGACTCGACGCGAAGCTTGCATCCATACGTGAAAGAGAGAATTATGCGTTCAACTTCGGAATGTCGATGGCGTTCACGGACCTCGCGACGATAGTCTTTTCGGGCTTACTCGCGGTCTACGTGCTGTGTCTGCGTGAAAAACTGCACGGTGAACTTCTCGTCGTCGTAAGTTTACTTCCCATGATTTTCTCTTTCGTATCCTTTGCCGTCGGAATATTCTTGCTTCGCTCGTTCGGCAAAATTCAGGTCGAACTCGGCATAGCGGCACCGTTCCTGACGATTCTGACGTCCGCGGCGGCTTGCGTGTTGACCTTCTTCATCCGCAAAGCTATTCTCAAAAAAAGCGAATCCGAGCATCAGGTTCTCGATTAAGCCCCTCTCGACGCTTTTTGTCGATCGCGCAGCGGTCACTTCTTCACATAAACGCAAGGTGAAAATTCAAATAATAAAAAAGCTGTCGCATCGATGCGGCAGCTTTTTGCTTGTCGTTACTTGACGAACAAATGTTCGTATGTTAAAATGATCATGTTAAACCCATACATAAGACCGTACGACGAGTGTGCATAATATGAGTGATGAAATAAAGGAAAGGGGGATAAGGCGTGAACGGCGAAACGATAACGGACGAAACGAAAACTTACGTTTGCATCGACCTGAAGTCGTTTTACGCTTCGGTCGAAGCGGTCGAGCGCGGAATGGACCCGATGACCGAAAATCTCGTCGTAGCCGATCCTTCGCGCGGGCGCGGCGCGATATGCCTCGCGATCACGCCGGCGATGAAAAAACTCGGCGTAAAAAACAGATGCCGCCTTTTCGAAATTCCCGAGGGGATAAGTTAAGTGACCGCATTGCCGCGTATGAAAACGTATATGCGCTATTCCGCGCGCATATATTCGATTTATCTTCGTTTCGTGAGCGCGGACGATATTCACGTTTATTCGATCGACGAATGTTTCATCGACGCGACGAGTTATCTTCGGTTATACGGCGTGGACGGACGAGGGTTTGCGACGAGTTTGCGCAACGCCGTATTTGCGGAAACGGGCATAACCGCCACATGCGGGATCGGAACGAATCTTTTTCTCGCCAAAGTCGCCCTCGACATAGAAGCCAAAAAATCCCCCGACGGCATAGGTTATCTCGATCGGCTGGAGTTTCGCCGCAAGATATGGACGCACCGACCGATTACGGACGTGTGGAACGTCGGTCGCGGAATTGCGAAGCGTCTGGAAAAATTCGGCATATACGATCTGAAAGGGGTTGCGTGTTGCGACGAAGATATATTGTATAAGGAATTCGGCGTCAACGCCGAGTATCTGATCGACCATTCTCACGGCGAAGAACCTTGCACGATCGCCGACATCCACGCCTATAAATCGGAAGAACGTTCCATCTCTAACGGACAGATATTGTTTTCCGATTACGCCTATGAAAACGCACTGACGATACTCAAGGAAATGGTGGATTTTCTGACGACGGAACTTTCCGAAAACAGGCTCGTCGCGAACAGAATTTTCCTGTCCGTCGGCTATTCGGGCGATTGCCATAAGGCGACGGGCGGCTGGAAAAAACTCGCCGAGGGGTACACTCGTTCATATGTGCATATAAAGAACGCGTTCGTCAAGCTTTACGAAGCGACGACTGCAAAGGACAGCCCGATTCGGCGAATCAACGTGGGCGTTTCGGGGCTTAAGTCGGAAGATTTTATGACCTACGATCTGCTGACGGACAAAACTCGGCTCGACAAAGAGGTCGCCGCGATCGATGCGGTGGTCGGTATTCGCCGTAAACTCGGCAAAAACTCGGTGCTTCGCGGCGTCGATCTGAAAAAAGAAGCCACCGCACGCGAGCGGAACAAACTCATCGGCGGTCATAACGGAGGCGAAGAAGAGTAGAAGTGCCCCCGTTTCTTAAATAATCGGCGTTTCTTAAATAATCGGCGATGACGAACGGAATCCATATAATGATATGATTCCTTATAATGATATAACGAAGAGGGCGAAATTATGAAAAAAGACAACGTAAAACGCGCGGTTCAGTTCATACCGTTTGCCGCGCTCCGCGGGTTCGACGAAATGCTTGCGGAAGAACTGGCGATAAAGGAAGATCGGACGGAACTCGGTGAAGACGACTGCGCTCGCATATCCGAAACCTTATTGATTCTTAAAAAGAACGATTTCGTCCGCGTGCGCTTTTACGATAAAACGCGCTATCGGAAAGAATGCGGCGCCGTAGCCGAACTCGACTTTACGGCTCGCTATCTGAAAGTCGGCATGGTGAAAATTCCGTTTGCCGACCTTTCGGACGTAACGATCGAATAACCGTCGGAAAATCCCGTTTCTTACCGTCGTTCTTATCGCCGATTACCGAAAAGCCGTCAAAAAACGGTAAGCAAATGCAAATCGTTTGACTTATTTGCGCTTAAGTGATATATTTTACGAGGAAAAAACATAAGGAGTGTTTTGAATATGAGTATGCTCAATAAAATGTCGGTCAAAGACGTAGACGTCGCCGGCAAAAGATGTCTTGTAAGAGTTGATTTCAACGTCCCCATGAAGGACGGAAAGATCACCGACGAAAACAGAATCAACGGCGCGCTGCCCACGATCAAATACCTCATCGATCATAAAGCAAAAGTAATACTTTGCTCTCACATGGGCAAGCCCAAGGGGCAGGTCGTCCCTAAATACAGCCTTAAACCGGTCGCCGAAAGACTTTCCGAGATTCTCGGACAAAAAGTAGTTTTCGCAACCGACGTTATCGGACCTTCCGCCGACGAAGCGGTGAAGAATATTAAGGACGGCGAAGTCGTTCTTTTGGAAAACACCCGTTTCGAAGCTGGCGAAGAAGCGCGTGATCCCGCGTTCTGCAAAAAACTCGCAAGCTACTGCGACGTTTTCGTAAACGACGCATTCGGAACCGCCCACCGTTCGCACGGCTCGACCGCCGCTATCGTCGAACAGGGCTACGTAAAGACCGCCGTCTGCGGGTTCCTTATTCAGAAAGAACTCACCATTATGGGCGGAGCACTCGAACACCCCGAAAGACCGTTCGTAGCGGTTCTCGGCGGCGCTAAAGTTGCCGACAAGCTCAAAGTTATATCCAACCTTCTCGAAAAATGCGACACGCTGGTAATCGGCGGCGGCATGGCATACACCTTCCTCAAAGCCGAAGGCTACGAAGTCGGAACTTCGCTCGTCGACGACAGTCAGATCGGATACTGCAAAGAAATGCTCGAAAAGGCGAAAGCGCTCGGCAAGAAAGTATATCTTCCCGTCGACGTCGTAACCGCGAAATCTTTCCCTGATCCCATCGACGCACCCATTGAAACTTCGACGCACGACATTTCGGAAATTCCCGCCGACGAAGAAGGGCTCGATATCGGCGAAAAGACGAGAGCGCTTTACGCTGAAGTCGTCAAGGGCGCAAAGACGGTCGTCTGGAACGGACCTATGGGCGTTTTCGAAAATCCCATTCTCGCTGCCGGAACGAACGCGGTTGCAAAGGCTCTTGCCGAAGCAAAGGACGCAACGACCATCATCGGCGGCGGCGACAGCGCGGCTGCCGTTGCGCAGCTCGGTTATGCCGACAAGATGACGCACATTTCCACGGGTGGCGGCGCTTCTCTCGAACTTCTCGAGGGTAAGGAACTTCCCGGCATCGCGTGCCTTAACGAAAAAGAATAATTTTCGTTCTTTCTCGTCTGAATAACGTTGAATCCAAAAGGTCGAATATCCGTTTTCGCGGCTATCCGACCTTTTTTCGTTCCGAAACGCGTTTTCCGTGCGATAACCTTTCCCGTGATCGTTCTTTTCGCGCTTATCCATCGGTTTGCCGTTCCGCCCGCTGCTTACTTGTTCCGCGGTTTGCCGTTCCGTCCGCCGCTTTTCTTTTTGCCGCTTGCCCCGATATTCTACCGCCGTCGCGCCACGCATATAATTAAGGGAAAGGGGCGAAAAATGGATTTCAGAGAGGAAATAGCGCGTTTCACGCCGACGGCGAACTCGTTTTCCGTCGAATTCGGAAGTCGTTTCGGCTACGTGCGCGGCGTTTTGAAAATATTGTCTTTCGATAAAAACAATCTCGTGTTTCTCGTGGAAAAACGAAAAATCGTCGTCCTTCGCGGCGAGAATTTGTCCGTTTCGGGCTACGTAAACGGCGACGTGCGTATCGGCGGTATAATTTACGGTGCGGAGATACAGAATTTATGAAGCTTCTGACTTTCACGTATATTGCCACCGGCTACAATCGCGCGGTGATCGTCAACCGCATGCGCGCCTCGGGCGTCGACGTGCTGAAAATGCTGATAATAGACGAAAAACGCACGGAAATCACCATATCCGCCAAAGATCGCGCAAAATATTTTGCAATTTGCAAAAACATATGGTATAATAAACTAATAAGAACGGGCGGTTTGCTTGCTTGTTTATACTCGATCGGCAAAGCCCCTTTTCTCGTCGTCGGCGCGCTCGCGTTTCTCGCCGTCGTCCTTTTCGGCGGCAATCTGTATATGGGCAGCGACTATCTCGGCGACTCTGCGCTCTACCGCGCGGAGATTGAGGAAACGTTTGAAGAAGTCGGCATAAAAGAGTATCGCCTTTTTAACGAAAAGCAACTGAAAACCGCGCAGGAAACGCTCGGAAAAAAACTCGACGCCGTCTTTTTCAAAATCGAAAAGTCGGGCAATAGGGCGATTATCACGGCATATTCGGCAATCGCGACCCCGAACAGAATGGAAAGTACGGACAAAGATCTCGTCGCGAGCGGAAGTTTTCGGATTTTAAAACTTACGGCATACGGCGGCACGCCCGAGGTAAAAGAGGGCGACGAAGTAACCGCGGGGCAGACGATAATCGGCGCTTACGAAGTTTTGAAGGACGGCTCGATAAGACCGTGCAAAATCGTTGCGTGCGTGTCCGCGGAATTCAAGTTCGAATATCGGTACACTTGTTCATACGAACCGTCGGACGGCGATAAAGAACGGACTAAGGCGGTTGCAAAATTTCTTCTCGGCGACGAAAGCGTCACGCGTGAAGATGTTTATGGGGACGGCAACGAAATCGTTGCCGTGATATATTACGAAAAAATAATTTTCGGGGAAAGATTCGGAGGTTGATTCTATTGAACGATTGCATTCGTAAAATCGTAATATCGGAACTCGGCGAATTATCGGCGCTCGTCGGCGTATTCGACGAAAATCTCGGCGTACTCGAAAAGGAAACCGGGGCGGAAATAAGCGTATTCGGCGGCGAAATAACGGTTTCGGGCGACAGCGCGAATGTCGAACTTTGCGCCACTGTGATAAACAAACTTCTCGACATCGTAAGAAGTAACGAGGTTGTCGACAAAAGCAGAATTTTATATTGTATCGAACTCGCGCGCGAGGGCAACGTCGGTGACGTCGAAAAAGTCATAAGCGGTGTTCTTGCCGTCACTGCAAACGGAAAACAGATAAAATACAAAACGCTCGGGCAGAAAAAGTACGTCGACGCGATAAGAAAATCGCAGATAACTTTCGCTGTCGGTCCCGCGGGCACGGGCAAAACCTACCTTGCCGTGGCGATGGCTGTTTCCGCTTATAAAAACAAGGAAATCGAGAAAATCATACTAACTCGTCCCGCAGTCGAAGCGGGTGAACGGCTGGGCTTTTTGCCGGGTGATCTTCAGTCGAAAGTCGATCCCTACCTTCGTCCGCTTTATGACGCGCTTCAGGAAATGTTCGGCGCCGAAACTTACGTAAAACTTATGGAACGCGGCTCTATCGAGGTTGCTCCGCTTGCATACATGCGAGGCAGGACGCTGTCCGACGCGTTCATCATTCTCGACGAAGCGCAAAACACGACGAAAGAGCAGATGAAAATGTTCTTAACCCGTATGGGCGAGGGCAGTCGGATGGTAATCACGGGCGACGTAACTCAGATCGATCTTCCGGACGGAAAGACGAGCGGGCTCAAGCACGCCGTGAAAATACTTAAAAACGTCGACGGAATCGCGACCGTCGAACTGTCGCATAAGGACGTCGTTCGTCATCCGCTGGTAATGCGCATAATAAAGGCGTACACGAACGACGAAACTAAAAAGGACACGAAAAAATAACGCGTTTTTGCGGCGAATTGCTCACAATCGTCCGCACGCTTAAAAAAATGAAAACGAAGTATCGGGGATAAAACGGAATCCCTTTTAAACGGAGAGGTTTACGATGGAATACAAACCTGACGGAAATATCGGTGAAGAAATGACCGGTATCGACGACGTTACGAAAGACGTCGGAAAGGAACGCGAAAAGAAAAAAGAAAAAGAAGAATGGCTTAAACGCAGAAAAAGTCCGATAGTAAAGGGCTGGACCGGGCGCGACTACGCCCGCACGATAACGCAGTTCGTTTTTCACGCGCTTTTGTTCATAGTGCTTTACGGGCTCGCCGTATTCGTCTGCGAAAACGGGGTGGCGGGCTTCGTGAATTATTTCTCGAACGCCGTCAAACTCCGCAATTTCATTTACGTCGCTCTTTCGATATTTTTCATCTTCGGCACGCTGTATTTGTTTTTCTTTTTCGAAGAAAACGAATTCTTAAAATTACCGAAAAACGGCATAATGCTCTTTTCGGTCACGGGAATGGCTCTCATAATCTGCTTCATCATCGGCAAATATTTCAATGAATACGCTAGGCCGACGGCGTTCTGCGGTCTTATGATATTGCTTCTTGTCAATCGCAAATCGGCGATCATCATGAACTTTATCTTCTGTCTGCTGCTTTTCCTGCTCGACGGCGTGACGACGGGCTACGCTTCGGGTTATTCGTCGGTCATGATAGGGCTGACGACGGGAATCCTCGCGATCTATCTCGTATCGTACGTGTCGTCGCGAATTAAAGTGTTCTTTATGGGCTTCGTGATTTCCGTACCCATAATCGTCTGCATCTGGTTTCTCGAACTCAAGGGCGCGTCCAACATATTGCTTCTCGCGGGCTTCGGTTTCACTTCGGGAATGTCGTCGATAATACTTATGATGGCGATTCTTCCGTTCTACGAAAAGATATTCAACATCGTGACCAACTATAGGCTCGTCGAAATCACCGACCACAAGTTCCCGCCCATAAAGCGGCTTATCGAGGAAGCGAACGGCACGTTCAACCACTCGCTCACCGTTTCGACGCTTGCCGAATCCTGCGCCACCGCGATCGGCGAAAACGCATTGCTTGCCCGTGCCGCGGCATATTACCACGACATCGGCAAACTCAAACAGCCGGAATATTTTTCCGAAAACCAGAAAGATTTCAACCCGCACAGCGAACTATCTCCCGAGCTTTCGACCGATATCATTCGTTCCCACGCTCACGACGGCGCAATGTATATAACGAAATACCATCTGCCGAAGATCCTTGCCGACGTCGCCGAACAGCACCACGGCACCCTTCTCATAAGGTATTTTTACTCGGAAGCGTCCAAATACACCGAAGAAAAACTCCGCGAAAAGGATTTTTCCTATCCCGGGCCCATTCCGCAGACGAAAGTCGCCGCGATAATCATGATCTGCGACGGTTGCGAAGCCGCCGTAAGATCGCTTTCCGATCGCTCGCGTCAGAACGTTGCGAAAATGGTTCAGTCGATAATCGACGAAAGACTCATCAGATTCCGTCAGTTCGACGACTGCGACATCACCATCCGCGAACTCGACATAATCCGCGACACGATAACGCAATGCCTCGGCGGCGTTTACCACGACAGGGTAAAATACCCCGAACTCAAAAAAGACGTCGGCGTCGGCAAAATAGACAAATAAGCGGAGAAAAACTATGGGCGAATTGATAATATGTTGCGATAATCAACTTATAGACGCGGATATGCTTGGCAAAGCGGTCTGCCGCACGCTTAAGCAAACCGTTCGTCTTTCGGCTGAAATCTGCTTTTGCTCGAAAGAAGAAATCAAAAAACTCAACGCCGAAACGCGCAAGGTTGACTCCGTTACCGACGTTTTGTCCTACCCCGCCGCGGGTGTCACCGCCGGCGAAATCGTAAAAAGGCGCAACTATCCGTTCGATATCGATCCCGAAACCAACTCGGTTTTTCTCGGCTCGATAATGATCTGCACCGACCGAGCGAAAGAGCAGGCGGAGGAATTCGGTCACTCGTTTGAGCGCGAAATTTATTATCTCGCCGTCCACGGACTTCTTCATCTTTTCGGCTACGACCATATGGAAGAAGCGGACAAAGCGGAAATGCGCGAAAAAGAGGAAGAAATTCTCACCGTTCTCGACAAAACGAGATAAACGACAAGAAAGAGGTATCACATGAGAAGCGGAACGGTCGCCGTCGTCGGGAGAGCCAACGCCGGCAAATCGACTTTAATAAACGTAATAGTCGGCGAAAAAGTAAGCATAGTGTCGCCCAAGCCGCAGACCACCCGCGACAGGATTCTCGCGGTATACAATTCAAATGACTGCCAGATAGTCTTTCAGGACACCCCCGGCATCTATAAAGCGTCGTCGCTTCTGAACGAACGCATGCAAAAAACCGCCGTCAGAACGGCTGACGACGTAGATCTCATTCTTATGCTCGTCGACTCTCACGACGGGCTCAAAAGTGAAGATAAGGAACTTATAGACCGCTTTGTCGCAAGAAGCAGCGCCCCGATAATCATCGCGCTCACGAAACTCGACATAACGGGCGAGGGCATAATTCCCGAAACCGTCGCCGCGATCGGCGAACTCCCGCAGGACAAAGTCGTCTGCGTCACCGCGATCTCTTCGCGCACGGGCAAAAACGTCAAAAAACTCATCGGGATAATCAAAGAAAATCTGCCCGAGGGCGATCCGATCATCTCCGAGGACATAATTTCCGACAAGAGCGAAAAGTTCATGATCGCCGAGATCATGCGCGAAAAAATCCTTTTGAAATACGACAAGGAGATTCCCCACGGCGTCGCGATCGTCGTAAACACTTTCGAACGCAGGGAAAGCGGCAGTTACTACGTCAATCTCGATATCGTTTGCGAAAAGCCCAACCACAAGGCGATAATAATCGGCAAGCAGGGCAAAGCGCTTAAGGAAACGGCGGCTTTCGCCCGCGCGGGTATGGAAAAATTCCTCGGCGCGAAAGTCTTTCTTGAAGTCTACGTGAAAGTAAAAACCGACTGGCGCAATCGTCCCGACCGCCTGCACGAATACGGCTACGACGGCGACGACGGCATAATCTGACGAGCGCTTTTTCGGCGTTTAAAAATTCGGATGCACTCTTGCGCATATCGGCAAAAATCGACCTATATATCGATTATCGCCACTTTTGTGCTTAATAATAACGAATAAATCTCGTTCGTAATTTTCGTTTTCGGCGAATAAAAAACGCAGTTTTGAGCATCATACGACTATGAGCAAAAAACCGAAAAAGCCCGAAGACGCAGCATGGGAAATATTTGAAAAAACGGGCAATCCCGCTTACTATTCGCTATATAAAAAACTTAAAAACCCCGTCGGACAAGGCAACGATTTAAAATAAGTCGGCGGGTAAGACACAAGGAGCGCACGATGGAAATCAAGGTCAACGCTTTGGCGCTTAAATGCGTGGATTATCGCGACAACGACAAGATGGTTACGCTTTATTCGCTCGAACGCGGACTTATCGGCGTATGCGTGCGCGGCGTGAAAAAGGCAGGTGCAAAACTCGGTTTTTGCGCGCAGCCTTTTTGTTTTGCCGAATACGTGATAAACGAAAGCGGCGACCGCATGACTGTCACGGGCGCCACCGAGATAGAGAGTTTTTACAAAATACGGCTCGATCTCCACGCGTTTTATGCGGGCGCGTGCATTCTTGAGTTTCTGCTCAAATTCACCCGCGACGAAGAGCCGGACAAGCGCACTTTCGTCCTTGCCGTCGAAAGTCTTAAAAGATTAAATTTCGGCGACGGGCTTCCCGAGCGCGTCCTTGCCGATTTTCTTTTCAAAGAAACCGAAATTTCGGGCTACGCGATCGGTTCGGGGGCTTGCGCATGTTGCGGAAAAGCCGCTTCCGACTTCGAAAAGTGTTATTTCGATTCCGACGACGGCGTCGTCGTGTGCGAGGACTGTTTTTCGGACGGAATGCGCGAAATTATGCCTTGCACCGCAATCGCCCTTTCCGCCGTGTCCGAAGGTAAAGATTTCTGCGATAAATCTGCGCTTAAATACCTTCTCAAGTTTTTCAATTACTATTATCGTCTTAAAACGGGCGAATACGTCTATTCGATCGACGAGCTCGTTTCGCTCCCGTAACGCACACCCCGCCCGCCGATGGACGAAATACCTGATAATCGACTTATAGACCCGTATATAACGAAAGAACGTCGCGGTAAACCGCGACGTTTTGTATGTACTTCGAATCGATTATTTGCAACCGCAACCGGGGAACTTGGGTTCTCTCGGACCTTTATCGCCGCAACCGCCGCAGCATAAAAGAACGAGTAGTATGGGGAGGAGGGCTCCGCAGCCGCAGATTTTGTCCAGAAGATTGCTTATGCAGCCGCAACCGCCGCAGCAAAGGAAAACGATAATAAGCAGCCAGAGATAGCAGTTATTGTCGAGCATTCCGAAACAGTTCGTCATAATATTTTCTCCTTATGTTTTCGGCTTTTTATCGCCGTCATTACATATTACGCCGTGCCGCCCGATTGTGTTACACGCCGAAATCGATTATGCAAAAAAAACGTTTGCATTTGTTTGCGGGTTATAATATAATATAAGACGGCGTTCACGAAAAAACGGAACGACCGAAAATAATTTTTTATTGTTCGACGGGTATCCCGAACGGCGTATCGTTTTAAGGCTTCACGGCAGTATCGTATTCATTGCGATCGAAAACGGAAAACGAAACGGCGAGGGAATCCGAACGGAGGTTACTATGCAAAACGTAAAAAAAGGTCTTTTTTCGGCAAAAAACGTTGCCATGCTCGCGGTTCTGACCGCATTCGTCGTTCTGCTTCAGGCAGGGCTCGGCTCGATCAAAATCGGTCCGACGGAATTTTCTTTCGTCCTGATACCGATCGTTCTCGGCTCGTGCATGCTCGGTCCGCTTTTCGGCGGCTTTCTCGGCTTCGTTTTTTCTTTGATAGTTTTTCTGACGGGCGTAACGGGCGCAAACGCATTCACGTACATTATGTTCACGGCGAATCCTTTTGCGACGACGCTCATAATTTTTCTGAAAGGCATTCTTGCGGGCGTCGTTCCCGGTCTGCTATATAACGCGATCTCGAAGAAAAACGAGAAAGCGGGCATAGTCGTCGCCGCGCTTTCCGCGCCCGTGGTAAACACTTCGATCTTCATACTTCTGACGCTCGTTTTCGGCTCGTCTTTTTCCGCCGCGTTCATCAAACAAGGTTTCATCGAAAACGGCGCCGCGTTTATGAACTTTCTGTTCATCGGCTGCGCGGGCATAAACTTCATCGCGGAGTTTGCCGTAAACGCGGTCGCGACCCCGATTCTTTTCACCGTAATGAAAGTCGTCGGCAAAAAAGTTTCGACCGTCAAACCCGACCCGAACGCAGACGATTCCGAAAAATCCGAAAAATCCGAGAAATCCGAGAAATCCGACGACGCGTCGGAGCCGGTCAATCGTGACTAAATTCCGACAGATAAGATTTTCAACCGATACGAACTGAAATATATACGAACCAAAAAGAGGAAAAGCAAATGATTTTGTGTATAGACATAGGCAACACGAACATAAAATACGGCGTATTCGACGGCAAAAAACTGGTCGCTTCGTTCAGGGTTGCGTCCAAGCGCAGTTCGACCGCCGACGAATACGGCGTGATAGTCCGCGATCTTCTCGAGTCCGCTTCCATAAAACGCTCGTCGATAAGCGGAATCATAATGTCGTCGGTAATCCCGCAGCTCAACTACACGATGGAGCATATGTGCGAATATTATTTCAACAAAAAACCGCTCGTCGTCGGTCCCGGCATAAAAACGGGAATGAATATCAGGGTTGACAGTCCGAAAGAGGTCGGAGCCGACAGAATAGTCAATTCCGTCGCGGCTTACAAACTTTACGGCGGCGAAAAACCGCTCATCTGCATCGACTTCGGAACGGCGACCACTTTCAACGTAATCTCTGCGAGCGGCGAACTGATCGGCGGCGTCATCGCCCCGGGCATAAAAGGCTCGCTCGACTCGCTCGTCAACGGCACTGCGAAACTCCCCAACATAGAACTCGAACTCCCCGGCAAGGTCATCTGCAAGGACACCGTAACGAACATGCAAGCGGGGCTTCTTTACGGGTTTGCGGGGCTCGTCGACGGAATAGTTTCGCGGATGAAACGCGAACTCGGCGTAGCGGACGACGGCTGTATGGTCGTCGCGACGGGCGGGCTCGGCTCGATAATCGCCGAAGAATCGTGCATCGACGTAACCGACAGAACGCTCACCCTCGTCGGGCTTCGTATGATTTACGAAATGAACGCTTCGCCGCGCGCATAAGCGGCGCAACGCATGATAGCGCGCATAAATTGCGCATAAACGAAAACGAACTCGTCCGCGCAGTCGTTTTATTTTCCGTGCGCAAAATCGCCGCGCGGAAAAAAGTTCTCTGAAAGATGGTAAAGAAGGTAAAACATGTCGTTTGAAGTAAAAGTCGGAAAAATCGGCATAGGCGGCGGCAATCCGGTTTCGGTGCAATCGATGTGCAACGTCCGCACGTCGAACGTAAGCGCGGTGGTCGCGCAGATAAACGCCGCCGAAAAAGCGGGCGCCGATATAATGCGCGTGTCCGTGCTTGACGAAGCCGACGCGAGCGCGATCGCCGAAATAAAAAAATCGATAAATCTGCCGCTCGTCGCCGATATTCACTTCGATTATCGCCTTGCGCTCGCCGCGATCGAAAGCGGCGCGGACAAAATTCGCATAAACCCGGGCAACATCGGAATCGACGCCAACGTCGAAAAGGTCGCCCGCGCGCTCAAAGACCGCGGAATCCCTTGCAGGGTGGGTTCGAACAGCGGAAGCGTGGAGAAAAAATTCGCCGAAAAATACGGTAACGGCGCCGTCGCTCTTGCCGAAAGCGCGCTCGAAAAAGCCGCTCTTCTGGAAAAGTTCGGCGTTCGGAACATAGTGCTTTCCGCCAAATCGTCCTCCCTTCGGACGACCGTCGGAGCCTACCGCTACCTTCGCGAAAAATGCGACTATCCTCTTCACGTCGGCGTAACCGAAGCCGGCACGCTCAAAAGCGGTCTTATCAAATGCAGCGCGGGCATAGGCAGCCTTCTTCTCGACGGAATCGGCGACACGATAAGGTTTTCGCTCGCCGCGCCTCCCGAAGAAGAGGTAATCGCCGGCGTAAAACTTCTGCGTGCGCTCGGGCTCGGAAAAGAGGGCGCGGAAGTCATCGCATGCCCGACTTGCGGAAGAACGCGCTACGACAGCATAGGCCTTGCCGAACGCGTCGAAAAAAAAGTCATCGGCATAAAAAAACCGCTTAAAATCGCGGTGATGGGCTGCATAGTCAACGGTCCCGGCGAAGCGAAAGAGTGCGACGTCGGCATCGCTGGCAACGGCGAAAAGTGCGTGATTTTCAAAAAAGGCGAAATAATCGCCAACGTGCCGTGCGCCGAAGCCGAAGAAAAATTCCTCGAGGAAATCGAAAAACTGACGAAAAATTAACCCGCGCGAAAGCCTTAAACGCGCGAAGATCTTAAAACACAAGGAAATTCTTAACTCGTGCGGCGAACCGTAAAGCGGCGCAAAAAGCCCCCGGAAAAGCAAAACCGCGCAAAAAACAACACCCCAAACAGCAATTAACGACAAACGGTAACGACAAAATGAGTTTGATAATCGATAAAATAAGAAAATCCGACGAACGGTTCGGCAGAATAAGAGCGGAAGAAGCGGTCTACGAAAAAAAAGCGAAAAAACTAACCGTAACCTTTCTTTTAAGCAAGCATTTCACCGCCGACGACGAACGCAAAATCGCCGAAATGATAAAGGACGAACTGCCTTTCGCGAGCGTCAGCGTAACGATACGTAAAACGATATGCACGCCCGACGTCGCCGCCCGCAGGATTTGCGCTTTCATAAACGAAACTTGCACGCCCGTAAGGGACAGAATAACCGAATCCGACCTGAAAGTCACGGTAGGCGAGAACGTCGCCTTCATCGACGTGAGCGCGGAAGCGGACGTCTGCTCGTACCTTAAAACAAAGGATTTCGAAACTTCGCTCGGCGAATATCTGAAAGGGTATTTCTGCGAGGATTTCGTCGTAAAATACATTCCTCGCGCCGACGTGGACGCGTCCGACGTGCTTGCCGACGAAAAGATCGACTACGCCCGCATCGAAGCCATCCCCCCGCGCTATTTCAAGGTGGACTCGGTGACGCGCTTGCTTTCGAACGACGAAACCAACGAGGTCATGTACATACAGGACGCCGCCGAAAGAACGGGCGATCTCTATATCGCGGGCAAGATCGTATCCATCCGCGAAAAAATGACGAAAACGGGCAAGCCTTTCTTCATTTACGACCTTAACGACGGAACGGGCAGAATGTCCGGCTCGCTTTTCACCGACAACAAAGCCACTCTCAAAAAACTCGAAAAACTGCAAGAGGGGAGCGAGGTCATAATGTTCGGTCACGGCGAAGTAACCGACGCCGGCTACCACCGGTTCTCGATAAAATCGATCAATTTCTGCGAACTGCCCAAGGATTTCGTCTATCAGGAACGGCAATCCCGCCGCGCGCCCGAAAGTTATCTCGTCGTCAGCCCGACGCCCGTCGAAGAAGTTCGCCAGACCAGTCTTTTTCACACGGATATCGGCATCCCCGAATGCTTCAAGGGTACTAACATCGTCGTAATCGACCTCGAAACGACGGGGACTTCCCCCTCGGACGACCACATAACCGAAATCGGCGCGATAAGGCTCGTCGACGGCAAAGTAACCGAAAAATTCGCAACTATGGTCAACCCGGAGCGCAAGATCCCCGAAATCGTCGTCGAACTCACGGGTATAACCGACGAAATGGTGGCGGACGCCCCCGTGTTCTCGGAAGTCGCCGGCGATCTTTATAAATTCTGTTACGGCAGCATAATCGTCGCTCACAACATCGGCTTCGACTATCCTTTCATCAAGAACATGTCCAAGCCTTGCGGCTATCTTTATTCGAACCGCGGCATCGACACGCTCGCTTTGTCGCGCGCCGTTCTGCCGTCCCTTTCCAACCACAAACTGAACACCGTGTGCGATCATTTCGGGATCGAATTTTTGCACCACCGTGCCTACAGCGACGCCCTCGCGACGGCGCAAATGCTTATTGAACTCGTCCGTTTAAAAGGCAGTTTCCCCGACTTCGACGTCTGAGCCGTAAATTCATTTTTTTGAACTGTAAACTCATTTTAGTCAACAGATAGATCGAGTGCGGATCAATCATTTTTAAGAATCTTCAATGTTGAATAAGTGCAAGGAATATAAGAAAAAGCAGTTTAAAAAACTGATGAAAAAGATGCGACAAGATCCGAAAAATGGGTTGAGTCTGTTTTACGACGAATATGCAAAAATGCTCACGATAACTTCGGAAGTCTTTTGCCGTTCGAAGGTTATGGCTAAAGAAGTTGTGTCCGAGGTTCTGGTAAAAGTCTGGAACTTGTCGAAGTGCAACGTCGAAATCGATAATCCCGACGGTTTCATTTATGTTATGACCGTCAATACGGCAAAGGATAAAATGCGAAAGCGGCAATTGCTTCCGCTTGACGAAGAAACCGTATGGACTGACGGCGAGATAGAAAAAGTAATCGACGAACATTCTTTTTACTTTAAGATAAAAGATTTATCCGAAACGGAGCAAACGATTATGATATACAAATTCGTTTTGCTTTATACGTTCGACGAGATTGCAGACGAACTCCGCAAACCGCTTTCGACCGTGACTTCCGCTTATTACAGAGCGTTGGATAAAATAAAAAAGAAAGAAGAAAAGTCATAAATTTGCCACAAAATTCGTCGTAAAATCTGCGAAAAATAAAAAAGTAAAAATTTTTTTATTTCTTTGAATAAAAAACCGCCTATCGGTTCGTCATATAAGTGAAGAACCAATAGGAGGTTAAGTATGAAAAACACAAAAGCAGTCGGATTTGCGATCGCGGCGGCAATAACGTTAAGTTTATTGTCCGTGTCCTTTGCTCGTCCGACAACGACAAAAGCGGAAACGGCGGGGCTTGCGGAAACGCGACAGACCGCAGTGCAAAGCATGAACAACGCGGATTTTGCGCAACAAAACGTCGATTTGGCGGATCGAAGTTTTCTGGATTTCATTTTATCCGACGCAAATTTCGCGGGAAACGTCGAATATTCCCGTTCGCCGCTTTACGACGCGGAATTGCAGACGAGCGGCATACAATACGCTTTTACGATCGGCAACGCGTCGGGCTATGCTTTATTAGCCGAAATCAAAGGCGAAAACAAAACTTTCTTCGAAGTGGAAGAACTGTTTTACGACAAGCCGTCGCCGTTTCGCGAAAGCTCGGGACTTCCGGTGTATGTGACTCACGGAGTATATCTCGACTATAGGTCGGGTGATTTTTACGATCTGAAGAGCGGCGATCTTGTGGAAAAGACGCTCGTCGCGGAGTTTTCGGAGCGCGGTTTCGGCTATCGCGGGCTTCGAGAGTTCGAATCTCGTTACCAGACCGTCGGCTACGCAAGCAAAGACGTTTCGTCATATAGTATACAATATGACTTGCCGAGTTATTACGGCACGCCGGATTCCACGACTTGCGCCACAATTGCGGGGACGATCGTGCTCGGCTATTACGACAGATTTTATGAGGAATTGATTCCGAATTATCAAGTCTACACGCGATTGGGAACTCGGGTGAAATATAAAGCCCTTTCCCAAAACATATTGGATTTGTCGAGCGAATTATACGATCTGATGGGTGGCGAGCGCGAACATCTCGGCACGACTATTCCGAATTTCAAGACGGAATGAATACATATGTAAAAAGTAAAGGTCGATCATATTCGACTACGAGCGTTTTATCGTCGGGTAAGTTTGACTTCGAAAAATATAAAACGTCCGTCGAAAATAACAAGCCCGTGGTGTTGTTTCTGAGTAGTTTTGCGATAAAGGATTACATAACGCAAGAGGGGACGACCGACACGATAAAGAGCGATTTTTCGAAGACTCCGCATGTTGTCGTCGGTTGCGGCTATGAAGTGCATAAATATTTCAATTCGGCGGGACAAGTGACGGATACGCGAATTTATTTAAAGGTTTCGACCGGTTTAACCGATTACTTACTGAATTATCTGAATATCAACGGCGGATTAAGCGAGATTGACCGCGCGATTTCCGTTGACATAAGTTGAGGACAAAATGGAAGATAGGGATATTGAACAACGAATCGAGAAAAGTGCGGAGAATATCGAAACAAGGGAATTTTCTTCGGTATGGAGCGACATAAAGCACAAAGTCGACTCGCGGGAAGTTTTGGAACGCAAGCGTTTCAATCGTCTGATTGCGGTGGCGGCGTCGCTGGCAATTTTGATTATAGGTTGTTCGATCTTGTTGCCGATAGCCATAAAGCGCAACAACGATAAAGAACAGTCCTATTTTCTCGAGCAGTTCGGCGCGGTTGCCGTTGCCGAAACCGAGTTTTTTGAAACGCTCGACAAAGAGAAGATCGAACACGTTGACTTTTCTCGTTTCGTTCGATCGAATTGCTGTTTGCTAAAAACCAGGGACGGTATAACCGGCGGCGGTGCGATAGAACTTTCTGACGATGCCGACGAGCCCACGTTCATCTTGTCCATACTTTTTTATGCCGACAGCGTAAAAAACTTCGAATTAAATTCCCCGAAATACGATTTAGCTTACGAATCGAACGGTGCCGTCGTGCGTTATCGTCTGGTCGAATCCTATCCGGAAGAAAACTGGTACGTATACGAGTTGCGCGCGAACTACAATTCGGTAAACTATGCCATGGAATACACTTGTTTTGTTGAAGATATAGAACCCTTTTTTAACGAATTTTTTAAATAAACGGCTTAAGATGCGGCGTGTTGACTAAAGAAAATCAATGCGCCGCATTTTTCAAAAAATATATGTTTGCTCGATTATTCGGCTTGCGAAAAATCCGTTCATAGGCGCATAAAAAAACATTTTAAAAAATTTTTAAAAAAGTGAATAAAAAACGTCGACTTCCTTCGTCATATAAGTGAAGAGTGTAAAGAGATACTATGCATTGTCCTTTTTACGTCTTGAAAAAATGAGGAGGTGCAGCCCGGTGTGAGATTTTTCTGATGTCTTATATTAAAAATGGAGTATTGAAAAAATGAAAAGAAAATTAGCATTGTTTTCTAATTTTCAAACGAGGAAAGAATATGTTTGATTGGCTAAAGGATTATGATAAATCCCGAAAAGAAGTATATCAAAACTTGCCAAGCAAGTTTTATGAAAATCGAATAAAATATTGTTATTTTATATGGATTTTAGATTCGGTCGGGTTTGCTATTACAGCGCTGGTATGCGCAATAAAGTTGGCTTGGTGGGGAGCTCTTTTCCCGCTTTTAATGATTCTTATGATCAGCTGTATTTTTTACAAAGGAATAAAAGGATTAAAAGAAAACTACAATAAAGCTCTTTTAAGAGAAGCAAAACAAAAAGAAGAACAGGAGAAAAAGAATGAAAACAATGCGCTCCCGTCATCCTGAGTCTTGCCCGCTTGTTCGGCTTCCGAAGGATCTAGCCGCAGGCGCATAAAAAAATATTTTAAAAAATTTTTAAAAAAGTGAATAAAAAACGTCGACTTCCTTCGTCATATAAGTGAAGAGCGTAAAGAGATAATATGCGTTGTCCTTTTTACGTCTTTAAAAATGAGGAGGTGCAGCCCGGTGTGAGATTTTTCTGATGTCTTATATTAAAAAAAGGAGTATTGAAAAAAATGAAAAGAGTAGTAGCAATTATCATGCTTATGCTTTCCGTGACGATCGTTTTCGTCGGTTGCAACAATGAGAACAAAAATCAAGATAAGAACAAAAAGTATGACGTTTCGATCTGGGTTGCATCAGACGACGGTGAGAATTTTATATTCACGCCCGACGTGAAGGAGCTGCGAGTAGAGCGTGAGTACGACGGAAAGGAGCATCGTTACTATGTGGCAGCATTTCAACTTCCAAAGCACCCTCAATGGAGTGAAAAATGGCTTAGCCCGAGATATGAGGGTGCAAACGTCTTTCAATCGAGTTTGCTTTATACGGATGAGAATGGCGTACAAAGTGAACCGAAACCGAAACGAGTTAAAGAACGTGGGCAATACTGTTACAATATTTATGCAGACAGTACCTCAGATTGGTGGATTCCACGAACAGTATTATTATACGTTACAGTAGTGTGAAAATATAGAAAAGATTAACGGAGATATACTGCGCTCAAATATATTGATTGTTAAGAAAGATTTTTTAATTAAAAAAATGGGAGTTTCAAAAAATGAAAAGAGTAGTAGCAATGATTATGGTTATGCTTTTCGTGGCGATCGTTTTCGTCGGTTGCAACAAGGTAAGTAGTTTTTCTGAAGAAGAGCATATTCAGAGAATTTCGGAAAGAATAGAAAAACGCTACCAACGGAAACATTCGGGTGATGAAAAACAAAAAGATTTTAAGGTATATCCTTTGTATGGAAAAAACGAGGAACTAAAGATGTTTTTGGTGGAATATGATCCCGATGGCTTTACGTTTATTTTTCTTCAAGACGAACCGTTTTTTCTTGCAGCTTGTCTAAAAGCTCATAAAAGTATGTACATTGAAACTTCGGATGTTTACGATAAAAGTCATCCGTGGAGCCCATATATTGCTGATAAAAACGGACATAGTCTTTCCGATTGGATTCCCGGGGCATCAAGCTCTCGTAAAGGAACGCCTATTTTTGATGAAAACGGCGAAGTAATTTACTATGACAGAAGTCCGTATTATGTTTCGGGAAATATCGACGAAAAAAAGTATATTCTTGAAACTGAAGACACTTCTAAATATATTTGCGCCGTAAAACAAGATGGGAAGTTTATAAATCTGATCAGCATGACGGCGCTGCCCGATGCTGAAGTATACGTTTTAATTGAAAACGCATTTATAGGTGTAGGGATAAGACCTAGCAGAATGTTTGATCTTTAAATAAAAACAAAGGAGTATCAAAAAAATGAAAAGAATGGTTTCAATTTTTATGGTATGCATGTTTTTGTTTCTTGCAACGATTTGCGGTATTGGATGCCGCAAACGTAAGGAACTTCCTTACAACACAATTGTTTATAGTGCGGGCTGTGGATTAAATGAAGACTTTTTGTATAAGGAAGAAAATCAGATAAACATTAAATATAAAAATAAAGAATACAATCCCGATGATCCAAACAGCGAGAAGTATTTTTATGATTCAACGCTTCCGTCGTATAGGATAATTCCGGTTACGGAAGAAATGCTTTCGACCAAGGTCTTTGAATCTGTTCCCGACGTGGATCTCGAAACGAAAACGTTATTGATTGTCATTTTTTCTGCTTGGGGGAGCTTTTCATGCTCTTTAGTAAACATTGAGTTAAAAGATTGCGTTTTAGAGATAACGATTAGAAAAAAGCAAAGGGAACCGATTACGGAACCACAACTTGTTTACTGTGTACTTATGCTAGATAAAATAAGTTTTAGCGATACTGCGCTCAAATATATTGATTGTTAAGAAAGATTTTTTAATTAAAAAAATGGGAGTATCAAAAAAATGAAAAGAACGGTTTCATTTTTTATGGTATGCGTGTTTTTGTTTCTTGCAAAAATATTTTAAAAAATTTTTAAAAAAGTGAATAAAAAACGTCGACTTCCTTCGTCATATAAGTGAAGAGCGTAAAGAGATACTATGCATTGTCCTTTTTACGTCTTGAAAAAAATGAGGAGGTGCAGCCCGATGTGAGATTTTTCTGATGTCTTATATTAAAAAAAGGAGTATTGAAAAAATGAAAAGAGTAGTAGCAATTATCATGCTTATGTTTTCCGTGACGATCGTTTTCGTCGGTTGCAACAATGAGAACAAAAATCAAGATAAGAACAAAAAGTATGACGTTTCGATCTGGGTTGCATCAGACGACGGTGAAAATTTTATATTCACGCCCGACATGAAGGAGCTGCGAGTAGAGCGTGAGTACGACGGAAAAGAACATCGTTACTATGTGGCAGCATTTCAACTTCCGGAGCACCCGCATTGGAGCGAAAAATGGATTAAACCAAATCGTGAGGGTGCAAACGTCTTTCAATCGAGTTTGCTTTATACGGATGAGAATGGCGTACAAAGTGAACCAAAACCGAAACGAGTTAAAGAACGCGGGGAATACTGTTATAATATTTATGCAAGTAGTACTTCGGATTGGTGGATTCCACGAACAGTATTTTTATACGTTACAGTAGTGTGAAAATATAAAAAGATAAAAGGAGATAATGTTTATGCAAAAGAAAAGTTTATTTTTATTATGTATATTATGCTTAATTGCAATTCTTGGTGGTTTGTCATCTAATAATAAGATAACCGCTGTAAAAGCCGATGCGGAATACGATTTAGTTGCACTTGCAGAAAAATATACTGAAAGTGATAAATTGGTGTTGGATGATGGTAGCTTATCCAATAAAACAATTCAAGATTTTGTTCTTGAAACAAAGAATTCCGGGATGGACGCATATTGTCCTGAGATTACACAAGTAATTCCTCGTCAGTTTATGGAATCAACGGATTATTCGGCAACATATCAATATAATGGAAAAGAATACGGCTTTTATGTTGTCAAAGAAGGACAATATTTTGATGTTTTGCTGATTGATTTTGTTTACGATTTTGAAAATGAACAAGAATCGGATCTAGAGTATATCATTAAAATAAATCCAATTTTACAGAAAAGTTTTGTTCGTTCGCAAAACTCGGACGGCGAATATCGATGGAGAAAATATGATACCGTTGATGATGAATTGAGATACACTTATTATGTTGCGAACCCTCGTTTTTTAACTTATATTCAAAACGAAAACGCATTGAATTATGGGGATAGAGGATATTCTATGGAAAGCGACGACGGATTGATTATATTGCAATCAAGGGCGAACTATGGAAAAATCAGTTATGCAACAGAAGAAGATTTATTAGGTACTGTAGTAGAGATAAGCGGTAAAAAAGCGCTTGACGGCGGTATTAAGCTTTTGGATACTGTTTGCGGCGGTATTGCCGGATATGTTAAAGATGCGATAGAAATCAGTACTACCATAATTGAAAAGAGTTTTGAGCAGACAATAGTTACAAATAACGAAAGTAATATTTTTACAAGACAATCAAAAATCGGACAATTGCAAAACGATTACCCGTGTTATTCTCGTTCTGCGGCGTTTGTCCCGAATAATGAAATCGTATTGTCAGCCGACGTAGAGTCTTACGCTGAATTCATTACAGTATTAAGTGACGCGAACTACAGAACTCGTGTTTCAGAAGTATGCGATTTTGATATTGTAAGAAGGACATGGCATTACGGCTCTATGGAATATGTTTCGAAACCTGCCGACGGAAAGGATTTTTCGTTCCACAAGCAATTTGTCGTTTTTGATGATCAGCCACCCGTTTTCGAGTTTTCTCCCGATAATTTCGAGGATGTAAAAATTCCTTTATACATATTACCCTCGGGGAAGCAGAGAATAACTTTTTCCCCATTGTATTCCGGGATATATAATTTTTCCGCAATCGGAAACGCAGAAGTCAGAATCTATGCGGATGACGGGAGTTTGTTGTCCGATAATTGCGAGTCGGTTCGCTTGCGCGGCGGGCAAAGGTATTACATTGCCGTGGTGAATATTTCGAATAATACGATTTACGGTCAATATTTGGGTTGCACGATTAAAGAATACGGCGACGTAGAAAGTTTTACTTTGTATGGCTCCGAGAAATATGTAATCAGATATGACAGTCGTTTTGAGAAAATGTATAAAGTGCAAGTTAATAACGGAAATTGCAGCGTCAGAATTCTGGATGAGTCGTTTAATGTGATAAAATACCCTGCGAATGGCGGGAATAAAATATATTATGATTTTAAACAAAATACATATTATTTTTTAATTATAAATAATAGTAGTTCGACGTTAGAGCTCTCATGTGCTTTGGAAGAACTTGATCTGTACGAACTGGATCAAGAGTATCAGATAACTTTGAATAACGAAGAGATTTTCGTGAGATTCGAGGTTCCCGCAACTGCTCCTTATTATTTGGAATATTCTCTCGGCGAAAATCTAAGTTACAAAGGTTGTACTGTCGTGGTGTTTCAAGAAACTTCGGATGTGGAAATACGTAAAAACTGGACGTTTGTGAATTTGAATGCCTCGCAACAAGTGTGTTTCGGATTTGTTGGGGCGGGCACGGTTACGTTTAAGTTTGAGCGTGATACAAACGATTACCAATGGGAAATAGACGGCGTAACGTATCCGACCACGCGTATCAACGATTACGCGGAATTCGTCGCTTCAAATGAGATTGTGGCCCGTCGAGGAACGCAATTAAGCGTAAAATTAAAAGCAGGCAATGTATATTTGAACAAGTTTGAAAAAGCGAACGACTATAACGGATACACCTTTGCTAATGGAATTTTGACCATAAACGCAGATTGTCAATTGACCAACTTAACGAAATCAAACATAATAGGGCTTAACGCTGTTTATCTTGATTCCGATCGGGGTGCTGAAATAGCAAAATTAAAAATTTGCGTCATTAGCGATATAAGTACTGTTTCTTTTGAAGTATATTCAAATGATAGCTCATACGGGATAACGTATGGAGCAATTTCAAGTGTCGAAGGGGAAACTGTTGAACTAACCTTTCAGGTGGTTTCGCCTATTGCTTTCACTGCAAAAACCATAGTTCTCAATCGTAAAGGCGGAACTTATGATTTAAAAAATTACGTTGAATCAGAAATTGCGCATACAGATGTATCCGTTTTGCGGATTGTAATAAAGGAAATAAAAATAATATCCGTGGGCGGAACGGCTATCATATATGCTCCTGCAAACGGAGAAGTATATCAGCAAATCAAGAACATTCGTGATATTCATTGCAGTCGATCTTTTGAAAGCGGGAATGGAACTTCCTATTATCCGTTTTTCATTACATGCCTGCGACATTTGAAGAATATCCGTATAAGCGAATCGATAAGCGACGGGTTAAATACCAATAGCGATACGACTGATGATCGCGTCTTTTATTACAAGCTTGATTCAAATATAGTCATCAATGAAACTTCAAGTGCCGATAATTACGTTATTTGTGAAACGTTTTGGGGTGTCCTCAACTTGAATTATAATACGATTTATCTTAATAATACGAATATTGACGGATCAAAAGATTACGGTTTTGTCATTACGAATAACGGGACAATAAAATACGGAAGTTTTGCGCCATATTTTCAAACGACAAGCACGACGGACGGTTCGTCAACAAAAAATATTGGCGTTGTTTGTGCTGTTAACAGTGAAAAAGGCTTGATTTTGGGTATTACGATTAACCACACGACGGGACGTAATCCCGATATATATGTAAGAGGATGGAATTCCCGTTTTGGTACAATTGCCGGTTCAAATTACGGAAAATTGCGTAACTGTACTAATAATGCGATAATACGTGGTAACTGTAAGGAATTTGCCGGGATTGTCGGTTGGGCCGGTGAATATAATAATGAAGTAAATTATTGCTCAAACTACGGAGATATTTATGGCGAGGCGGTAGGTACGAGTAGTGCTTGTTTTGGTGGGATTGTTTCTGTCGTCGGTTCAGAAAAAAGTATTATTTCTAGTCCATCTAATTACGGAGCACTATTATTTGATCGAATAAATTCAACTTATAAAGTTACGGTATGTATTGGACAAATCGCGGGAAAAATGTGTAAAGACGACGATTTGGCAAACCCTTATTGCGGAGGCTCGGCAAAAATAAAAGACGGTGTTCCCGTTTACGAATATTATTTGACAGATGCGGCTGTAGGTATGTATTATGAATCGTCAAAACCGTCCGAAGGCGGCTCTTGCGTTGCGGAGGGGACGATGATCACGCTCGCGGACGGAAGGCAAGTTCCCGTCGAATCGCTGACGGGTAGCGAAAGGCTTCTCGTGTGGAATCTTAAAACGGGCAGTTTCGACTCCGCGCCCATATTGTTCATCGACCACGACGCGCTCGCGAACTACAAGATAATCAATTTGAGATTTTCCGACGGTACGGTCGTGAAAGTAATCGACGAACACGCTTTTTGGGATTTCGATCTGAACAAGTATGTTTTCTTGCGTAAGGACGCGGCTCAATATATCGGGCATTGGTTCAACAAGCAAACGACGGACGAGGGCGGCAATCTGACTTGGACGCGGGTGCAACTTACAAACGTAACGCTCACGGAAGAATACACGACCGCATGGAGCCCCGTAACGTATGGACATCTTTGCATATACGTGAACGGAATGTTGTCGATGCCGGGTGCGACCGAAGGATTTGTCAATATTTTTGACGTGGACGGCGAGACGATGAAGATCGACGAAGCGCAATATCTTGCCGACGTAGCGACTTACGGTTTGTTCACTTACGAGGAATTTGCCGAAATATACGACGTTCCCGAAGCGATATTCGAAGCGGTCGGCGGTGAAAATCTTAAAGTATCGATCGGTAAAGGTTTTATAGATTACGAAACTCTCGGCGTATTGATCGAAAGATATTCCGAGTTCTTCGAGTGACGAATTTCGATAGGTTTTTCGATTTTGCGGGCTTCAGAATTCGCCGTTATTCGCTCAAACTTCGCATAACGGTGAAAAAA